>JAIPFQ010000104.1:0-7937 GCA_021736605.1 Spirochaetales bacterium | reverse complement strand
CCGTTTATTTGGAGGAAGCGAGAAGTGAAAGGAAGCCAGATCCATAATACTATCGCGAATTTATGCAATTAAACACTAGCATTTATCTTAGTTCCCCGCAATTCCGGCAGCTGAAGATTAGAAATAAGATCCCTGATTCTCTCAGCCAGAAGCAAAGCGTGCTCACGGGCGGTCTGGGGAAGAATTATGATAACCTCGTCCCCGCCCCACCTGCCGGTAATATCACTCTGCCTGATCGATCCTATTATTGCATTTGAAACTTCCTTAAGAACTAGATCACCGACATTATGGCCGTAAATATCGTTAACACGTTTGAAATCATCAATATCCAGTAGAATAACCGAAACATCAGTACCATACCGCTTTTTCCTATTAAGAGCTTTCAGCAGAAATTCATCAGTAATTGCCCGATTATATAATCCCGTTGCTGTATCAAAAGTAGCTATTTTGAATATGCGCTTATTACTCCGCCATAACAGCAGAAGAATGCAAAAAAGGGCAATGGTGATCCCGCCGAAAACCAGGTACATGAGCCGATACAACTTCTGAAGATAGTGTAAATTTTCAGACGGCATCATAGAAATAAAATAAGCAGCTGTTTCATCTTCAAAGTTTTTTACAGGCAGACTCATCAGCAGCAGAGGTTGTTCTCCACGTTTAGGAAAAATTTCAGCAAAAGCGTCGTTACCCGCTTTTTCAGTTTGAAAAGAACTGATAAGCGTTTCAATCTGCCCCTCACTGAGAATTTCGGATAATATACATTCAGAACTTATACCCTTATCCAGAAAAAAATCAGATGAGATACACCAGGTAATGTAATTTGCCAATTCTTCTTCAAACACCTTCTTTTCCACGATTTCTCGGGGAAACACTACCAGGTAATCCATATAATCATTGGGAAATAAGAATTCAATTCTATCAATTACAGCCTTAAAGGAGATGCTCAGTTCGAAAGATCCAATATGTTCGCCCTCATATTCAACGGGATACACAAAGCGATAGCCGTTGAAAATCCTGCCCTCTTCAAAGCCTGATACCGCCGTGTGTGCTTCATTTACCAGTTCAACACTGCTTCGAATCCCACTAAGATCATCGCCAAACTTCTCAGGCCGATGCATACGAAGAAAACTGCGGTTATCCGGACTATGAAAATGCATCTGGCGAAAACCGAGACTCTCCAGTTCGGCATACAGAGGAAGCAGTTGTTTATACAGCGCTTCCCGATAATCACTCCGAACCGCTTCTTCATCAGCACGAACTCCCTTATTCAACAATTCTGCATTTTCATGGGTAAGTATCTGTTCACCATAGGCACGGCTTAAATCTCTGAAGCCTTGGATAATAGCCTCTGTCTTATGCGAAAAATCATCGATCTGCCGGCTTTGATAGTTTTTCCGGTCGACTTCGAAATTGTATTCCATAAGGTAAAAGACGCCTGCAAGCAGAGCCGTGAGGGTCACTATCAATATGATGAATAAAATATTTTTCTGTCTTTTCAGCATGCAGCAGCCTTGTAATTTTTTATACAGTAATGAGAAACATTTAATTGTAGGCCATCAGCGGGAATTTATCAATTACTCCAGCATCAAATATTCAGTTTATAGAATTTTTCCTGTCACCTGATAGGGTCCAGCTCCTTTTTCATACTGATACCTCCGCGGTCGTTTTTTCTCACTCAGCTTTCGTTTCACAGCCATCAGTTTCAGTATGTGACCTGATTTTTTACGGAAATACGCTTTCAAAAGAGTTTGCCGGTTTATATTATACGCAACATTTTTAAAAAATTTACGCAGAACTTTAATATCTGTGCAAAATAGTGACCATATCGACGAATTTTCCTAAGACCTGTGCATATTTATGCATACTTGTTGCAATTATTGTATTAATTTCGTATTATTATTCAAAATCAAGATGATTTATAATCCTGGGAGGGTTTATGTACAGTACTATTGATGCACTCATGCAGCAAGTGAAGGAGAAAAATCCGAATCAGCCGGAATTCCACCAGGCAGTTCATGAATTTTTCCTCTCCATTGAAAAAGTTTTAGATTCATTTCCAAATTTTCAGTATCACAGAGTTGTAGAACGCATGGTTGAACCTGAGCGAATCATCATGTTTCGGGTTCCCTGGGTTAACGACAATGAAGAATTGCAGATTAATCGCGGTTTCCGAGTGGAAATGAACAGCACCCTTGGACCGTACAAAGGCGGTCTGCGGTTTCATCCTTCTGTTAACTTAAGTATTATGAAATTTCTGGCATTTGAACAGGTATACAAAAACTGTCTTACTAGCCTCAGTCTGGGCGGAGGAAAAGGCGGTTCTGATTTTGACCCTAAAGGGAAAAGCGACCTTGAAGTAATGCGTTTTACCCAGAGCTTCATGTCGGAACTCTATCGTCATATTGGAGAAAATACTGATGTTCCTGCAGGTGATATCGGCGTCGGCGGTCGAGAGATCGGTTTTATGTTCGGTCAGTATAAACGCTTAAAAAATCAGTTTTCCGGCGTTCTCACAGGCAAAGGCGCTGCCTGGGGCGGCTCATATCTACGGCCTGAAGCCACAGGATACGGTCTTGTCTATTTTTCAGCAAACATGCTGGAGACTCGTGATGAAACCTTCGAGGGGAAAACCTGTCTTGTTTCCGGTTCCGGTAATGTAGCTCAGTTCACTGCAGAGAAACTGCTGGATCTGGGAGCAAAAGTCGTTACCATGTCCGATTCTTCCGGATGCATTTTTGATGGTGACGGTATAGATCGCGATAAGCTGGAATTCATTAAGATGCTCAAGAATGTAAATCGCGGCCGAATCGGTGAATACAAGGAGAAATATCCACATGCTGAGTATCATCATGCTCAGAATATTGAGGATCACAACCCTGTTTGGAACTATGAGGCGGATTGTGCCTTCCCCTGCGCCACTCAGAATGAGATCAATGCAAAGGATGCACAAAATCTTGTGAATAACGGGGTTAAGCTGGTGGCGGAAGGCGCTAATATGCCCACTTGTGAGGAAGGCGTCAATCTTTTTCACGATAAGGGTGTACTTTTCGGTCCTGCCAAGGCTGCAAACGCCGGCGGCGTAGCTGTTTCCGGTTTGGAGATGGCGCAGAACGGCTCCCGCGTCCAATGGCCGAAGGAACGGGTGGATAAGGAACTGCATACGATTATGAGCAGAATTCACTCCATGTGTGTTACCTATGCTGATAAATACAGTGAAAAAGACAACTACGTTGACGGCGCTAATATTGCTTCCTTCATCAAGGTTGCCAATGCAATGCTCGATCAAGGCTATGTGTAAAATTCACTGACTGTTTTGGGGTTCAGTGCAATCAAACACAACGGACGACATAAAGCTTTGAGATAGGGGCTGTTCGATGCTGCGTTCCTCTAAGAAATTTTGTTTTCCCGGGATCCTGTCACAATTTTGCTCCCGGATGAGAGTAAGAAATTTTGTTTTCCTAGGATACGTTGACATTATTCTGCCGCTGTGATATTTTTTTCTTGCTGCTCAATAAGCAGTATCGGGCTGTAGCGCAGGGGTTTAGCGTACGTGTCTGGGGGACACGGGGTCGGCGGTTCAAATCCGCCCAGCCCGAGATAACTTAATTTGTTTCAGTTCAATGATTTAACTATTTTTCGTTTTTTGCTAATCTTCAAAAATCAAAGCCTGTAGCAAAATCTGTAGCATTTTTTAATTTCCTGAGATTACTATCAGGAGGTTACTTTTATGGATAAAAAGCCCTACTCTCTTTATAAGCGACGTCTGGATTCTGGTCGAACTGTTTATTACGCAAGATTTCGTCTTGATAATGGTTCCTGGAGCACAGCAAAAAGCACAGGGCAAAGTACTAAAACTTCAGCAGAAGCTTGGGCAATAAAATATCTAGCTTCAGGTCAGGTTGTCTTAAAAGAAAACATTACATTTAAAGAATTTGCTCAGGGTTTCTTTGATTATGATGGAACATATGTTCAGTCTCAACTTTTTCGTGGAAGATCTTTTGGACGACGTCATGCAGAAAATCAGAATGCAATAATTAATAACTATCTCATTGACGAATTTGGTGATTTGAAACTTACAAGAATTCATAGTGACCACATAGAAGAATTTGCTCAAGGGCTGTCAGCATTAGGAAAATCATCAAGCACAATAAATAAAATACTCCTAGCTTTACGAACAATACTTCAGTACGCCCAAAAAAAGAAATATATTCAGCAAGTTCCTCTTATCGATATGCTGCCAAACAAACAAAAAGATCGCGGAATACTGACAATTGAAGAAGTAAAATCTTTTTTCTCTCAGGAATGGAATGATCCAAGATATTATGCAATTAATCTTATTGCTGCTACTACAGGTATGCGGATGGGAGAAATCCGTGCTTTAAAACGAAAGGTTGTGCATAATGACTATCTCGAAATTTCTGTGTCCTGGGAGAAAGGCTACGGCCTCAAAGGTACTAAAACAGGTAGAAGCAGAAATGTTCCTATACCGGAAAAAACGTATTCAGCAATACAAGAAGTCATGGCATTAAGCCCATACAGAGAACCTGATGACTTAGTGTTTTTTGGTCGTAAAAGAGCTGCTCCGTTAGATCATCGAGCAATAGAAAGAAGCTTTCACGCAGCTCTTAAAAATATTGGTATTACAGATGAAATCAGAAAAGAAAGGAGAATCTGTTTCCATTCATGGCGACACTTCTTTAATAGCATGTTAATAAATTCCCGCATTCCCATTATTAAAGTGCAAACCCTAACAGGGCACTCCACAAATAGGATGACGGAACAGTATTTTCATACTAACGAATATCAAGATGTTCTTGATATAACTGGGAGGATTGTATGAGTAAACCAAAATTTTACGGGTTAACTGTTACTGAGCATCTACATTATATAAAGGAGTTACAGGATACCTTTGAAACACGATATATTTTGGTCGAACGGCTAAAAGAAAAAGTTAATTCAGAAATCTCCACATCGATTAGTGAATTCTACAAAACCCTTAAAGAACTTGTTGAAATGTGTGAAATTGACTTTGAATCGTATAAAGAAATTATATTACAGCAATCGAAACAGTCCTACGCAGGGTATATGATTAAGGATATTTTGAATACTGTAATCAGGGAATTTTTTCCAAACCCAAGTGAAAACATATTTATTCCAAAGGACCACCCGCTTTACCCTTTACAGCAAAGAGTTAATAGTCTTAGAAATAAAAATTGCCGTCCAACTCCAGAAGATTACCATAAGTGGGATGACGTACGTAAGAAATATAACGAATTAATAGGAAATACGCTTTTTATAGATTTCAATATAACGGATGAGATTGAATTCTTTAAGAGTCATCTTAAAAATCTCTCTAAGCAATTCCCAAAGATGGACCAATTCTTTTTAAATATTAATCATTCAATTGATTCTATGGTTAATGATATCACAAAGGAAAATGATGACAATGATCGTTATCATTTATATGAAACCATTAGGGGACTGATGAATAATACAAAAATTGCAGAAGAGCATGAAGATACAGTCTTATATTTATCAAATCTAAAAAAACGGATACCAGAATATAAGAGTTTTATAGAATTACTTGATAACAATACCGTAAATTTGAAAAATCTTGCAGAAATATATGTTGATAATATTTTGGATTCTATGAAAATAAATTGGATAGGCTCAATAACTGATTGCAGTACGTTAATTAAATTTCTTAAAGATAATGGATACATTGAAATAAAGTACAAAAATAAATTCATTGCAGATCATTTTCGATTTAATAATAAAAACACAACACCACGAAAAATTGAAAGATTGCATCTGGAAAGAGATGGCGTGTTTTTGGATATGGGGACATATCTGAAAATACCTAGAAAATAATAGTACTGCAATTTTTACTAGATTCCCGACATTTTTACTTAATTCCCGACATCAAAACCGACCTCTAACTCTTTAAACTTGATTAACCTTCATGTATAAGCATGGAGGTTTTTTATGACTGAAAACTACTTAACCGTTGATGATGCGAGTAAACTTTTACGTGTTAAAAAGCAAACTCTATACAAGTGGATTTGTGAAAGGAAAATTCCTTCTTATTCACTGGGAGGCAGGACTCTATTTAACGAAAACGAACTTCACGAATGGGTCAAGCAGCACTATCGGAGGGCATTATGATTGTTTGGATAAATTTAGTTTTACCAAATAGATGGAAAGGTAATGTCATCGATTTTTTTCTTGCTGAGTCCAACCTCATCAGTAGAGGAGGATTGGTTTGAGAAATTCAATCATTAGGGTAAAAAATAAATCAAATAATTTCACTATTCTTTCGAATGAACTTCTTAAGAGAAGTGATGTTTCTGCACGAGCAAAAGGTCTTTACTGCTACCTCATGTCCTTACCAGATGATTGGGAGATTTCTAAGGGTGAGGTCTACACTCATTTCACAGATGGAAAGTATTCAATGAATGCAGCTTTTAGAGAGCTTGAAGGCCTTGGCTACATTTTAAAAAAGCAAGTTCGCAATGATCGTAACCATTTCAATGGTTGGCATTACACGGTCTTTGAATCTATTCAACAAAACAATGGCAAATCAGATAAAGATGAGGGAATTCCCGAAATCGATTTTTCCGACAGTCGGGAATCCCCGCATTCGGCAAATCAGCAACTACTAATTACTGATATATTACAAAAGACTAAAGAAACAAAAGAAGTATATATACGCATTTTGGATCATTGGAATGCAATGCCTGCTCTCCCCTCTCATACTGAAAAAATATTCGGGAAACATTTCGGTAAATCACACAGGGAAGAAGCTGATGCTTACGGCATCGATACTGTTCTAAAAGCCATTGAAAACTACAATGCCGTCCTAGCTTCACCTGACCACTACTTTACTCACAAATGGACACTCTGGGACTTCATCAAGCGGGGTTTGAGTAAGTTTATTGATGCGATGCATCCGCTAGAGAACTACCGGAATCACCAAGTAGAAAGCAGCACTGAACCCATTTATCATGCTGTGGTCGACTGGAGGAACGAAGCATGAATGTTGAGCAGTATTTTATCGGTCAGATTCTTCTGGATAACAGCATCATCATGCAGACCTCAGTAAAGCCGTGGTATTTTACCTCTGCATTCTGCAGGGACGCATTTAAGACTGTACAGAAGATGCTAGCAGATAATACTACAGCAGATATTACGACCCTCCCGTTTTATGATACGAGGTTCAAGCCGTCAGAAGTTGCTGTACTGACAACTGAAGTACTCCCTTCAAACTGGCAGCACTATGAAAAACAAATCATTGAAGCATATCGTATGCGAAACATCAGAAAAGCGTGTGAGACCATCCAGAAAGATAAACTCATGGATTCAGCAGCTGCTTCTTCTCTGCTGATGAATACCCTTGATACTCAAGAGCACTTCGGAGATTTTACCATTGCCTCTTCTGAAGAATTCATACCTGCTGCAATGGAGAGTATTCAGCAGGCATATCAGAGACAAGGTGACCTAGTGGGTATACCAACCGGCCTTGAAGACTTGAATTATATTACCCTCGGGTCTCAGAAACGCAGGATGTATGTATTCGGTGCACGGCCGAGTCAGGGAAAAACTGCACTGATGATAAATTTTCTTGCATCCGCTGGAGTCCCTGCAGGAGTTATCAGCGCTGAATCTTCCCAGATTGAACTTGGGAAACGGCTGTTCTCACTGAAAGGCAGAATCAGCAGCATGCGTCTTAACAGCGGATTTTTAAAATCAGATGAATACAACCAAATCACGGATATCGCTGAAGAGCTGAAGAAGCAGAAAATGTTTATTTATGATGAGCCCAATGTGCACATCGATACCCTTGTGATGAAAGCTCGGGAAATGAAGCGTTTGTACGGTATAGAAATCCTTTTTATAGATTACCTGCAGCAGATTCAGTCCACTAACCGAGAGAAGCG
>JAIPFQ010000103.1:0-8005 GCA_021736605.1 Spirochaetales bacterium | reverse complement strand
GACTTGCTGATTGAATTGATCGGATCAGTAGGCGTTTGAGATAAAGTATTCCAACTCGCCGATTTTCAATGATTTTTCGGTCAGCAGGTCTTTGACGACATCTCCGATGGATATGATGCCGACGGTGACATCGTTATCAACCACCGGAAGATGGCGGAATCGGCCGGATGTCATGAGCTGGAGGCATGCATCGAGTTTCTGCCGGGGTTTCACATAGGTGACTTCCCTGGTCATCACTTCAGAAACCGGAATGGTGGTGTCGATTTTGACTCGGCCTGCCAGGTGCCTGATGATATCGCGTTCAGAGAGTATTCCTTGAATAGCCTGCTCCTCATTCAGTACTAGGACTGCCCCGATTTTATGCTGGGTGAGTTTGAGAACTGCCTGGGCAAGGGTATCCTCTGCACAGACGCTTACGACTTCGCTGCCTTTCTGCTCTAAAATATCCTTTACGGTTTTCATGGTATGCCCCCTTATGAGTGAATAGTGTACAGGGAAACCTGAGCTTACGGTTCAGTCTCCTCAGTACCGAAACAATTGAAAATGAATTCTGCTGATACGCAGCTTCAAAATCCCGATGTTCTTTAATAGTATAAGATATATGCAGTTTTGTATATAAAAAAGTTAAAGCGAATATAAAAAAAAATTAAATATGCAAGATGGAATATAAAATTAGAGCAGATGGCGTTTCTCGAGAGCGGAGGCATCAGCATACAATACGATTTGAGGTGTTTGGGGAAAGCAGTTTTTCCTGCAGTTGAAAAGGTGATGGATGAGAAGCTTCGTGATATACTGCGGTATGAGCGGAAAAAGCAACCGAAAAAGTGACGGGAAAAGCTTGAATTATGTGCAGGTGGTCAGGTGGGCCGCGCGAATTTCTGCAGGGATTTCAGCCGGGATCATTCTGCTGATTCTGGCGGGGGAGACGGTGAATGAAGGATTGCCGGCGCTATCCGCATTTTCGATGCAAGAGGCTGTGCTGATGGTCCTGTTCCTTGTGATGTGGTCAGGACTGCTGATCGGCTGGCGCTGGGAGCTGCTGGGGGCAGTGTTCTGTCTGGATGGGCTGATTCTGTTCTACCTGCTGAACTATCTGTTTTCGGGGGAGTTCCCCAGAGGGCCGTGGTTCATGATGCTGAGCTAAGCGATTGATATTCTTGAATTTCCCGTCCATCCAGTCATGAATTACTCTCTCATTTTTCTTCTTTGTATACATAGTATCCTCCTCATACTACTGTACCATGACTGAGGTTATTTAGATTATTTAATGGACCGTATTATGGGTTCACATCAACAAAACATATAAGCTGAAAAACTTATAAGTATCTACAATGAAATTAATTAAAAACATCATTTCTGGAGTTGCGAGGGTTATGCGGGTGCGGTGACTGGCATCTGCTGATCACAACCTGGAAATTGAAATGCTAGAAATGTCGAAAAGTGCGATGCTTCCTGCATGTTGCACTCACACGTAATAAATGATATTATATTCGTGTGAATGCAACACACAAACAAACACACAGAGGAAACTATGGATTATAAGAAACAAATAGAACGGTATCTTGAGAAATCAGGTGGAATAATCACGGCATCATACTGCCGGAGCAAAAAGATCCCAACTGTATATCTTAGCAGACTCGTTCAAGAAGGAACTCTACAGAGAGCGGCAGAGGGCCTTTATATTTCGGAAGAAGGTATGTATGACGACTATTATTATTTTCAATATCGATTTAAAAAAGCTGTGTTCTCCCATGAAACAGCTCTGTATCTGCTTGGTGCAACGGACAAAATTCCTCAAGACATGGATGTTACGGTCTACTATAGCTATAAGTTCAATGAAGCTCCTTTCGGAGTGAACATCCATTATGTGAATAAGGAGATTCATGGACTGGGGGTGGTGGAAGCCAGAACCATGTTCAACAATCCTGTTAGGGTTTATTCCTATGAACGGACACTTTGCGATTTCATCGCCCACAAAGATAAAATGGATAGAGAGGTGTATGTCAAGCTCATCCGTTCCTACTCAAAATATGCTAGAAGAGATGTTCATGCTCTCTATGAAATAGCAACAAGAATGGGGATTGATAAAGAGGTGAAGGCACTTATGGAAGTGGTCTATGAATAAAGCCAGATTAACAGCACTTTGCCATAAAATCAGCAAGGAAACTGGATTAACCTTCAACTCAGTTATGCTCTATTATTTTCTTGAAAACATATTGAAGAAGCTTGTACAAGATAAGGAGCAAGGCTATCGATATGCCTACATTGGCAAGAGCTTGTGAGCGGACATTTCATTATCGTAAAACAGAATTCGATGTAGTGAAAATGAAGGAGTTGCTCGAAAGATTAAAGCGGGACGATTCTTTTCTGAAGCGTTGGAAAGCTTATGCAAAGAAGAACAACTATGTTCAAGGCATAAGTTTTGAAGCTGTCATCCTTGATGCTATAAAACTCATTAATGAAATGGCATATATTGATTTTAAACACCAAAGCGGTTAACTATAGTTTGGCCTTTTTTATTTTGTCTAAATCAATAATTGGGTTTTTATTCTTCTGTTTTATATCTGTTCATGCTGATGCCTGACGTCTGTGTTCTGCCCACCGAAAATTTCGTTCAGGTTCTCTCGCTCCACACTAAAAAATCACTAAAAGTTGCTTTCTGTCTCCGAGACCAAATTCAAAGCATGTGGATTTGGTCTCGGAGAAAAAATCCAAAGCATCGAGGGCGGAGGCATCAGCATACAATACGATTTGAGGTGTTTGGGGAAAGCAGGTTTTCTTCTAGCTGAAAAGGTGATGGGTGAGAAACTTCGTGGTATACTGCGGTATGAGCGGAAAAAGCAACCGAAAAAGTGACGGGAAAAGTATGAATTATGTGCTGGTGGTCAGGTGGGCTGCGCGAATTTCTGCAGGGATTTCATCCGGGATCATGCTGCTGATTCTGGCGGGGGAGACGGTGAATGAAGGATTGCCGGCGCTATCTGCATTTTCGATGCAAGAGGCTGTGCTGATGCTCATTTTCCTTGTGATGTGGTCAGGGCTGCTGATCGGCTGGCGCTGGGAGCTGCTGGGGGCAGTGTTCTGTCTGGATGGGCTGATTCTGTTCTACCTGCTGAACTATCTGTTTTCGGGGGAGTTCCCCAGAGGGCCGTGGTTCATGATTTTTATGTTCCCCGGGTTGCTGTACTTGTGGCTGGGGCTACGGCGGTTCCTGAAAAGCGGTTTATGATAGGTGGTTAGGAGAATCTTTAGAGCGACTAAAAACAAGGTAAAGGAAGAAAAAGCGGTTTGGGTAGCGACAGGAGCAGTATATAGAGTTCTATCGTCAGCTAGTTAAATAAATTATAATCGGCTTTTTTCAAATATGTAGTAAATTGTATTCATGTATTCATGTATTCTGTTAGTTATGCATGCAAAATTTAAAATTAGATTACGTAATTTATTGAAACTTTACATGATTTTATAAAGGGGAAATTAAGCTTTTCTGATTTAAGGCAGTTTCAAATCTAATTTAATGGTATCATTGATCTTGCACAAGTAAAAAACCAGGTTTACAATGAGTGATTAGAATATTTAAAAGAGTGTTCTTTTTACTTGTAGGAGAAATCAGAATAAGAACTATGAGCTTGAGAATTAATTCTATGATCATAAAATTTTATATAATCTGATAATACCAAAGACCTTTTATTGAATTAAGTATGGAGAATTGGTTTTCTCATGTTACTCTTTGGAGTAGAAAAGGAACAGTAAAGGTGAAAACTACTTATGGATATTAAAGAAGCAGTTGAAAAAATTTTAACCGAATGGCCTGAGGAAACAAAAAAAGGTTTTAAAGCTAATGAATTAGCAGATTTTATTCGTAAGGATTTAAAAGCAATAGTTGAAGATTTACTTACAAAGAACGGCTTGCAAAACGGTTTGAATAGAAAAGTGACAGCGAGCCCCGGCGCGGGTAATTGGGCAAACGTACCTTGGCTTGCAATATTAGACCCTAGAATAACAGAAACTGCTCAAGAAGGAGTGTATCCAGTATACCTCTTTAAAGCTGATAGTACAGGAGTATACCTTTCTCTCATGCACGGTACAACTAAATTGAGAGATGAATTTGGAAATAGGGAAGCAAAAAATAGAACCCACCGCCTAACAGAAATTATGCGTTCAAAAATTCCCAGCCTTACTGAATGGGATGACAGTGTATTAGATTTACAAACAAATTCTAGCTTGGGGAAATCCTACGAAACTGCAAACATTGGATCCAAGTATTACAGTTTTGATTCTTTACCAGATAATGAAACATTTGAAAACGACTTTGTTTCGATAATGCAAATTTACTCCAAGATTGCAGAAAATTGGGATGAATTTAGTGCAGCTGGTCAGAACAGCAAAAACTTAGACAGAGTAGAAACAAGATCAGAAGTGGATTTTACCATATTTCACAAAGATATAAACAAAGCTGGTATCTATTTAGATGAAACACTTGTAAACAGATTTATTGCAAGCTTATTAAGCAAACCATTTACTATTCTTACTGGACTTTCAGGGTCTGGTAAAACCAAACTTGCAGAAGCCTTTTCTTCCTGGATTACTGTCTCAGAAGAGCAAATATGCTTTTTACCAGTGGGAGCTGATTGGACAAATAGGGAACCCCTATTGGGCTTCCCTAATGCATTAGAAACCGGAAAGTATGTGAAACCTGATTCTGGCGTTCTTGATATCATAATAAAAGCCATGAATGACAAAGAGAATCCATATTTTCTTATTTTAGATGAAATGAATCTCTCCCATGTTGAACGCTATTTTGCAGACTTTTTGTCAGCCATGGAAGCAAAAGACTCCTCCATTTTTCTACATCCTGAATCTGAAGAATGGCAGAGATGTGACATACCAGCAAAAATTAAACTTCCTCAAAACCTTTTTATCATTGGAACTGTGAACATTGATGAAACTACCTATATGTTTAGTCCTAAAGTTCTTGACAGAGCTCATGTTATTGAATTCCGCGTAAGCGAACAGGAAATGGAGGCTTTTTTTCGACAAGCTTCAGAAATGAACATGCATTTCCTTACAGGTGAGGGTGCGTCAATGGGAAAATCCTTTGTTCAAAAAGCAAATGAGTATGCCTCAGATGATGGGGATGTAATTTCTGCATTCATGCCGTTCTTTGGTGAGCTTAAGGAAGCTGGAGCAGAATTTGGCTATCGAACAGCATCCGAAATTCGTACGTTTATAAAAAAATGTATAGATATTACCCATGGTAGTATGACGAGGGAACAGGTTGTTGATGCAGCAGTTATGCAGAAACTCTTACCCAAAATACATGGATCCAGGAATAAAATTGAAAAAATTCTCGTAAAACTAGGGAATCTCTGTATTTATTCTGGTGCAACTGAGGAATTTCCTAATTCTTCTGTGGAAGATATACGTTATCCCATATCCTATGAAAAGCTTCAACGCATGCACAAACGGGTAATTTCTGATGGATTTACCAGTTACGCAGAAGCTTGATAAAGCAAGGGCTTAATAATAATGGAACATGAAATAATCCAGGAAGGAGAGGGCTACAGAATTGAAGATTACCTTTGGATAGCCTTTGAATCCGGACCATATGATGATCCAATTCATGTAATTCCTGAGGAAACCGCAAAAAACAATGCAGAAGAGCGACTACAGCTTAAGGAAGGCTGTTCTTATGAGTATGAGTTACTAAATGAGCATTATCGATTGGAGCCATCATCAGGAATAATTAAACCTTCAAAAAGAAAACCCAATAGAGGGAGAATTACACCGGGAAATTACGTAGGAAGGCTACCGTTACATATCTCAACAGTCCACGAAACAATTGTCATTGGCGTAGAAATTCGGTCGGAAAAAGCGGAATATCGAACAGAGTATAGAAAAATGCTTGAAGACATTACAGAAGAGTGTACGGAACTTTTGATGATTCACTCGTCTCCTGTGCTCCAAAGGTACACCGTTGATTATAATTCTGACTCTGAATCTCTCTATCAGCGCTTCTCTTTTGTTCAATCTATGGTGAATTCGGAAAGTTTTCATAATTCTGTGCAGCGGGTAATTAATAAGCCCATTACTCGTTGGAGATCGGAAATTGAGGAAATCGACAGCCGAAGAGTTAAACGGATCACTTCCAAGCATATAAAACAGATAGCATCAAAAACATCTCGCATGAAATTACCAGAACATCATGATCTTTACAAATCCATTCATTCTATACCCAATCGTCTTTCTTCACATGTAAAAACGGATACCGTGGATACACCTGAAAATAGGTTTATTAAACACGCTCTTATGGAATTTGAACGTTTTAGCGGTTTTGTTTCCCAGACTATCTTTAGTCGAAAGAAAGATAAGCTTCCCCACATCTATTATGATGCTAAAGCTTTAGAGAAAAAGCTTTCTGAATACTTAAGCCATAGTGTTTTTAAGGCAATAGCCCTCCCTGAAACGCTCCCACTGAATAGTCCGGTACTGCAAAGGAAAGAGGGATATAGAGAAATTTTTCGTATCTGGCTTATGTATGATCTGGCTGCTAAGTTAACATGGGATGGTTTTGATACGGATACGTACAATGCCGGTAAACGTGATGTGGCAACCTTATATGAATATTGGTTGTTTTTTAAGTTACTTCGTTTGGTTGAGGATATTTTTCACATTGAAAAAAGTGAAACAAAAGATTTAATACAGGAAACTGAAGATGGTTTGGGACTTCAATTAAAATCTGGCCGATTTTTAGCTGTAAACGGGAAATATCAATATAAAACCAGAAATCTACGGATAAAATTCAGCTATAATAGAACTTTTAGATACTCTGACTATCCCCATAGTGGGAGTTGGACTCAGCAAATGCGTCCAGATTACACCTTGTCAATTTGGCCTCAGGATTTTACGGAGGAGGAGGCAGAAAAGCAAGAGCTGATTGTTCACATACATTTTGATGCAAAATATAAAGTTCATGATCTGTATTACTTACTGTCCTACAATAAAACTGCATCTGAAGAGGAAATTACTAACCAGCTCAATGATGAAAAAGAGATGGAAAAATCCGGTTCGTATAAACGGGCTGATCTGTTAAAAATGCATGCTTATAAAGATGCAATACGTAGAACAGCTGGAGCCTATGTCTTATATCCCGGTACAAACTTGGTAAGAAACAAAGGATTTCATGAACTCATCCCAGGTTTAGGCGCATTCCCAGTTTCTCCATCAAATAACGGCGAGGGCTTAGAAAGTATTCGTCGGTTTATTTTTGAAATTCTTGATCATTTCTCAAATAGGACTTCACAGAGGGAGAAACATTCTTTTTATACCTATGCAATAATGAAACATACCCCACCTGAGAGCTTAAAAGAGAATATTCCTGAATATCTCACTTCAGAGGCTGGTGAAAAAGAGAGAAGTAAGCCTGCTCAGGATATTCATGTACTTGTTGGGTATATTCAGGAGAAACAGAAGGCTTGGGTTAAGAAAAACGGCTTATATAATATACGGATGGATAGAGAAGTTACGCCTGCTTTTACTGGAGCAGATTACTTGTTACTTTATCAGAAAGTAGCTCAGGGAAGGGAGATTATTCTCTGGGAGAATGGGCTTTTTCCAATTCAAGGACATCCGAAAATACAGAGCAAAGAGTGGCTACTGGATCGTAATTATCCAAATCCTCGTATGGAGGAATATTTCATGTATCAAATAAAACAGGTTCCGGAAAAGTGGTCTGCTGGGAAAATCAAACAGCTTACAATTCCATCGGGTGTAAACAAGTACAGGCCTTTTACCTTAACATTACCCGAGGTTTTAACATAACGTCTGTTCTTTGGGGATTATTTCGCTTTGCTGCGGCTTTTCAGATTGATATGCGGACGGGACCGCTTAGGCATCAGCATGAAATTTCTTGGAAATTGTACGGCGGAGATGCGTTTGTTAGTTATTGCGCGGCTTTAGACAGGGTGATATGGGCTGCATAGTCGTTTTTCATATATTCCACAATATC
>JAIPFQ010000102.1:0-8007 GCA_021736605.1 Spirochaetales bacterium | reverse complement strand
AACTTGGGTTTCGGCGTCGATGCCATCTGTGTTGATACTCACGTACACCGTATTTCAAACAGGCTCGGCTGGGCATATACAAAAACTCCGGATGATACCGAACTTGTCCTGGAAAAAAAACTCCCCCGAGAATTTTGGATTCCCATAAACGAGCTGATGGTTGCATTCGGTCAGCTGATCTGCACACCCCAGTCCCCCCGCTGTTCAGAATGCCCGCTGAGAACTGACTGTCCGCGTATCGGCGTAACGAAAAGCAGGTAAACGCTGTCACAAAACTTAGTGATGATCTGAAAATTTGCAGCCTCAATCTTTTTCCAAGCTATCTCTAAAACTGAATGAGCAGGTGACAGCCTTGAACGCATAAATATAAGCGCCGAACTAGAGAAGAAGTGATAGTTTTTTCTAAATCAAAATAGCGAAAAGTCCATCACTAAGTTTTGTGACAGCACACATGAATTGCTTTTCTGCTTAACATGTGTTAATATCTTTGTATGGACATACAGGGAAGCCTCGATTTGCTGGCCCAAGACGCACAGTATGATCTTGCCTGCGCCTGCGGCACCACAAAAAACTCAGACCACAGAAAACGCGGAGAAAACGGCTGGCTGTATCCCGTCACCGTCCCCGGCGGCGGAACAGGCATCATGCTTAAAACACTGATCACCAATGCCTGCAGCAATGACTGCAAATACTGCCCCCTCAGATCGGAAAGCAATCATCCGCGCATAGCCGTCAGACCTGAGCGTCTAGCTGAATTCTTCATGAAAGCCTGTGTTCCAAAAGGCCTGATCGGTCTATTCCTCAGCTCCGGTGTTATAGACAGCCCTGATAGAACCATGGACCTGCTCATCAGAACTGCTGAAATCCTTAGGAAACGCTATCAGTACCGCGGATACATCCACACAAAAATCATCCCCGGAGCTTCCGCGGCAGCAATAGAAGAGGCCGTTTCGCTCTCTTCAGCAGTATCCCTCAACATTGAAACCCCCGGAGAAAAACATTTCAGCCAACTCTCACAGCGAAAAAATTACCTGGCTGACATCATCGAGCCGCTGAAATACATCAGCAGCTTGACCGCTAAGGGATCACCCTATAAGCGGGTTAAGAAGACAAGCCAGTTTATCGTAGGCGCATCGGACGAACACGACCGGGAAATCCTCTCCTACCTCTGGGGACTCTACACACGTCTGGATTATAACCGCATTTACTTCTCATCCTATCAGCAAGGCCTGGGAGACCCTTCCATCCCCGGAGAGCAGCGCCGAGATCTGACTCCCGAAGCATCCTTCACCAGGGAGCACAGACTCTATCAGGCGGACTTCCTTGTTAGAAAATACGGATTCAGTCTGGAAGATTTCTCCTTTGAGCGCGGGAATCTCGTTCTGGATAAAGATCCGAAACAGACATGGGCGGACAGGCACCCGGATTTTTTCCCTGTGTCCATAAAAAAAGCTGACAAAGAGGCGCTGCTGCGGGTACCCGGCCTGGGACCTACCCTGGTAAAGCGCATTCTCATTCACCGCAGGGGAAGCCCCCTCTCATCAATCGATGACATCCGTATACAGAAGCATCTTGCAGACAAGGCGCGCCCCTATATCAGCCTGTAAGCAATATCTGCCTGTAAGCAATATCTGCCTGTAAGCAAGGAAACAAAGATCAGAAAAATTTATCTCGGTATCCTTTTCAACCAAGCTTCAAACACATACAATAGAAGTATGATAATTGTTAGCGCCTGTCTTGCGGGAATTGCCTGCAGATACGATGGAAAATCAACCCTTCACCCCACCGTCAAACGTCTAGTAGATACTGATGCCGCCGTACCCGTCTGCCCTGAGGTTCTCGGAGGACTCCCGGTACCAAGAACACCGGCGGAACGAAACGGCCTCCATATCTACCAGCGGGACGGAAAAGATATTACCCAGGAGTTCGAGCTGGGCTGCTCCAGGGCATTAGAGATTATCAAGGACATAGAGCAGGAGCAGCCAGTTACCTGCGCCATACTGCAAACCCGGTCTCCATCATGCGGATATGGAAAAATCTACGATGGTATCTTTTCCGGAAAACTTATTCCGGGAAACGGGCTCTTTACCGAATATCTGCTGGCCCTGGGAATACCTGTCCTGACCGAAGAGGATAATCTGGAAGAGGAAATCAAGCAGTACATCTAGTCACCTCAGACATCTAATTACACGCTCCAGCTCTAATCATTTTCACCATAAAGCGGCACAAAGCTTAGCCTCAGGATTTTAACCCCCATCTTTCCCGGACTTCTTTACAGATCATTTTCCGCAGGAACATCTCCGCTTTTGAAGATCCGATGCTTTCCGGCGGCCTTGGCCTGATACAGAACCGTATCCACCAGTGCATACCACTTGTCCACCGTTAATTCGCCATGTCCTCCCAGAACTCCAAGATCCTTTTCCGAGAGACCTTTCAGATCTGCAAGTCCTCCTGAAATCGTCACCGAAACTCCCTCCGGACTATCCCCGAAGCAGACTCTCTGTCCAATACTCCCAGCATAGCCGCGCGCCGCCGCTTCAGCATCTCCAATATCAATACCCGGCATGAGAACACAGAACTCGTCCCCTCCAAAACGTGCAGCAATCGCATCTTCCGGTCCTTCCTGAGTTATCAGCGTCGATACTCTTCTGAGAATATCATCTCCCAGAGTGTGTCCGTAATTATCATTCACCGCTTTAAAATTATCGATATCAAAGAGGAAGAGGCTTGCATTCTTTCGCGTTTTCAGAAAATCGTCCAAACTGCTTTTCAAATGAGCGTAGAGATATCGTCGATTATAAATCCCCGTAAGATCATCCCGCATGGACATATCGTGCAGAATTTTTTCCTGCTCCTCAAGCTCTTCATTGAGTCTGTGCTGCTTCCATAGAGATTTGAACATGCTTAATCTGTTTACATGCAGAATATAGAGAATGAACACAGCCAAGACCGTGCTGATGGTATCATTGACCCCATGGGTGAAAAGTACAGCCAAATCAGATTCAAGAAAGAGAAGACCGATGAAGTAGAGGACATAGGAGGAAAGAAATAGCATGATGAAAGTGCTCAGTTTAACCACACAGGCAAACACGGCAGCAAAAAGAATGACCTGAATGTAGACACCGGAACCGGTATTATGAAAGATGAGAATATCGCCGTAGCTGAGCACAATTCCCCAGAGTATGAGCAGCGCTATGTAGAAGAAGAAGGTCCGATGCCAGCAGATATCCGGCAGATTGATGCGGGGGTGAAGGATCATGATCAGCACAATGAGAGAGATAAGCAGATTTTCGGCATACATGATCGGATAAAAAGCCAAGGTCCAGAACCCCGGGTCGCTGTGAATTTCCTGCAGATACTGCCCCATCCGCAAAAAGAAAATCACCAGAAGGATGCTTTCGAATATGACGATGCCGAAGGCAAGCAGTTTCAGATTTTTCTTCGAGTTTTCCACCGTGATATGAAGATACTCCTGCTGCTCCTTTTTGCTAAGGCTGCGATGCTGTACCCTCTCTTGTTCTTGCTTTTTCCCTAGTTTTTTTACTTTCCTATCCATCAGACTCATCAGCCTCCGAACTCCTCGACCCCCTCGGCAAGCTGCCGGCCGCCGCGCTGGGCCATAATAACTCCCGTCAGAATGATCAGCATCCCCGCGATCTTAGCCGGAGAAAAGCTCTCTCCCAGCAGCAGAAAGGAGAATACCGCCGTGACCAGCGGAACCAGATTCGCAAAAGCATTCGTTCTGCTCGGCCCGATGGTTCGAATTCCGTAATTCATGAAGAGAAAAGAGATACTGGAAGGAAATACTGCCAGAAAAAGAATATTCAGCCCCGCTGCAGCATCAAATGGCACAGTAAAAGCAGCTGATGCCTCGGTCAAGGCAAATAGCGGGATCAGCAAAAGCGCCCCGATGCAGTTCTGCAGAGCTGTAATGGAGAGGGGAGTATGCCGGGATGAGACCCGCTTGACGAGAATGGTATAAAAGACCGCTGCAAACACCGCTCCGAAAAGAAGCAGAATTCCAAGCAGATCAATATCTTTTCCTACAGCTCCAAGATCCATATTATTTATCATGACGATAATAAAGACCCCCAGAAAGGAGAATACCAGCCCGAGATAATTGAAGAGCGTCAATCGTTCCGAGTAAAAAAAACCGGCTATGACGGGAGTAAATACGGGTATGGTGGCAATGATGATTGATGCCAGGGAGGCTTCGACCCGTGAAATACCGAAGGTTTCACAAATAAAATAGATAAAGGGCTGAAATAACGCGATAAGAAACAGCGGAAAAAGTTCCTCTTTTGTGGGCAGCGCTGCTCTCCCCCGCCGATACAGCAGAATACTCAGCAGCAGGCCTCCGGAGATAATATTTCTCACGGTTATGATGGTAATAGGCCCGTATGAGCTCAGCGCCGATTTTGTCGCAATAAACGAAATCCCGTAAAAAAACATGGCCACGGTCACTGCGATTTCGGGAAGATAGGTTTTTGCCTGCCCTCCTCCGTTTTTTTCCGGCCTTCCTCTAGTTTCTACGGAGCTGCTGAGGCCTCTGCTTCTGCTGTTCATATTACTGCTTCCTTTTTTGTCCTATTTCCTGGCACAAAGTTTTGTGATAGAGCAGTTACGTCGATTCTGAAGGACGTAAAAAGCCTTTGAGCCTTTCAAATCAATCCATCACAAAGCATTTTGCCACGAAATATGTTCCATTATTCTGCTTAGTTAGCATTATTCTATCCCTTTCCCTCCTTCACAGCAACACGAGAACAGCTTCAAGCTGTCACAAAGCTTTACGATGAGTTGATCATCCAGCGAAATGAGTCTAGAATTTGTCTACCATGAAAACAGCGAAAAGGCAGGAAGAATCAAATCACAAAGGAGAGCTGGCGCTGGGATGCTGGGCATTCGGCGGCGATTATTGGATTGATCAGGATCACCGCGACTCCATCAAGGTTATCCATCACGCCCTGCGCTCCGGTATTACCCATTTTGACACCGCCCAAGTCTACGGCAGCGGACGGTCCGAGCAGATTACCGGTCAGCAGCTCAAACGCTTCAAAGAGATTCCCCGCGAACACGTACGCATCAGCACAAAGATTCTCATGCCGCCGCGGGAGCTTCTCTCCCGGGATTATCGCCCCGAACTTGAGCGATTCATCCGAAAAAAAGTCCGCCTCAGCCTCAACAGGCTCATCACCCCGTATATCGATACCCTTTTCATTCATTGGCCGAAAACGGGCGCTGATCCTCGACCGGTGATGGAAGTTCTCGAAAACCTGCGCAGGGAGGGACTTATCCGAAAAATTGGGGTCAGTAATTTCCCGACTCTGCTGATGGCTTCGCTGTGCGATGCGGGGACTCTGGATGTATGTCAGTGCGCCTATTCGCTGCTGTGGACACAGCCTGATACGGAGATACTTCCCTTCTGCCGTGCCCGCAAGATTCGTACCGAAGCATACAGCCCCCTGGCCCAGGGCGCACTTACGGGAAAATTCCCAGCAAGCCCTGATTTCGACCCCCGAGACCGCCGTAAGCAGCTTATCTTTTTTCGTGATGATGTGTGGCCTCATCTGTTCCCGCTGATCCAGGAGCTTTCAAGCCTCGCCAAGAGCCTCTCCCGCACCAGTCCTCCCTCAGCTGAGCCACCGCCCCCTCACCATACGAGCACTTCAGTCAGTCCGGCCTCCCTAGCCCTCGCCTGGCTGCTGCAGCGGCGCGGCATCGATACCGTCCTGATCGGAGCCCGAACCAAATCTCAGCTTGCAGACCTGCTTACGGCGAAAAACACTGCCGATTTACTCACCGCCGACCCTTCTGCCAAAGAGAAGCTTGATCGGCTAGCAGTTCAGGCTATGCAGTACTATCCAAAAAGCTGCAGCAGCATCTTTCAGCATTCCACTTAAATCGTGGCAATAAACTTAGTGATACCCAAAAACCGATAAACTCTGGATTTTCCTACACTTCCATCAGCTTTTCAAGGGCTCCTGAAAGCCTGGGATGCAGCCAAAAAGCTGCTCAAAATCAGAATGATTATGCCCTTCAGCCCATCACTAAACTTCAAGCCAGTATTTAAAAGCTAACCGTCTCCCCGTCTGCGGAGGTATAAGAACCACTCAAATTGCCATTGCGGGTCGATCCCGAAAAATGCCCGCCGCCAGGAAGGTCCGCTTCTATATTGCCATTCCCATCCGGAATAAACTCAAACAGCTCACCATTTATATAAGCACGATACTGCAGATAATCGCCCTGAAGTTTCACCTTGAACGCAAGATCTTCCCAAGAAGTTATATCCAAGGCGATAGCTGAACGCCCCTCCCAAGTCCCCTCCTGGAAAAAAATTTCTGTCATAATCCGTTTGTCAAAACTATCCAAACCGTCTTCACGAACCTCGACGCTGTCAGCTTCAGTATAAAAATACCGATTATCGCTGTAGGTCAGTATATCGTTTCTGTTATAATACAGCGAATTGTGATGATAACGGTGTTTGTATGTTGATTCAGGAGCCTGCGAAAAGGATTTTTCATCCTCCATCAGGAAATTACCAGCCAGATCCCGGTAAAAACTGCTGGCATTCACAATTTTCAGCGGTTTACTATCGTCTTCTCCTGATCCATTTCCACCCGACGACCAATTTTCACTGACAGGACTCAAGTAATAGGAGAGCCCCGCCCGCACTCTTCCGGGAGTCCCTTCTGATATTCCAAGAACTTCCGGATACGAATCTATCCCAACTTCAGTATAGTAATCATTCTGTTCCGACGCAGCCGCAGCCGGATCCCCCAAATCTTCCTCAGCAGTCCCTTCAGCATAGGTATATGTTCGCGTAAAGGATGAATAATCACCCGCTTCCCCTCCGGGTGCTCCATCCCAAAAATCCTGAAAATAGTCATCTAAACTAGTACCTTCTCCGTACAGCTTATCGATATTGATGGTGAATATGGCACCTTCTTCAAGGTCCAGCTCCTCTTCACTGAAAGGATTATAATCGGGAGCAATAAAGGCCCCTTTAGCAGCCTCATCTTCCCCGGTTGCAATAACCTCCCTATCACCGATCTCTCCTGTTGAATAATACGTACGCTCACTTTCCCATCCCTCTTCTTCCAGCTCGGGGCTTTTGAACGGCGTCCAGGAGTCAGCAGATACATAGTAGATTGTTTCAGCTCTTTCCAGAGATCCTAAAGGATTATTCTCAACCACGGTATAGACAACACGATAGACATCTTCTGTATCTGTCTGTTCCATAGTAAAGAAACTCCCCTTTTTTGTAGGATCCTCAAGCACAGGATCTAGAAAAGTTTCTTCTTCTGGATCTTCAGGATCTGCTTCAGGAAAACGAACGGTATCTTCAGAAGATCCATAAGCCTCCTGCGGGCTGCCGATACTGTTTATGAAATTACTGGAACTGTACTGGTTCCTTGTCTTTTCAGCAGGTTCAGCAATAGCCTGTTTCTCCTCCAAAGTCTCCTGAAGTTCCTCTGAAAAAATTGTTTCCAACAAGTACAGATCAAGCTCCCGACGATCATCAGAATCTGATATACGTAATGAGTTTTCTGGTATGGGAATTTCCTGATATTCAACTTGATTCTCAAAGAAGGCAAGATCACATGACGAAATCATCAGCACAGCTGCCAGAGATAGAATCCCAGCTGCACGTTTTACAACTTTTTTACATACTTTCATAAGTTCCTCTTCATTATATGCGAGCACACTAAGCAGGAACAGCTTAACTTTTTTAATTACCTAAAATATACAGTAACAATTAGTATAAATCAATACTTTAGTTGTTTTTTTTACCCTGGCACTAATCCTAGTGTTAGCCTGTTCAAAGCAGCCCCTCATCACTCACCATTACCGTGTATACTGATGAACTACACACCTCACATACCCCAATTGTTTCCATCTTTCTGCAAAAATCCTGCTGAGCTGTAAAAAATTCCATCCATGCATCCTAAATCCCCTCAAAACAGGCCCCCGCCGAGCTCACAGCCCCACGCTCCGGACCCACGACAC
>JAIPFQ010000101.1:0-8038 GCA_021736605.1 Spirochaetales bacterium | reverse complement strand
CAAGAAAATGGATGATGCGCCCGTAATCGGCCTTGAGGAACCAGGTTCCTGAATGTGGTTTACAGAATGTGGACGGATTAAAGCCCGGGAGCAGCGTTTTTGTTGATTAATCATTACAAAATTAGTAATTTATATGGTAATTCCAAACGATTTCCATATATGAGGTAATACATGAAACGCAGATCACTGATAATTACTTTTTTCGCAGCTATGATAATCGGCATACTGCCGTTTTCCGCACAGTCGCTGTATGCCCGGGGGAATAAGGAATCCACCGAAAAGGCAGATCCGCAGCAGGAGCAACCTGTTCAGAGTCAGGCTGAGGATCAGCAGGGTGCCGAGCAGGGTTCAGCTTCTGCCGGAACAGGTACTGGGAGCACGGAAGGATCATCAAAAGCTATGATTCCCCTGCGGCCTGACCACAAATTCGCCGTTCTGCAGGGCTGGAATATCCGCACCGGGAAGGAACTCAATGCTACGTTTCTGCAGAAGCAGGAGTATACCATAGTGAATATCTGGTCCAATACCTGCCCCGCCTGCATGGAGGAGCTTCCGAAACTTGCGGAGTTGAAGGACCAGCTTCCTGACAACGCGGCGCTGCTGGGGATATCCCTGGATGCCGCACGCAAACCTGAGGAGTCTCAGGCAGTGCTGGACAGGTTCGGTATAGACTATCCCAATATCGCGCCGCATCCCTCCATCCAGGACTTGATGTATGAGGTGGCTCCCTATATCCCTTCCACTCTGCTGCTTAATAAAAATGGGAAAATCGTGAGCGGGCCGCACTACGGCGTTCAGGATAATCAATTTTTTCTGGATGAACTGGCAAAACTATGAACAAAGGTACGAGCTCCCCGAATAAAAAGCTCAGAAAACTCTGGATCATGAGGTCTGCCGCAGCAGCTGCGGCACTTGTCCTGATCGGGGTCGGCATTGCTGTCGGGGAGGTCGATACTGTTTTAGCGAAGGCTGTCAGGGTCTGCCTTGAATGCATAGGAATTGGGTAAACCGCATGACGAAAGCATCAGCAGAATCAGAAAAACAAGACGGCATTCGGGGCAAATGGAGTAATCGGGAACCATCGGCGATGCGCAGACGCTACATCCAGGTGCTCTCCTTTTTTATCTATAATTTTCAACTTGAGAATTTTTTCACCGGGACTATTTATCATGGAGATCTGAAGGCGGTTTGCGTGCCCGGGCTGAACTGCTACTCCTGTCCGGGGGCGGTGGGCTCCTGTCCAATCGGATCGCTGCAGGCGGTTCTGGGGGGACGGAAAAACAGCATCTCTTTCTATGTGACCGGCTTGCTGATGCTCTTCGGTGCGATTTTCGGGCGTTTCGTTTGCGGATATATCTGCCCCTTCGGCTTATATCAGGAGGCGCTGCATAAGGTGCCGGTGAAGAAGCTGCGGGTACCGAAGGGTTTGAGCTGGCTGAGATATCTGCGCTACGGATTTCTGGTGGGGCTGGTGATTCTTGTTCCCCTGCTGGTGCTTGATCCGGTGGGGAACGGGACGCCGGGTTTCTGCGCCTGGGTCTGTCCCGCCGGTACGCTGGAAGCTGGAATTCCTCTGCTGCTTACTCAGCCGGCCTTGAGGGCTATTGTCGGATGGCTTTTCGGCTGGAAAATGCTGGTGCTGGTCGGACTTTCTGCGCTTTCCATGTCGCTGTACCGTCCGTTCTGCCGGTTTATCTGCCCTCTAGGCCTGATTTACGGCTGGTTTAACCGGATTTCCCTCCATGCGATTACTGTTGACTACGACAAATGCACTCGCTGCGGGGTCTGCGAACGGGTATGCAAAGCTCAGGTCGCCATTTACAAGGATCCCGGCAGTGCGGACTGTGTTCGCTGCGGAGACTGCGTGAGAGCATGTCCTGAAGGAGCTGTCTCCATGGGGTTTCAGACGGGGATGCAGTCTGGGTACCGCGAAAAACTGGATATTCAGGAGCTTGCTCCGCGAAGACGGGAAGAAAGCCGCAGTTGAGCGGAAGCTGAGCCGCAGTTGGGCTTCAGTTGAGTCGGCTTCAGATGAGCTTCAGTTGTGCTCCAGTTGTGCTCTAAATGGGCAGCTGTCAGCTGAGACTGGAGAATATTTCTTCCATTATCTGTTTACCTTCAGGTAAGATTGTTTTATAGTTATCCTGATATGCTTAAGAAGTTCGCACAGCTGAGTCTGCGCCGCCCCAAAACGCTAATCAGTATCACCTTGCTCATTACCCTCTTTTTTGCGTATCAAATACAGTATGTAGAGTTTGAAACAGACCTGGAATCGCTTTTTATTACCGAGCGTGCATCAGAAAAGTATGACAACTATATGCTGGTCCTTGAGACGGAAAATCCGTATGAGGCGGAGAAACTGCAGCTCGTTTATGAAGTAATTCAGGAACTGGAAGCCTTGGACATCTTTTCTGCCTCCGTGAATCCCTTTACCTTTACCACCTTTGAGAAAACGGGTACTCGGATTCGGCCGGCGATCCCGGCTCCCCAAGGGAGGGCTCCGGAAACTCCTGAGGAGATTGCGGTCTTCAAGGAGCGGCTGCTGAATGATCCCTTTGCCAAGGGGAAAGTGGTCTCTCCGGACGGGAACATTTTCAGCATCTACTTACCCCAGACTCGACAGGTCAACGAAGCGGCGGAATATAATCAGATCATTGAAGATATCATCAGACCTCTGGATCAATATTTCACCCTCTATCGGATCGGCTCAATTCCCTATACCCTGCAGACTACAAAGCATCTGACCCACGATCTGTCTCTCCTGCTCTCTCTGGCCTTACTCTTTATGGTGGTATTCTTTTTCTTCGGTTTTAAATCCGGGCGCTCCGTGGTGCTTCCGTTGATCGTTGTTTTGAGCGGGCTCATCTGGAGTACTGGTGCAATGGCCATGCTCAATTATCCCATCTCCCTGCTGACCGTCTCCCTGCCTCCGGTGATTCTTGCCTTAGGAAGTTCCTATACCATTCATATGCTGAACCAGTATGTGCGTGATGCCGTAGGTATTTCCGAGGAGCAGCACCGGGAGCTTCACCCCTATTGGATGCTGGAAGGTTTAAGTAAAATTGGAAAGACCATCCTGATAGCGGGCTTAACGACGCTGGTGGGCTTTATCAGCCTTCTCTTTTCCCAGATTGAGCAGATCCGTCATTTCGGGATAGGGGCTATTGTCGGGATAGGCGCTTCAATTCTGCTCTCCCTCTTTTTTCTCCCTGCTGCCCTCTCCCTCTTTCCTCGTCCCAGGAAGGTGACCGGAGAGCTTGTCATGGCGGGGCATCTCACGAAGGGCATGGCTAGAATCGGGCCGCATGTCATCAGACACTACAGAATCTATATACTGCTGACCTTTGTTCTCTTTGTCGGGATGCTCTTCAGCTATCCGCAAATTGAACAGAAGACGGATTATCTGCAGTACTATCCCAAAGATGACCCGGTTATTCGGGATACCCGCTTTCTCATACAGCAAGTGGGGAGCTCCCAGGACATGTACGTTCGCCTGACCGCTCCTGAAGATGCGCCAAAGGACGGTGATTCATACTTCTATGATACAGATGTCCTGAAAAAGGTAATGGCCTTTGAGGAGAAAATTCTCTCCTTCAGCACAGTCGATTACGCCGCCTCTTTCCCGGGCTATGTAAGTTTTATTAATGAAATTATGTCCGGAGAGTCGGGAATCCCGGATACTCGAGGGCTGGTTCTGCTGGTAAGCCGGATTTTCAGCCTGGCTGAGCAGAGCGGTTATGAACTTGTTGGTTCTTATGTTTCAGATGATGGTGATGAGCTGCGTCTGAGTTTTAATATTTTTGATGATGAGACTAAGCTGATGCTCTATGATGAGGATATGAAGGAGCTTCTTGCTGATGTCAGAGCGACGGCAGAGGAGATGCTGCCTGCTGATATGGGCGTCTCCCTGGAGGGCTGGTCCTTGGAATTCACACGGCTTACGGATATTCTCAAGCAGGATCAGCGCAACTCCACCTTGCTGGCGGTGGGCGGTGTTCTGCTTATCGCAGTAATCAGTTTTCTTTCCCTGGATTTCGGTCTGCTGACCCTCATCCCTCTGGGATTCGGCTTGTTTGTCACCTATATTTCCATGGCTGTTTTCAAGATTCCCATGGATATTGCTTCGGCTATGATGTCCAGTATTGCCATCGGTGTGGGGGTTGATGATGCCATACACTTTCTCATCCACTACCGGCGTGCCCGCGGGCGCTTGAATATCCGTGATTCTATTCTTGATACAATCATGGTTACCGGGCGGCCTATCGTGCTGACTACGCTGGGGATAGTCGGGGGTATGATTATTCTGGTATTCGCCTCATTTCGGCCTATTGTTTCATTTGGTCTGCTGATTTCCCTTGCCCTCGGAGGGGCATGCCTGGGGACAATAATCATTCTCCCCTCGTGGATCTACGGCCTGTCACGCCTCCATAAGAGGCGTACGGTGGAATAGTGAATACATCATATCTGCCTTTTACAGAACTCCGCACAATCCCTGAACTCCGCGGACTCCAAGTACTCCGCCGTGTGTACAGCCATGTTTTATAATGACAAATTACAGCGTCTCTTCCGTAATGCTGTCTTTAATTTCCTGTTCAAGTTTTGCTATGCTTTTTTGAATATAGGGAACTATTTCACCCAGCGGGACGAGTTCCTTCTCCTCTTCCTTCCTCAGTTTCACCTCAACTGCGCCCTTTTCCAGGGTTCTTTTGCCCATGGTGATCTGAATGGGAAGGCCGATCAGCTCAGCATCGGTAAATTTTACTCCCGGAGAATCCTTCCGGTCGTCGTAGAGCACCTCAATACCAGCATCGGTGAGAGCTTTATACAGCTCCTCCGGCTCTTCTCCCTTTTTGATCAAACTGACTAGGTGAACCTGGTACGGAGCTACTGAAATGGGAAGCATCAGACCTTTATCATCATGATACTCCTCCGTCAGACAGGCAAGCAGTCTTCCGACCCCGATGCCGTAGGATCCCATAACCACGGGTTTACGTTTCCCATTGATATCCTGGAAATAGCAATTCAGGGATTCTGAATAGCGAGTGCCGAGCTGGAAGATATTTCCTACTTCAATGCCTCTGCTTAAGTGCATGGGTTTTCCGCATTCAGGACAGGCCGCGCCTTCATAGGCGCTGGCAATATCAGCTGCAATGCCGCCGTAGTCCCGTTCAAAATTCGTGTTTATATAGTGATAACCTGGTTTGTTCGCCCCAGCCGCGAGATTCGCCGACTTTGCAGCGCTGTCATCAACAATAACCACACAGTTTCGGCTTCCAATGGGTGATCCGTACCCCGGTTCCATCCCGCAGGCCCGAATTTCCTCTTCCTGCGCGGTGCGGAGGCTGTTTGCCTCGGCGGTATTCTGCAGCTTGGCCTCTTCCGCATCCAAGTCTCCGCGGACAATTCCTACCACAAGTTTCTCATACTCTTCGTTATCTTCATTGGTATATGTGCCCATCATAAAAACCGCTTTGGCAGTTTTCCGCTTGGGGATGTCAAGAAAGGCCGCCAGATCTTCTATAGTAGCAGTACCCGGCGTCTCTACTTCTTCCATCGCTTTGAGTTCATCCTCGGGATAGTAGTCTTTTGCAAATTTCGCAACCTGGCGGTTCGCCGTATAGCCGCAGTGATCGCAGATAACGATGCTGTCTTCACCGATGGGAGAAAGGTACATATATTCATGGGCTACCTTGCCCCCCATCATGCCGGAATCCGAACCTACAGCTGTTACAGGGAGCCCGCAGCGACCGAAAATCTTGAAATAGGAGCTGTAATGGGCGGCGTACTGCTTTTCCAAGCCTTCATGATCCTGATCGAAGGTGTAGCTGTCCTTCATGGTAAACTCGCGGACCCTGATGAGGCCGGCTCTGGGGCGCGGATCATCCCGCCACTTTGTCTGTATATGATACACCATGCTCGGCATTTGCTTGTAGGAGTCGATCTCTTGAGCTGCAATGGCGGTAACCGCCTCTTCGTGGGTCATGGCCAGAACCATATCCCGTCCCACCCGGTCCTTAAAGCGGCTCAGCTCCTTATCTATGGTGTAGAATCGTCCTGTCTCCTTCCAGATATCTGCAGGATTTACCACCGGCATGGACATTTCCTGTCCCCCTAAGGCATTCATCTCTTCCCTGATGATATCTTCGATCTTTTTCAGCGACCGAAATCCGAAAGGCAGGGAGGTGAAAATTCCGGCACCGAGCTGCTTGATAAATCCTGCCCGTAAGAGATATTCGTATCCCTTGCTGTCAGCCCCAGCGGGAGCCTGGCGCAGGGTTCTGGAAAAGACTTTTGACATTCTCATGGTTCACGTTCTCCTGTTTCCGCATGCATTTCACGTTGTGTATTTCCGTAAGATTATCAAAATCCGCTTGGATATACAACGGGACAGATGAGGCAGCGCCGGTTTTTCCTGTATCCAATTCGCGGATAGTCTGGTATGATTCGAATTGATACTATTTGGAGTATATTTATGAAGATACTGGTTATATCAAACCTTTTTGCACCCTATATTCTCGGCGGCTACGAAATACTCTGCGGGCAGGTGGTCGATTTTTTGCGGAAAAAGGGGCATACCGTTACCGTCCTGACCTCTGATTATGGATTGCGGGATGCTGATGCTGGAGCGGCGGAGTCTGCTGAGCCAGCTGAGTCCGCTGAGTCAGCTACGAAAGGCGACGGGGTTATCCGCAGACTGAAGCTCTACCGCTACTTTCCTGAACCGGCGGGATTAGAACGGAAAAACCGGTCACGTACCGCGTTGTACAACCGAAAGGTAACAGAGAATGTTCTAGGGCAGCTGAAGCCCGAATTGGTTTTTATATGGAGTCTCCTGCGTCTTACCCCAGGAGCCGCCCGAGCTGCGGAGCGATCAGCTGTTCCGGTTTTATATAGTTTTAATGATGAAAATATTACAAGTTTTGCAAAGCATCGCTTCGGACTGAAGCCGAGGAAGTTCTACCGCTGGTTCTTTGATACCTTCATATACCCGGAAATTACCGTTTCGGATCTTGCTTTTTCCCATGTCGCCTGCATCAGCGAGGTGACGAAGCGGAATATTATCAGCCACGGAGTTCCTGCTGCTGCTTCTGCGGAAATAATTTATCAGGGTATCCCGATTCATCGCTTCCCCGTAAAGAAGGAGAAGCCCGGAATGCTGCATAACCCCGTCCGAATTCTCTATGCTGGTCAGGTCCATCCCTATAAAGGAGTGCTCGTCCTGGTTCGTGCCCTAGCTCTGCTGAATCAGCAGAACAAGTCGGGGACTGCGCAAAAGAACGGTACCGAAGAGAAGAAAGTTCCTGCAAATAAAGTTCCTGCTAGTACCCTCACTATTGCAGGCACGGGGGATAAACTTTTTCAGCAGGAGCTCATTCGGGAGGCTGAAAAGGGGGGAGTAAGCGTAAATTTTCTAGGAATAACCCTCTATGAAGATATGCCGGCAGTTTATCGCAATCACGATGTTTTAGTGTTTCCTTCAATATGGGAGGAACCCTTCGGCCTTACCCACCTGGAAGCCATGGCCAGCGGCCTTCCCGTAATCAGTACGGATAACGGCGGTCAGCGGGTCTTTCTCAGGGACGGGGAGAATGCCCTGACCTGCAGCCCCGATGATGTCCCCGGGCTGGCTGACGCGCTGAAACGTATGCTGCTGGATGAAGAACTCAGGGAGCGCATAGCCCGTGAAGGAAGGAAAACTGTGGAGCGTGATTTTACTTTCCGCCGTTATGCAGACTCTCTGGAGAAGAAGCTGCTTTCGCTGCTGCCCCCCCAGTAGTTCTGCGGAATTCTGCGGTTCTGAAGTTCCAGCTCTTGGGCTTTCGCACCTTATGTAGGATTTACAACGTAGTTGTTTCGCTGGATTCCCCATCTGTATTCTTTTGCGGAAGCATCTGCAGAAACAGTTCTTCAAGCTGATACTCATCTATTTCCGATGGTGAATCTTCCATGGGAGAGACTCCCGCTGAGTTTTTCGGGAAGGCTATTACTTCCTTGATGGAAGATTCCCCTGCCATAATCATCAGCAGCCGGTCGAGTC
>JAIPFQ010000100.1:0-8103 GCA_021736605.1 Spirochaetales bacterium | reverse complement strand
TAATCACCCCAGCTTGAAAATCCGCCCAAACCATTCTGGTTGAGATTCTCATACATCAGATTCAGTTCATTCTTGGACGGCAGGAACCAGTCATCATAGCTGCGCCCTTCATGAACCACTTCAAGATCATAACAGAGTCTGGCGGCATAATCGGTCACCCCTTCATCCGGTTCCGCTTCGCCGAACAAGGAGACAATTGCTTCCGTATTCTTCTTTCCGCTGCCGACTGCCGTTTCCGTTTCACCGATGAGCGTATTGTATCCGCCCCAGACTTTTCCGCTCCACTCTGTTTCCGGAGGCGCTGCCTCAAGAAATCTCCATCCATCTTTTCGATATTCCGGGTTTTCGTAGAAAATCAGTCCGCCCGCCGGACCTTCATCCCCTATATCGTTTTTCACAATCAATCGAAGCATCGCTTCCTTGGTAAAACCATCCCGGGCTGCAATGCTGAGATACGTTTTCCCTATCTCCTTCGCTTCAATCCTTTTCCCATGTGAAATTTCCGCTACCTCAGTATCCTCAGCATACCACGTAAGGGTTTTATCAAGCGTATTTTCCGGAATTATCTGCACATCCGGAATCTCTGCAGTCTTTCCCGGCTGTACCTGCATCGTGCCAGCACCCTCCAAGGAAACAGGATCACGAAAGACAATGTCTGAAATAACGGAGGTCTCAAGCAGAACTGTCTCATCTAAACTCAGCCCTTCGGTTTTATAAGCTTGGGCAAACACCAGCTCGGGAAATTCCTGCACATAACTTCTGCCGCCCACGGGATTATGCAAACTTACTTTACTGATAGCGATCACGAAGGTATCCCGTTTTTCATCTTTCACCACCTTCCAGTCTATGTCAGCAGACAAGCTGCCAGTCTGCACTGCTTGGTTAAAATCGATAATCTCCTGTTTAAGCTCCTGCCCAGCATTTTCAGAAGCATTTTCAGAAGCATATTCAGAAGTATGTTCGGCAGCATGTTCGGAGCGATCCTGTGACAGCCCAAAGCGAATCGTCATCTTGAGCTGATCAAAGGAGGCTATAGGGTGAGAGCTGGATAGGTGAATCGGCCATCGTCGTTCATTGCGGAAATATTCCTGCGGATCGACGCTTATCGCCCGGGAATTAATGCCTCGCTGCATTCCCAGGTTCTCCAGCGCTGTCTTTTTCCATTTTTGATACATTAAGAGATACCTTGACTCCTCGGTATCAAGATACTCCTGAAAATCTTGTAAAGCCTGAAACCGCTGCTGCTGAAGAAGGCGCCTTTCCTGCTCCTGTCTGCGCCTGAAATCTTCATCAGTCTCCCAGATTTCCGGTTCCAGCTTATCAATTTTGCCTAAATCCACCGCGTAAGCATCATCAATATCCCTTTTCCCCGCTTCCCATCGCCTGGAGAAATCTGCTGAAACAGTCTCTATTTCGGTCTCCAGCATATGTATGGTTTTCATCAGGATCACAGGATCACTACTTTGGGAATTTCGGATATACGTTTCCGTTTTCTCCTTCAGCCCCTGACCGGCGGCTATGAACATACACAAAAAGAACAGAAAAGAAATCGGAATTATTTTATTCATACAACACACCCTGTATTTTAACGAGTAGAGAAATTCTGCTATAATACTAGTATAGAGTGATTTTGCTGAAAAAACAATTACGATAACGAGTGGATGTATTCATCAAAGTATTAAAACACCAAACACATATTCAAACACTGAATTCAATTTTGTAAGATAAGAAATAATAAAAATAACTCTATAAAGATTTATGTGATCAGTCTCTCTATTTGATGTTTTCACTGATATAATCATGAATCCTTCGCTGTATTCGTGCTTCATTAAGCTCATATCCTAGCTTTCGGATTTCTCTTTCATCCTTCCTATGTTTTGTAAGGATCACTGACAATTGAGCTTCAAGTGCTGTTCTTCGCCACATAGGCTCGTCAATTTTTCCTTCAAGGGCTGCTGCTCGTTGAATTTCTGATTCAATATCAGCATCAGTAACATATTCGGCATAAGGATACGAACTAAAATCTTCGCTGAAATCAACTGTCTCAAACACCACATCATTAGGTGTTAATTCAGACAACAACTCTTTTTCAACAGCTAATTTAATACTGAAAATTTCTTTGGACTTTACCTTGAAACTTACTTCGTTTTCGTCGATAAGCAAATCTGAAATCTTTTCTTCAAGTAAATTCACAAAGCCTGCTTCACATATATGCCAACTTGAACTAAGGACAAGCTTTGCAGTTTGCTCTGCAAGATTCACTCCCCTAACTACTATCCCCTTACCATCCTCACTAGCTTTTACAACAGTAATTTTAACAGAATGAGTGTCTCCGTTTAGACTCAAACGGCTGTCTAATGCAGGCAGTTCCCCGGATGACGGAGTAGAAGAAAGAACAATGGGCTCATTATTATACTCTTCTGATAAAGTAAAAACATCTGAATACGAATCTCCATAGTGGGGACAAACGGCATATTCAAAACTCATCTCTCGAAGGCACTGTGCATCTGGAGTGAAAATTTCGGGACCGGCATCTCCAATTCTTGTATTTATGTCCTTTGCTATCCATCCTACGGATCTGAAAAGCGTCAGCGCAACTGTTCCGACGCCTTCATTTTCAATAATTTGATACTCTGGAAGGCCTTTGTTAAATACAGCAAAACCTTCATTCTCATGTAGTAAATCGAGAAATTCCCGCGTATGAAAAAACGTTGAAGGCTCTGTTTCACGAGCTCCGACTATGACCTTTCTGACATAATCAGGAATAGATTCCTCTTTATAATCATCAATATAAACAGGACGCTCGGTTATATCAAATGGGCTGGCAGCATATACTTTTTCAGTGTCCAGCCTTGTTGGGAAAAGAACCCGGAGCCTATGGTCGCGGACGGTATTCCTTACTGTTGTTCTGCATTTTACAACTGGTGATTCCGCCTCTATCGAAATATATGTAACTACAGGAAATTCCATCAGTTCGGGACTCCGCTGCTTATGATTATGGACATCCGAAACTGGAAGTCTCAACACTAAACTAACTCGAAAGCATACTTCCCAAAGTTCTGAGATAACAACTTCTATCACAGCTTCCGCATCACTGCTTGTTATCCTTATATCATTATCAGGAAAAGAATAATTATACGCATCACCGGAGTCTCCCATATCTTCAAGAAGTCCGAGATTATTATATTTTTTACCAGTCTTTTTATATTCAACATTGAAGGAACCGTTTTTATTCAACTCAAAATGTATGTGACTATTACTAACTTTAAAACCTTCAACGTGAAGATACGATTCCGGAAGCTCACGTTTGCTGATTACCTTATACCCAAAACTCGGGAGGTTTTTAACATACAAAGACTTTCCCTTATAACTTATTACAGCATTACGCTCCTTCAGCATGGTATTTACAACTATCAGTGCTTCATCCCCACTGCAGCAAGTTGTATCGACCACGCCAGCTAAATATGCTGCCTGTTTTTCCAGCAAAGCATTTCCAATCTGAAAAACTTGCCGGCTTCTCTGTTCCATGTCTTTATGCACATCATCAATACTAACCCCGCAGATACTGTCATGTGGATGGTTTTTCAGTAGAAGTTTCCAAGCCTGCTCAATTGCTGCTTGGCCATACTCTCCTCCAAGTAAGTAAACAATCAGAGATATAGGTTCAAGCTTTTTTTCAAGCATCTTCTGCAAACGATCATTCTGCAATTTCAGATACATCCTAGAAGACATCACGCCCGGAAAAACTGAAATAAATCTTCCATTATACAAAGCACCTTTCAAAGTTGGGAGTTCCGGATTCTCTGAAGCAATTACATTCAGATAGCTATCTGGATCATTCTGAGTAGAATTATAATTATCACCATTTAATTTTCCGTTTTTAATATACGGTTGAATATCGTCGGGTACCATTTCCTGATCATAACCATTCATCATGAGCAAATTCTTAGTAGCAGCAAAGGGTTTCAATTTTTCTACCTCTGCATTCATTCGCTCATTCATAATTGAGTCATATTCCGCAAGCCTCATTATATTCCTGTAACTGTTAAGTAAATACACTGAGAGCATTTTCGTACCGTCGGGAGCTTCCCAGATAAATTCTGATTTAACATGATCCGGATTCATTGCAACACCGCGCCAGACGTAAAGGCCCTTAAGCCCCGCAAGTTTATGTATTTGGACAGTCTGCGAAATTTGACCAAAATTATCCAGCAGCCAGCCTGATTTCATACTTCCGCCAAATGCTTCGGCAACTTTCTGCCCATATAAAAAGTTTCTGACAAGTGATTCTTCACTAAGAAGCTGCCAATCAGGTTGAAGATAGTAGGGACCAATAAAAAGAGCACCACGCTCTACATGACTTTTCAGCTCTCTTTTTACCAAAGAAACAGACATTTCATTCTTTGACAGTTCTTCAAAATAATCTTCAATCATGGAGACTTGCCCATCTAGAATGAATTTATAATCAGGTTCCTTTTCAAGCATTGCAAATAATCCATCAAAAAAAGGAATAAGCCATTCATTTGTATACGGGCTATTCAGATACCATTCCCGGTCCCAATGTGTATGTGATAATATATGTACTTGATAAGTTTTCTGCATAGTATTCCTTGTTGATTTAGCCTTTATATGCTGGCATTAAAATTTGTGATCAGCTGCTAGTCTGTAGAATTTGCCCCTTCTTAGTAAAATTTCAAATGCATAATTTCCGCCGAAAGTCTGAAAGCTCCTGATAAGCTGCTTGAATTCATGGAAATTGACATCATCCAAAAATTGCCATACTGAATTGTCCATCACAAAATTTTGTGCCGCCTTTTTAACCTTTAACTCCCCCGTCTGAAAGCCCGGAAACCATATTCTTTGAAAGAGCAAAGAAAAACAGAATTACCGGAGTAAGCGTTAAAGTCGAAGCCGCCATAATTCTGTCCCATATAGAATTCTTTGAATGAAAAAGTTCCTGCAAAGCAATAGAAAGCGTTCTCAAATCCTCAAATGGTTTCAGAAAAACTGACGCATAGAGATACTCATTCCATGCAATAATGAAACAATAAACAAAAACCGTAATCAGCACGGGACGTGAAAGAGGTACAACTATTTTAATAATTATTTCTATTCTGCTGCAGCCGTCTATTAACGCAGCTTCCTCTATGGATCTAGACAAACCACGAAAATAATTCCCAAGCATATATAATGCAAGCGGTAATGTCTGCATTATATAAATCATGATTATATAGATGAAAGTCCCCGCGGGAGTCTTTGTAAAACCGAGACTTGCACCCATCTGATAAAGCGGAACCATGAGAATAACGCCGCCGAGCAGATAAACAAAAAGTGTGCCCCTTTTAAGAATTGTCTGCCCGCGGAATTCAAGTCGTGCTAGAGCATATGCTGCAAAAACTGAAAGAGTTAAGGAGAACAGAGACGCTGCCATGGCTACAATAAAAGAATTAAGCATATATCGTGGAAATGGGAAAGGGTTCTTTTTTTCATATTTTTCAAAGAGTACTTCGCGCTGCGTATCAGTAAGATTAGGATTTTCAAGTATTTTGTTAATAGCAGCATCTTGGCTGGTATTCATCGGTTTAAACCCAAGAATCTCCTTATATGAATCCAAGTGAATTTTACTCGGGATAAGCGATGGATTAGACATGTCCTGAACATCTTTCAAAGATACCGATATAATCTGCAGAAATGGGAACATACAGAATATTACAATCGCAGTCACTGCTATTGTAAAGAATGTATTAGCAATTACTTTTTTTGTCTGTATTCTATTTTTCATATTCATATAAATCTTCCTACCACTTCAGAACTTTCTTGATATAATAAACGATTCCTACACCTGCAAGTGCAAGCTGAATAAACGCAGCTGCAGCGGCAAGACCTTGGTCAATAACACCCGTAAAAGCTTGTTCATACGTAAACACAGAGAGTGTTTTAATCTGAGGGGATAAAAGGTAGATATCTTCAAACCTGTTTAAATTCCAAATCAGCCTCAATAATATGGTTGTTCCAAGAACAAAGCTGATTTCCGGTAGAGTGATGCGGCTAAATCGTTGAAACACATTTGCTCCGTCAATTTCTGCTGCCTCATAAAGGTTTTTATCAACCAACTGCAGTCTAGAAAGAATAAGAAGATAGGTAATTGGAAAGTATTTCCAAGTGGTGAAAGCTATCAACACCCACATTGAAGTTTGAGGGTCACCAATAAGGTTCGTATCTGGACGTATGAGATGAAGCTTATCGGCAAATACGAAATTGAAAATGCCATTAACCGGATCAAATATGAATTGCCAACCGAATACCATGGAAATAACAGGGGCGAAATAGGGAAGAATAATCAAAGTCCTGACAAGATTCTGCCCTGGAAACTTGCGATTCAATAGCAAAGCTGTTCCCAACCCCAGTAAAGTTGAACCTGCTACCGACCCAATCAAAAAAATTACAGTTGTCCATATAGAGAGGTAATAATCAGGATTAGTAAGCAGGTTCTTAAAATTTTCAAACCCGACGAAAGTCTTGCTTCCGTCGAGTCGAACATCATAAAAGCTTAAAACAAAATTAAGGACTGTCGGGTAGGCGATTAAAAGGCCTACAATTATTACAGCTGGCCCAAGAAGTATCCAAGCCATTTTTTCTTCATTTCTTTTCGCCAAACCAGCAGCCATTTTCCCTCCTTTTTATCTACTGAGAACTCTGATCATTTCTTTTTCAGCCCTTTCTATTTCAGAATCAATATCCTTGTCTTCAATTGTTATATTGTAAAGCATCCGGGCAAGAATGTTTTTTGATAAAATAGTTGCAGAATCAGAAAAGACAACTCCGTCCTTTTTAAGAAAGTCCTCAATATTCCCTAAACCTCCTGCAATTTCCATAATCTTTTCTTTACCATATCTTGAATAAACACCCTTCGGATCATTTATGAACTCATCGCTTTGAAGAGCAGAAGTTTTTGTTGCAATTAATCCGCCCGGCTGTATATGCAGATAAGGAATATAGTTTTCATCTGTCATAAAGAACTCTGCCAGTCGTTTTGCGGCTTCGGTTTCAGCATTATCTTTTGATTTCAAAACACTTAATGCCATCACTTCACCGTAACCGGTGGAACTTTCATTGGTAATGGTAGATACAAACCCTGTATTATCAACAAGATCTTCATTAAAATCACCGCCTTCAAGATCATCAAAGTTTTCAGATGTCAGGGAAGACTGAGCAACTTCTGCAAGTGAAAGATCGTCCATTATATATGTTGAATAATAGAACATTGCCATCTTACCTTGCAGATAATAATCACGTGCCCTCCATGTTTGCGGTCCCGGCGGAGTATACTGAGACAGTTCTTTATACAGTTCAACAGCTTCACGGAACTCGGGAGTTGATAGTGAAAGATTTCCGTCTTTATCAAAAAGATGAGCATCATTTGCTGTTGCAAGATGTGTAAAACACTGCTGTGTATACGCTTCAGGTTTTGTTCCTATAAGCAGACCATATTGCTTTTCAGCAGGATCTGTAAAATATTCTGCTGCTTTAAGAATAGCATCCCAAGTTGTCGGCGGATCCAAGCCGGCTTCTTCAAACCAGTCTGTTCGATACCAGAAGCCCTGTGCAGTAAAATGAAAAGGCAGCCCGAATAGACTTCCATCACCCATTTTCACATTGTTTAATGCTCCCGGTTCGAAAACACTTTCACCTCCAAGCATTTCAACAATCTCAGCATTTGCTTCACCATCAATTAAGTTTTCTCCGTAAAAACTCATTGCATAGAAACCTTGAATTTCAATAAGGTTAGGCCTGTTTGCTTCACCTGCAGCAGCAAGCTGTGAAGGAAAGTTATTTTCTTCCACAGGCAGCATTTTTACTTTAATGTCAGGGTTTAGAACCTCAAAAACATCAATAAGTGCTTGAATCTGCTCCTGTCTTTCACTTTGAGTCTGTCTTGTCCAGAATTGAATTGTTATGGGATCTTTTGTTTCAACTGTTTTACCGGATTCTGCTTCCTGAGTTCCAGTTGCCCATAGAATTCCGTTGACCAGCAAAGCCAGACACAATACTAGGATAAGTTTGCTTTTCATACATCCTCCTTTGATTTTCAGGCAATCAATT
>JAIPFQ010000099.1:0-8118 GCA_021736605.1 Spirochaetales bacterium | reverse complement strand
CGCAGAGCAGAGAAACCGCCGATGCATCATCAGCAGCCGCTGCAGCGGGGAACGAAATCATAACAGCCCCTCTTGTAGGTACGTTCTATCGCACACCCTCCCCGGATTCCCCTCCCTACGTGGAAAAGGGCTCCAAAATAAAGGAGGGAGATACGCTCTGCATCATCGAAGCTATGAAACTTATGAACAAACTGGAAGCGGAATTCGACTGCGAGGTCATCAGGATATATCCCCAGCAAGGGGATATGGTGGAATTCGGTGCAGCCCTCTTTGAGGTAAAACGCATATGATATCGTCAATCCTCATTGCAAATCGCGGGGAAATCGCTGTTCGAATAATCAGAACCTGCCGGGATATGGGAATCCGCAGCGTGGCTGTCTACTCCGAAGCTGACAGGGACGCCCTGCATGTGAAGATGGCGGACGATGCTGTCTGTATCGGGCCTGCAGCTACCCAGCAGAGTTACCTCAATAGAGACAATCTCATAACGGCGGCGGTACTGAAAAAATGCGACGCAATTCACCCCGGCTTCGGCTTCCTTTCGGAAAATGCCCTCTTTGCTCGGGAAACTGCGGACGCTGGAATTATTTTCATCGGCGCCAAACCCCAGACCATCGCAAAATTAGGGGATAAGGTCGCGGCGAAAGATATTGCTCGAGCCGCCGGCGTGCCGGTGATCCCCGGGAGCGACGGAGCCGTCGAAACTGTGGAAGAGGGCATCCGTATAGCCGAAAAGATCGGCCTTCCCATTATTGTCAAGGCAGCAGCCGGCGGGGGCGGTCGAGGGATGCGGATTGTACGCAGGGACAAGGACCTGGCGGACATCCTGAAAATCGCAGCCAGTGAAGCCGAATCCTTCTTCTCCGACGGCACACTCTACATTGAAAAATATCTCGAATCTCCCCGGCACGTGGAAGTCCAGATTGTCGCCGACCAGAGAGGGGATGTAGTGCATCTGGGAGAACGTGACTGTTCCGTGCAGAGAAATCACCAGAAACTGCTTGAAGAGAGTCCATCCCAAGCGGTAAATCCGGAACTTCGTGAAACTATGGGGCATGATGCCGTTAAGCTCTGCCGGGAACTGGAGTATTCCGGTGCTGGCACAGTAGAATTCCTCGTCGCCGAGGGAAAGCACTACTTTATGGAAGTAAATGCCCGAATTCAGGTGGAACATCCTGTAACCGAAATGATCACGAACTGTGACATCGTCCGGCAGCAGATTCTGGCAGCCTCCGGAGAGCCCCTGGATATTCGTCAGGATATGCTTACTTTAGATGGATATGCCCTGGAGTGCCGCATCAATGCCCTCACTCCTGGGAAAATCTCTTTTTTTTCTCCCCCCTTAGGACCGGCAGTCCGCATGGACACCAGCCTGTATAGCGGGGGAAGCGTCAGTCCGCATTATGATTCCATGATCGGCAAGCTCATTGTCCGAGGAATGGATCGGAAGCAGGGTATTGCCCGTATGGTTCGAGCTCTCCGGGAACTTGAAATCCAGGGAATCCGTACGAACGTTGACGAGCAGCTGCGGATTATTACATCAAGAGAGTTTATTTCCGGTGAATACGGCACGGACATCTATGAAAAAATCGTCGAGAAGTACGCAGCTTCAAGGGAGGCGTAACAGATCATGAAAAACGACCTGCTAGACTGTCCCGTTTGCGGGAAACAGTATAAACGAGAACAGATACTTGATTCATATTGTGTCTGCCAATGCGGACACCATTTCAGCATTACCCCCTTGGAACGTATCACCATGCTTGCAGATCCCGGTAGTTTTGAGGAATTCTACGGGCATATGACCTCCCGAAATCCCATCAGCCTCGATGGCTATGAGGAAAAACTGGAGATGCAGAAGCATAAATCCAATATGAATGAGGCTGTGGTCACCGGAACCTGTACAATAAGCAATATGTCCGTCATCCTAGGCATCATGTCCTTTCAGTTCATGGGAGGCAGCATGGGTTCGGTGGTGGGGGAAAAGATCACTCGCGCCATCCTGCAGGGAGCTGATACCGGCACACCGGTAATTCTTGTCACTGCTTCCGGCGGAGCCAGAATGCAGGAGGGTATCTTCTCCTTAATGCAGATGGCCAAGACTGCCAGTGCCGCTGCCCTAATTGAGGAGACCAGAGTACCGCTCTTCATTGTTCTCACCAACCCCACCACGGGGGGCGTTACCGCTTCCTTCGCCATGCTCGGGGATGTAATTGTCGCTGAACCCGGTGCTTTGGTGGGTTTTGCAGGCCCGCGGGTAATTGAGGGAACGATCAAGCAGAAACTTCCTGAAAATTTTCAGCGGGCGGAATTCCAGCTGGAGAAAGGCTTTGTTGATGCGGTGGTACCCCGGAGCGAGCTGAAAAAGACTCTGGCATTTCTGCTGAGGACCCACGGGAGGAACCTATGAAAAAAGAACGCATAGATGCTCTGCTGAAGGAGCTTGAGGAGCTGTCACAAGATACTGCCCTCGGCCTGAACGATGACATCAGAAATATACGGAAAAAACTTGAAACCAAGCAGCCCGGGGCTTTCTCCACCTGGGATCATGTAAAAATTGCCCGGGAAATTAAGCGTCCCGGTACCCTGGAATATGTTAATCTGATTTGCGACGACTTTATGGAGCTGCATGGGGACAGATATTATGGTGATGACCCCGCAATGGTCGGCGGCATAGGGATCATCGACGGCCGCCCGGTGACGATTATCGGGAACCAGAAGGGTTCCAATATGAAAGAGAGCATTGCCCGCAATTACGGGATGGGAAGTCCAGAGGGATATCGTAAGGCCCTGCGCTTGGCTAAGCAGGCGGAAAAATTCCAGCGTCCGGTCATTTTTTTCGTGGACACACCCGGAGCTTATCCAGGCATAGGAGCCGAGGAGCGGGGAATCGGTGAGGCCATAGCCAGAAACCTGAAGGAGCTCTCCATCCTCAAAACGCCTTCAATCAGTTTTATTATCGGTGAAGGCGGCAGCGGAGGAGCACTGGGCATCGGAATCTCCGATAAGCTCTATATGCTGGAACACTCCATTTATTCAGTTATCACTCCGGAAGGCTTTGCTTCCATCCTCCTCCGGGATTCATCGAAGGCTAAGGAAGCGGCAGCCATCATGAAAATGACATCCGAAGACATCATGAATTTCAATATTATCCACGGAGTAATTCCGGAGCCTCCAGGCGGAGCCCATGAGAATCCGGAGGAAACGGCTAAGCACATCAAGGAGGTCATTAAGCAGGACCTCGGCGTGCTTTGCTCCAAACAACCGGAACAGCTGGTCAGATACAGGCTGAAAAAAATTCGAAGTATCGGACATTTTGATGAGCAGAAAGGCTGGTGGAAGGAACTTTTCAGTATTTTCTCAAAAAGTCTTGATTTACGGGCATTGTAATGAATGATGATCCGACAGCGAATATTGCAGTGAATGCCCTCTGCAGCAGCTAATGAACGATTAATGACCGGCGGCTGAAGGGCTGCTGAAGGGCTGCTGATCGGCTTATGACCGGCAGCTGCAAAACAATATGCATTCAATCCGCATACAAGGTGACATCAGTGGGAAAATAGGTTACAGTATAGGAAGAATTGGGTCATTCAGCAGGAAGCAGTCGACGGCTGTTTCCTGTATCTGGTGAATAATTAGCCGGAAGATAAATTCACTGGAAGATAATCGTTTAACCTAATTCAACTATTCTGCAGGAGGTTTTTCATGGTTATCTCATTAGGAGAAGCACTTATTGATTTCATTTACCGGGAAACAGACGGGACTCCCAGTTTTGTCCCCGCACCAGGGGGTTCGCCCTATAACACGTCCATCGCCTTGAAACGTCTGGGGATTCCAACATCATATCTCGGAAAACTGTCTTCAGACCTGTTCGGAAAGATGCTTACGGAACATCTTGAAAAGAACGGTGTGTACACGAAAACAGTGATTCCATCCGACAAACCGACTACCCTCGCCTTTGCAAAAATCGTTGAAGGAATTGCGGAATATGCGTTTTTCACCCATGGAACTGCGGATAGATCAATATCAGCCAAGGAAATTGAAACCGCCATACTCAGGGCACCAGAAAGACCGCAGTGCATTCAGATAGGATCTATCTCACTGGTTCTGGAACCGGGGGCTGAGGAAATTCATAAATTCATCATGGAACGGGACAGAGAAATCCTCGTCTCCTTTGATCCTAACATCCGTTCATCTATGGTCAGCAATCGGGAAGCATACCTTGTGAGGCTGGAAGAACTTTTCTCCTCCGTTGATATCGTAAAAATCAGTGATGAAGATTTAGACTGGATCTACCCTGATCTATCCATACAGGATGGGGCTTATAAAATATTGCGTCAGGGAGCGCAGATCTGCGTTGTAACTCAAGGAAAAGAGGGATCTTTCTGGTATTCTGAAAATACTGAAGCCTGGGCTCCAACCCATCCCATTGAAGTTGCGGATACCATCGGCGCCGGAGATACCTTTCACGCCGGACTGCTGGCGTATCTTTATCGGGAAGGCTACCTGAACCGTTCCCACCTTGCAGAACTCCCCAAGGAAAAGGCGGAAGAAGCTTTGACCTTCGCTACCCACTCCGCGGAAGGAACCTGCCGAAATCAAGGCGCTGATCCGCCCTACATTGATGAAGTCCTCAAACTGATGGAAAAAGAGTAAGTTTTCAACAGCGGCACAAAGCTTAGTGCCGCTATGTAAACTTTAAGGAGGGTGGAATCAAGCTCCCCCCTCCAATCTCCCCTTCAAGCTCCCCCCTCCAATAAAAAATTCCAGCCCTTATGTACTAAAATATCTGAAACTTTTTTTTAAAAATCTATGCTGTCCGGGTCCGGCCCTATTCGATCTCCCCGCAATCTGTCGATTTTTTCCATATCTTCATCGGAAATGGAAAAATCGTAGACATCAAGATTTCCTTGAATGCGTTCTGCATGGGTGGACTTAGGCAGGGGAAGCAGATGCTGCTGCAGATGCCAGCGTAAGGTGAGCTGGGCAACCGTTTTTTCATACTTTTCAGCCAACTCATTCATCAGGGGAATTGAAAAAATCTTTCCCTGCATCAGCGGCCCCCAAGATTCAATCAGAATATCATACTTTTCGCAGAAGCCTCGGAGTCTTTTTTGCGGAAACTGCGGATGAAGTTCAACCTGATTAACCATGGGAATAAATTTTCCTTTATCAATAAGTTCCTGAAGATGATGGATCTTGAAGTTGCTCACGCCTATGGATCGTATTCTGCCATCACGGTAGAGCTTCTCAAAGGCCTTCCATGTGTCGATATTACTTTCCTTCGGCCAGTGAATGAGATACAGATCCAAATAATCCGTAGACAGCCGGCGCAGACTGCCTTCAAATGCATCAATTGCCCTATGATAGCCATGCTCATTGTTCCACAACTTACTTGTCAGAAAGATTTCATTTCGGGGAATACCACTTTTTTTAATAGCTTCTCCAACGGGTTCCTCATTCCCGTATATCTTCGCCGTATCAATATGGCGATAACCAGCTTCAAGAGCGGTCGTAACTGAGGCTTCAGCTGTTTTCGGATCATCAATCCTGAAAGTACCGAATCCTACATTTGGAATAGAAACTCCATTGTACAAGGTGAATCTTCGTCTTTCCTCCGACATAATGCATCCTCCATTTCTTTTTATCCAATGTTATCTTATACATGCTGGCACAAAATTTAGTGATGGCCCTTACACATCCATTTATTGCTGATAATACTGCAGTTCAAACGCCGACAAGGCAGTTACAGAGCCTGGAACGACGGCTTAACTTGTAAACTGAATCATGCTGACACTATAGAATTTCCATCACTAAATTTTGTGCCACGATATATATCTAAAATATAGTATGTAAAACGCTTCCGGGAAATATCATAAAAATTTTTTCCTGACTCTTTTTTTGGAATTATAACTACTTTCATCATACCGTATTTTTTACGAGATTTGTATATTTTTCATCTTTTGAAGTGTTTTTTTTCTGATGCTTCCGATTTGCATTACAGCTCTATAAACGCATCAGCACAGCTGCATGATGATAAGAGCAATTGCAGCAGTTTACTGCTTGGCAGACATGTCGTTGTATGAGAAAATAGTACGTACGAACAGGTATGGGATCCCCGTACAAAATCTTAATAACTGGAGGGAAATAGATGAACTTTACCTATCATATACCTACAAAATTGCATTTCGGACCGGGGTGTCTGAATGAATTAGCAGTTGAAAAGCTCCCGGGGGAGAAGGCTCTGATTGTCCTTTCAGCTGGGACATCCATGAAACGCTTCGGCTACCTGGAAAGAGTTAAGACTCTGCTGGCACAGCAGGGAGTGGAAGCGGTGGTTTTTGATAAGATACTGCCGAATCCGGTTTTGAGGCATGTAACTGAAGGCGCTGAACTGGCGAGAAGCGAAGGCTGTGATTTTGTTATCGGCCTCGGCGGCGGCAGCAGCATAGACAGTGCAAAAAGTATTGCGGTAATGGTGAACAGCACGGGAAATTACTGGGATTATATCCATGGAGGGAGTGGAAAAGGAGAGCCTGTCACCCATGAAGTTCTCCCAATTGTAGCTATAACAACCACCGCGGGAACGGGAACAGAAGCGGATCCCTGGACTGTCATCACCAAGGAAGATACCCATGAGAAAATCGGCTTCGGGCTGAAACCTGAAACTTTTCCAGTACTCTCCTTTGTTGATGCTGAACTTATGCATTCAATCCCCCCTCACCTGACTGCTTACCAGGGGTTTGATGCCTTCTTTCATGCCGCAGAGGGCTACATCGCAAACATCGCTACACCCATCAGTGACAGCTATGCCATTAAGAGCATAGAGCTGCTGTCTGCCTATCTTCCGAAAGCTGTTGCGGAAGGGAAAGATATGGAAGCAAGAAATTTTGTCGCCCTGGCCAATACCTTGTCCGGGATGGTGGAATCAACTTCAAGCTGCACCTCTGAGCACTCCATGGAGCATGCTCTCAGCGCATATCACCCCGATCTTGCCCATGGTGCCGGACTTATTATTCTTTCACACTCCTACTTCAGCTTTTTCGGTGACAAGATAAAGGACAGAATGAAGGACATGGCTGAAGCTATGGGGAAAAACCTATCAGCTAAGAAAAGCGAAAAAGAGGCTTTTTTAGAAGCGCTTCAAGAGATGAAGCAGGCCTGCGGTGTTGATAGATTGAAGATGTCTGATTACGGCATACAGGAAGAAGACCTGCCTGAACTGGCTGAAAATGCTCGCGATACCATGGGAGGCCTTTTTGAAATGGACAGGTATACCCTCTCCTTTGAAGAGACTCTGAAAATCTTTAAAAACGCATACTCTTAGATAAGCGATTTTTATGAAAACTTTCAAGCCTCTATGTTTGGAGATCAGTTTCCTGCAGCACACTGTACCAGGAAAGAACCGCAAAGTCACAGTATGCAGCGGCTGCTCGGTTCTTTCTCTGTAATTACTTGTTCAATAATTGCATGATTAAAGAATCACTTGTTCAGAATCACACTAAAGGATTGATCAACAGCCCGCATAAATTCCGTATAATCATCGGGACACTTTCTGTTGATATACATCAGCAGATAACCGATGAGAGTATGGGCAAACAGAGAAGACATGTTCTGCGCCTCCTGGGCAGTCATCTCCCCCGCTGAAACAAGATACTCCCAGTCTGCCCTGCAGAGGCTCTGGAAATGGTCCTGAATTTGTTCCCCTACATGTTTTATCCCCATCACATCATTGGATGTTTCCGTATATATCAGTTCAAATATGCTGGGATACTGTATAAAAAAGGCGCAGTACCCTTTTCCGACAGCTTCAATATGACCCTTCCCAGGAGCTGCTCCAGCAGCAAAGGCAGAAGTAAAATCGCTGCACTCCTCCTGAAAGTCCTTTACGCAGGCGAATATAACTTCCTTCATGTCCGAGAAATAGTTATACAGGGTAGCATATGAGTACCCTGCTCTTTCAGCAATATTTCGGGCGCTGACAGCTCTCAGCCCCTCCCCTTTGATAATTTCCTCAGCCGCTGAAGTGAAATACTTTCTCATACGCTCTTTCTGAATTTCCTGGTTGACCATAATCCCTCCGTTGGTTCGTTGGTTCGTTGGTTCGTTGGTTCGTTGGTT
>JAIPFQ010000098.1:0-8163 GCA_021736605.1 Spirochaetales bacterium | reverse complement strand
CATTCTAATACCCTATGAGAGATATGTCATGGTAATTCCTATGAGATTTTGAATAAATATTCATGAAGAACTTGACAGTACAGAGTTATACAAACATGATATACTACAGTATGAGGCGAAAAATTTTTAAACCAGAAGTCTTTCAGGGACGGAAAAGGGACAAAAACTATTTTGAAGGGTGGTACTTCAAGCATAGTACCGGAAGAGTACCGTGCCCGGAAGCTGAAAAAACGACACCTGCTGAAAAAGCGGATAGCAGGAAACAGGAAAACAGTGAAACAGATAGCCGGCAGCCGGCCTCCGGAAAAGCGGATAAATCGGAAATCTTGGGGGAGCGAAAAACACTAGCACTGATTCCCGGTATTTCCTTGGCGGGGGGTGATGATCGCCATGCCTTTATTCAGGTTCTGGATGGATACAATAATTCTTCCCACTATATCCCCTTTCCCTTGGAATCCTTCTATGCCAGCAGACGACGGCTTTTTATACAGATAGGAAAAAATGAATTCAGCCCTGATGGGATGGAAGTCGATATCCAGCATCCGGAAATCAAACTGCGGGGAAAGATATCGTATGAAAAGTTCAGCCCCTTCCCTGTACGGCTTGCAGCTCCGGGAATAATGGGCTGGTACGGGTTCATCCCATTTATGGAGTGTTTCCATGGGGTAGTCTCAATGAATCATTATCTGAAGGGGAGTTTGGAGCTGAACGGTGAAAGCCTTAATTTCGATGGAGGAAAGGGCTATGTGGAAAAAGACTGGGGAAAATCTTTTCCCCGGGATTATATCTGGGCGCACTGCAGTGATTTTCCAGATAGTGATGCCTCCTTTCTGCTCTCCATCGCTACGATTCCCTGGCTCAGGAGGGAGTTTACTGGGTTTTTATGCTTCCTTAAAACTGATGATAGTCTCTACCGCTTTACCACCTATACCGGTGCTGGAATTGATGAAATGGCGGTGATGGAGAATTCAGTCTCCATCAGGCTGCATGACAGAAATTATGATCTCTGGGTTTCCGTGCAGGGCAAGGAGGCTAAGCTGCTGGCCGCACCGGATAAAGGCAGAATGGAGCGCTTTATCAAGGAGAGTGTTGATTCAAAAGTGAGGGTGACTCTGAAAGATAAAAGCGGTAACGTGATGTTTGACCAGACGGGGAATCCTGCAGGATATGAGATGGTCGGAGATGTAGAGCACCTGCTCTAGCCGCGAATAGAACCGCTGCGGCATCTTCAGTCTGCAGCGGATGAAGGCTCATCTGCTGCTTAGCCGGGCAGCATTTTTCCAGCGCTTCAGCATCATCCAATATTGCAAGTCTTCTTACTTTTACCTACAATACGGATACAGTAATCAATACGCGGATACAGTAATCAATACGCGGATACAGTAATCAATACGGATTAAGTAATCACAGCAGGGAGGAACTATGGTAGTTTGCAAATTCGGCGGGACATCTCTGGCAACGGCTGAGCAGATCCGGAAGGCCGCTGACATTATCGCTATGGATGCGGAGCGGCGGTTTATCGTGGTATCGGCACCGGGAAAACGCTTCAAGGATGATGTCAAGGTGACGGACCTCCTCTATACGTGTTATCGAAAAGCCCAGGCCGGGGAGTCATTTTCGGCTGAGTTTACCGATATTACGGGACGGTTTCATGAGATTTCTGAGGGGTTGGGGATTGATTTTGAACCGGTTAAAGAGGCTCTGGATGTGGTGGAGCGGGATTTGCAAGCAGGCGCTTCAGAGGATTATGCTGCTTCCAGGGGAGAGTTCCTCTGCGGAATGATGGTTTCTGAGTACCTGGGCTATATGATTATTGACCCGGCAAATGTCCTGATTCTTGATAAACGCGGTCTTGTGGATTCTCAAAGCTATGAGCGCCTTGCTGCGGCTGTTTCGCCTGAGGGCTCGTATGTGATGCCGGGCTTCTATGGGGCTTTGAAGGATGGCAGTGTGAAGACTTTCTCTCGCGGAGGATCGGATATATCCGGTGCTGCAGCTGCCCGAGCAGTGCATGCCCTGCGCTATGAAAATTGGACTGACGTGTCGGGAATTCTCATGGCGGACCCCAGGATTGTTGATAATCCTGAGGAGATAAGCGAAATTACGTATCAGGAAATCCGGGAGCTTGCTTCCATTGGTGCCGGTGTATTTCATGAAGAAGCCATAGCACCGGTTAGGGAAGCGGGCATTCCCATCCAGATAAAAAACACCAACGATCCGAAAGCCCAGGGGACGATAATTGAGCAGGAGCGGGACCTGGCAGATAAACCGGTTATCGGTATATCCGGAAAGAACAACTACAGCCGGCTCTATATTAAGAAAAACTTACTCAACCGATATCCTGATTATCAGCTGCAGATAATGACAATTCTCAAGGTGCAGGGGATCCAGCCTGAATTCACCTCCGTCGGTTTTGATTCCATCTCCTACTATTTCCCATCCAGCTTGATCAAGGATCGTGATGCCCTTATTCGACGTATTACTACGGAACTGCATCCGGATGAGATCTGTACGGACCAGGAAGTGGGGATGATCGGTATTGTGGGAGAGGGTATGTACGATAAACCCGGAGTGCTGAGCATCATTGGAGCAGCCTTGGCTCTTGAGGGAATTTCCGTCCGCTATGTGAATTACGGAGGTTCCATCATAAGCTGTATTATTGGTGTTGATGCTGATGTTTTTGAAAAGGCTATCCAGGTCTGTGTACGTGCCATTAAGGAGTGGGATACAGCGGCCGAGTAGAGGTGATTGAAGGGAAGCTTTATGAGTTCTTGAAGATTTCGAGGGCATCAAGGGTGTCGAAACCATCAATGCTCTCGAAGGTCTTGAAGGTCTTGAAGGTCTCGAAGGTCTCGAAAAACAGCTTGACCACCTGGTTATCGATGCTTCGTTCAGGTACTGGAATGATCTCCAGCTTCGGTTCCGCTTGTTTTTTCGATTCTGACGACTTTTCTGCTGCCCCGGGAACTCGCTTCCTTTTTGTATAAGTGAAAAGTCTTTCTACTGCAAAACTTTTCCTGATGAGCTCTTCCTCCTGTGGTCGGCGGTTCTCTTTTTTCATCAAGTTAATGAGACGGGCTATACGAAACAGGCTTACCATCTCTCGTGAAGTGAGACTTCCATTCCATGGATAGAGGGATGATCCCTTGCACAAGGAAGGAGAGTGCCCGCGAAACTGCTGCATATCGGTGAAACCTGGAAGTCCGGGAACTGTATAGAATGGTGAGATTCCGACGCGCCCAGGGATTGAAGCCAGATACATGAGTGCGGAGACCGCTTTTGCTGGAGTGTCAGCGTTATGTCCTACTATGACATAATTAATCACCGGGATTTCCCGTTCCGCGGCATGCACTGCCAGTTTCTTTAGATGATTCAGAGAAGACGGTCGATCGGCCAGGGCTGTTTCGGTCTTCCCGATTATTCCGGCGGAAAAGTTAAACTGCCGGAATCCTAGATCTATTAATCTGTCCAGAAGGGGAATATCGATATACAGATAATCGATTCCGTTTTCTGCGGTGAATGAGATATGCGGATACTGCTGTTTTATCTCTGTCAGCAGGTTCAGAAAGAAATCCGTATCCGCCAGAATATTATCATCCTCAATAGAGAGTATCAGACTTTTCTCTTGTGCGAATTTTTTTGATGTATGAGTATCGCTATGAACCTGAGTGCGAGCAAGATGAGCGTAGGGCGCCACGGCATCATGAACGGCCTGGAGGGATCTGCTGAGTGACGGCCGCCTGAAGCCCGGACCGTGGCCGAGCCGGCCGGGGCAGAATGCACAGTGTTTCGGGCAGCCGCGGCTGAAGACTGCTGAGAACTGGATGCTATACCGTGTTTCCCTTACTTTACTGCAGAAAGGGATGATTGCTTCCGCTTGAGCCTGGGGAAGCGGTTCTTTGTAAGCTGAATTTTGCTTCTTAGGTCTGTTTGAAACTTCGGTTTGCGTGTACAGACCAGGAATATGGGCAGCTTCCAAAACTTCCAAAGCTTCTAAAGCTTCTAAAGCTCCTAAAGCTTCAACTGCAGCGAGTTTCTCACGACCTTCTCGGGCTTCTCTGGATTTTGGAGTGATAGCAGATTGCAGGCTTTTAAGAAGGGGAGGAATAATGACTTCGGCTTCTCCCCGGATTACGGCGTCAGCATCCGTATTCTCTAGAAACCATTCAGGGAAAGCCGAAACGCCCGCTCCTCCTATAACAATCAACGCTTTCTGATTCTTGTGCCGGATAGCCCGAATCAATTCAGCAGAGTCCTCTGCATATGCAAAGGCGAAGCAGGCAAGAAAAATTATGTCCTGTTCTTCGCTGCAGATCTCTTCTGCGCATAAGGAGAAACTCGGACCATAGTGCTTATACGAAGTGAAGAAAGAAGTTTCACCCGTCTCTCCCTGTATAAGAAGTTCTTTGAGATAATTCAATTCCCGAGGAAGCGGTATAGTATGAGGTGAGGGCTTTGCTGCAGGAAAATTGAAGAGCTGTACGCTATGTCCGAAAGAGAAAAGCACATTTTCGACAATGCGAGCTCCCAAAGCTGATGCGCGGTGGGGGGTATAATAAAAATCCCGTACCGGCGGTACGGCAACTGCGATCTGCATAGTTTTTTCGTTTTTCACTAGCCAATTGTATAATGGACATTGCCTGATTGACAATGCCTGGTAAGAAAGGGGCTAAAAAAGACCGCCCTGAAATCAGGACGGTCAAGATTTTTCTTTTTACTTACATTTCTTACAGGTACTGATCAGGTTTAAAGAATAGCGTTTTCAGTTTCACCATCAAAATACACAACCTTATCAAATACCACGTCCAGGCTGATGTCTGCTCCGACTTCCATTTTAACATTCGGATCAATTCGCGCAATCAGCTGATGTTTCGATGTGTTTACATACACATGCGTCTCAGCACCTAAGGGTTCGATAACGTTAACCTTAGCGTTGATAGTCTGATCTTTTACTTTCTTCGGAACGAAGTTCATATCTTCAGGTCTGATACCGAAGGTTACGCGTTTATCTACGTAATCTTTGAGGCGTTTCTGATGTTCCGCAGGAAGCTTAATTCTGAAGTCACCCTCATCAGCAAGAATTGTATCACCCTCTTTTACAATTTTAACTCCCAGGAAGTTCATTGGTGGTGATCCGATGAATCCTGCTACAAACTTATTGGCAGGGTTGTTATAGAGATCCAGAGGACCCCCGATCTGCTGTATGAGTCCAAGTTTCATAACTACAATTTTATCCGCCATGGTCATAGCTTCAACCTGGTCATGGGTTACATAAATCATAGTTGCCTGCAGACGGTTATGCAGACTCGAAATCTCAGCACGCATCTGTACACGTAATTTTGCATCGAGGTTGGAAAGCGGTTCGTCAAAGAGGAATACTTTCGGTTTACGTACAATAGCTCGACCTACAGCAACACGCTGGCGCTGACCACCGGAAAGAGCCTTCGGTTTTCTGTCCAGCAGTTCCTCGATATCAAGAATTTTGGCAGCTTCGTTTACGCGCTGTTCAATTTCTTCTTTCGGGAACTTTCGGATTTTGAGACCGAATGCCATGTTGTCATAGACACTCATATGCGGATACAGTGCATAGTTCTGAAAAACCATTGCAATATCACGGTCCTTAGGAGGAACGTCATTTACAATTTTACCATCAATGGTTAATTCACCGCTGGTAATGTCTTCAAGACCTGCAACCATACGAAGAGTGGTAGATTTACCACATCCGGAAGGACCAACCAGGACAACAAATTCCTGGTCTTCGACGAAAATGTTAGCATTATCAACTGCTTTTACATTGCCGTCGTACACTTTAGTAATGTTGTTTAATACAACTTGTGCCATATTAACCCCCTAATTATCTTATAGTATTAACAATACAATGGTTTTGTGTTACTGTCAATGTTGAATATCTAAACAGATCACTCTCTTTGCTCTAGGGTGATTCATGATAAAAGAATAAAGGCTGCTGTAAAACTGTACAATGAAGCTATACTATACATATAAGACATATCTGAATAAGCGCTACGGCCATCCGGTATACAAAGTCGGTGTGGATGCGGGTTTCTCCTGCCCGAACCGGGATGCAGAGCGCAGGGGCGGCTGCGACTATTGCGATCTGCTGGGCTCCAGAGCTGCATACCAGCGTCCGAAGGAAGCGCTGGCTGCCAGAAACGGGCTTCCTGCTGAAGCTTTCTCTTCCTGGGATTCTTCCGGCGGGTATTCCAGTAAGGATTCTGCAGATGTCCCGAGCGGCTTCCCGAAAGCGACGGCGGAGGCATCAGAAGAAAAAAAGAGATGGTCCATGGCTGAGGATGAACGTCTTGCTTCAATTCGCGGGCAAATTGAACGCGGTACGGCATTTGTAAAAAAACGGTATGGAGTAAGCAGTTACAGTCTCTATTTCCAGGCGTTTTCCAATACCTTTGCCCCGACCGCTGAGCTGAAGCGGATTTATGATTTTGCACTGGGGCAGGAAGATTTTACGGAGATGATTATCTCCACCCGACCGGACTGCATCAGCAGAAAGAATAGGGACTTGATTGCTGCTTACAAAGGACAGCTGAAGGATGTGTGGGTGGAGCTTGGGCTGCAGAGCGCTAATGACAGAACGCTGCGGGCGATTCATCGGGGGCATACTGCGGATCACCTGCGTAAGGCCTTTTACCTGCTGCATGAAGCAGGAATTAAGACGGCTTTTCATGTTATTCTCGGGCTGCCTGGAGAGGGAACTGAAGAGATGGATCAGACCGCTGAGTTTATCCGGGAGCTGCATCCGGAGGCGGTGAAAATTCATAATCTGCACATCCCGGAGGGGACACGCATGTACAGGGCATACCGGGCTGGGGCTATTACTGTTCCATCCACGGGGAGGCATCTGTACCAGGCTGCGCGGTTCATCTCCAGGATTCCCGGTGATATTGCGGTGCAGCGGCTTGTGTGTGACACGCCTTCTCATCGGCTGTTCGCACCGAAGCATTTTGCAAAAAAGGGGACCTTTATCTCTTTATTTGATAGGTATCTTGAACAAACGGATGTATGGCAGGGTAAGTTATGCGGATGGAGACGCGATGAAGTAGGGACTCCTCTCAAAGCTGCTGAAGGGGGAAGTATGCTGCCGGATAAAAGTCCGGATGAAGGTATAGATGAAGGTATAGATAGATGAGAAAAAGCTGCGGAACCGCTTCAGAAATTGTTCTTTGGCTGATGCTTACAATGTTTATTGTATGGGTTTCAGTTATTCCTCCGTCCAGGGGGGTGCCATCGGGCTTGTCTTCAGATAAGCTGGCCCATGGACTGGCGTATGTCGGCTTGGCCTTTTTTTCATCTCTGGTCTTCAATCGGTTTTTTACCGGCAGAAATCATTATGTACTTTTTATGCTGCTCTCAGTACTTCTATACGTTCTCTTTATTGGAGTTGGGGTTGAGCTGCTCCAGCCGAGATTCGGGCGTTCTCTGGAACTGCTTGATGCGGCAGCTGATATTGCTGGAGGCGGGCTTGGAATGCTTATTTTTTTTCTTGTTAAGAGAGTATATGACAGGATTATCCGCTGAAAGAAAACGTCTTATAAAGACTGCATATAAAAAGCTGCGTACCGGGGGATTTTTTTTACACTTTTCCTTATACATGACAGAAAAAAGCTGTAAATACCTTCAGAGTGCTTGAAAATCAATACAAGCCTATCTATAGTAAGCCTATGCAGAATAAAATTGATCTTAACCAGGTGATAGCTTCCAAAAGTCCGTCCCTTGAAAAACGAATGCCCCGATTTGTAAAACGCTATCTTGCCCGGATACTCCATATAGAGCAGATTAATGAATTTCTCGGATTGTTTCATGACAAAATGGGAGCTGAATTTACCCATGCGGTGATTAATTTTATTGACCTGGAGGTAAAACTGGTAGGGAGAGAGCATTTTGTCGGTCATACAGCTCCGATATTTGCAGCGAACCATCCCCTGGGAGGCTTGGACGGCATTGCCCTGCTGGACCTGACAGCTCAGGAATATGGTTCCGTGAAAAGCATCACTAATGATTTTCTGATGGTCCTGGATAATATTAAGGAGTTTTTTGTCCCTGTGAATAAGCATGGATCAAACAGGGAGTATCAGGACATAATCAAGACCGCTTATGCGTCGGAAGAGCCGATTGTTGTTTTTCCGGCGG
>JAIPFQ010000097.1:0-8291 GCA_021736605.1 Spirochaetales bacterium | reverse complement strand
AGAAATCGGGTACTCCATGATAAATATATATATACCTAGCAGAGAGGCTTTGTTTGTTTATATTGACAACGGAGTCTCTTTTTTTTTATATTGATAAAGTGTGAGGTGATACAAATATTGGAGGTTATGATTTAATGTCAAACAAGTATGTTTATTTTTTTGGAGAGGGTAAAGCTGAAGGGAATTCAAAAATGAAGGACCTTTTAGGAGGAAAAGGTGCAAATCTAGCAGAAATGACAAATATTGGATTGCCTGTTCCCCCCGGATTTACCATAAGTACTGAGGCATGTTCTTATTTCAGTGCTCACAAGGGTGAGTATCCGGAAGGATTACGTGAAGAAGTTATTTCAAACTTGAGAAGGCTTGAAAAAAACATGGGTGCTGAACTCGGAGACGCTGAGAATCCGCTTTTAGTATCTGTCCGTTCTGGTGCTGCACAGTCGATGCCTGGAATGATGGATACGGTGCTCAATCTTGGGATGAGTGAAACTGCAGTTCAAGGGCTTATAAAGAAGACAAATAATGAGCGCTTTGCCTGGGACAGTTATAGACGTTTCATGCAGATGTTCGGAAATGTTGTAATGGGTATCTCTTCTGAAAAATTTGAAGAGGCACTTGGTAAAATTAAAAAAGAGAAAAAGAAGAAGAATGATACTGAACTTGATGTAGCTGATTTGAAAGAGGTTGTTGAAGCTTATCGTGTGGTCTACAAAGAAGCCACAAATGAAAGTTTTCCAGAAGATCCTCAGGACCAGCTTTTTAAAGCAATTAATGCTGTATTCGGCTCTTGGGATAATGATAGGGCTATTCGGTACAGACAGATGAATGATATTCGCGGTCTGCTGGGAACTGCTGTAAACGTGCAGAGTATGGTATTCGGCAATATGGGAGATACTTCCGGTACTGGTGTAGCATTTACTCGAGATCCTTCCAGCGGTGAAAACAAATTTTATGGTGAATATTTAATGAATGCGCAGGGTGAGGATGTTGTTGCAGGGATAAGAACTCCGCAGACAATAGATACACTCAAATCAGTTAATCCCAAAGTGTATGAACAGCTTACTGATATAAGAAATACCTTGGAAAATCACTATAAAGACATGCAGGATATGGAATTCACTATTCAGGAAGGACACCTGTACATGCTTCAGACAAGAACTGGTAAACGTACAGTTTTCAGTTGGCTTAAAACTCAAGTGGATATGGTAGAAAGCGGGCTTATAGACAAGGCAACTGCTGTCAGTAGAGTTCCTGCTGGGGAATTTGGGAAACTATTTGCGCCTGTACTCGATTCAGATGATATACATGATAAAAATCAGGCTCCAGTGACTTCCGGACTTAATGCGAGTCCCGGTGGTGCATCAGGTATAGCAGTATTTACTGCTCATGAAGCAGAAGAGCTTGCTGCGGAAGGAAAAGATGTCATTCTTGTCCGGGTCGAAACCAGTCCTGAAGATATTGGAGGAATGGCAGTTGCAAAAGGTGTTCTAACCGCAAGAGGCGGAATGACCAGTCATGCTGCTGTTGTAGCTCGAGGGATGGGCTGTCCATGCGTCTCCGGAGCCGGCGATATAAACATTGATTATGAAGATAAAGTCATGTCAGTTAGGGATCAGAAAATTAAACAGGGTGATTTTATTTCGATTGACGGGTTTACCGGACATGTATATTCCGGCGAAATCCATGTTAAACCTTCAGAAATTGTTCAGGTCTTGAACGGAAATATGGATCCTAACGAATCCTTACTATATAAAAACTATGAAAAGTTTATGTCCTATGTCGATGAAGTACGGAGACTGAAAATACGAACCAATGCAGATACTCCAGCTGATACCCGTATGGCTGTAAAATTCGGAGCTGAAGGCATCGGACTCTGTCGTACTGAACATATGTTTTTTGAAGGTGAACGAATTATCAGCATGAGAAAAATGATCCTTTCGAAAAATACTGTTGAGCGAAAAGCTGCTCTGGAAGATCTGCTGCCTATGCAGAGACAAGATTTTGAGCATATCTTCAGAGCTCTGGGGGGAAGACCTGCTACTGTTCGTCTTCTTGACCCGCCGCTGCATGAATTCCTGCCCCATGATCATACCAGCAGACATGAAATGGCACTTCAGCTAGGTGTTTCCAACGAAGAAATTTCTCAAGCAGTTAATTCTCTTCATGAATTTAACCCGATGCTGGGATTCAGAGGCTGCCGCCTTGCAATAATTTACCCGGAAATACTTGAAATGCAGGTAAAAGCAATTATCGAAGCTGCCCTGAATGTAAGAGATGAAGGCATTGAAGTCTATCCGGAAATTATGATTCCTCTAGTAGGGAATGTTAAAGAACTATCTTTTACAAAAGAACATGCTGAAAAAGCAATCAGTAATGTATTCAAAGAAAAAGGGAAAACCATCGAATATAAGATAGGTACCATGATTGAAGTTCCTCGTGCTGCAGTTACAGCTGATGAAATCGCTGAAGAAGCTGAATTTTTCTCCTTCGGGACGAATGATTTAACTCAAATGACCTGCGGTTTCAGCAGGGATGATTCAGGGAAATTCCTTGGACATTACGTAAACGATACTGATAAGCAGTTCTATGAGTATGATCCCTTCCAGGTTATTGATATTAACGGAGTTGGGAAACTTGTAAAAATGGCAGTTGAATCAGGGAGAAAGACACGACCTGATATTAAACTGGGTATCTGCGGTGAACATGGTGGAGATCCGAAAACCATTGGATTTTGTGATGATATCGGCTTGGATTATGTAAGTTGTTCACCCTACAGAGTCCCCATTGCTCGACTTGCAGCAGCACAGTCATCTCTGAAAAAATTGGCTAAAAAGTAAATTCTGAGCAATTGCAAAAAATTAAGTACGTGAAAAAGGCTGCCCTGAGGCAGCCTTTTTTGCGGATACATATAATACAAAACGAAATTTTATTATCTACCCATCCGTAGGTGTTGATGATAGTTGAATAAAAGTTTTGCAGTTAATCACATGATACAGTATTCTTTATGAGAAAACAGGTTATTATACTATGTTATTGGTGAGTTTCTTGATATAAAACGACAACAAATTTACCAGCATGAAATTTTTCAGTGGGCGGAACGCAGGCGTCAGGCATCAGCAGGAAAAACGGGGGCTGGTTTATGTCAAGACAGTTGAAACTCTTTTTTTCATATTCTCCAAACTCATGTTCGCTTAAATCAAAATTGATAAAAACACAGTAATACCAATAAATACACACCCCTTTATCTGTTATTTATATTGCTTTCTATTGTAATTCTAGTTATGATTAAGACTATATTGTTTGAGTACTGCTGATGCCTCCCATTCGGGGTATCAGTTAAAAAGAATTTTGGGAAATTTCGTATGGAATTGTAAGAGAAAGGAAGTAACATGAGCTAAGCAAATGCAGTTATCTATGTACTTTATTGAGATTTGTTTATTGCTGAAATTTTCTGAATGGGAGTTGAAAGTAATTGTATATCATCAATCACAGGGTATGTTTTTATGGCTATTAAGCGTGCTCAAGGATGTCTCCTTGGTCAACTAGCAGGGGATGCTTTAGGCAGTCTGGTTGAGTTCCGGACATCGAAAGAAATACAGCTCAGCTATCCTTATGGTGTTCGAAAACTGGAAAATGGCGGTACTTGGAACACTCTAGCTGGACAGCCTACTGATGATTCAGAAATGGCTCTGCTTCTTGCCCGCATGCTCATCAAAAAGAAAACATATGATCAAAAGGCGGCCAAAGATGTCTATATTTTCTGGCTTAATTCCCATCCCTTTGATTGCGGTATGACCATAGCTTCGGGACTGCAGGGGAGCCCGAATTATGATAGTCAGGCTAATGGAGCTATGATGCGCATCAGCCCGCTGGGAATATTCGGCTCTGCTTATCCGTTGGAACAAATTGCAAAATGGGCTATTCAGGATGCTGCAATCACTCATCCGCATCTGATATGCCAGCAGGCTAATGCATTGTTTGTTATGGCTATTGCGTATGCTGTTAACACTGAATCAGCTCCATCGGAATTATACCAGAAAATCATACACTGGGCCAACGATATGGGAGGAGAAAAAGCTCTCCTGGATACAATCAATAAGGCTGCTGAGTATCCGCCGGCAGATTACCTGCACCAGCAAGGGTGGGTTCTTATTGCATTTCAGAATGCCCTCTGGCAGCTGCTTCATGCCCCGAATTTTGAGGAAGGAGTTATCGATACAGTAATGCGCGGTGGAGACACAGACACGAATGCAGCCATCTGCGGATCACTCCTGGGAGCTGTCTACGGACTGGATGCAGTTCCTGTCCAATGGATTGATGCAGTGCTTAGCTGCCGCCCTGAAGTGGGAAAACCAGAAGTGCATCAATCCCGACCAGAATGTTTCTGGCCAGTGGATGCATTGGAACTCGCTGAACAGCTATGGAGAATTGAATAATATAGAACTTTCGGAGTTCACTAACAGACTAAAGCCGGAAGGGTTGGCAATTTTCCGCTGGAAACCTATCAGCAAATGAATTGCGGCAGTTGTCGAAGTGGCTTAACTTAAAAAATTGAGGCAATTAGGGATCGAGGGATAAGTCGTGACATCATCGAAGCAAAACATGAAAATCTATCGATTGTTTGAGGCAGAAGGAAATGAAGTGGTACATACATATGTTGTTGATTATGATCGCGGTGGTGCTGTTCGGATCGTGCAAAAGCGTCACCAATTCAGGGGAGGCGTCATCGTCGCAGACAACTACGGCGACAACGATTATGCCGCTGGGTGCGTCGAGAGTAGAGGGCAGCAGACCGGAGTACGAGAGTTTTCGATACCCGTTTTGGGAGCGCCTGGTGGAGAGTGGACGGGAAGTCGACTTTGTCGGCACACGGTACGATAATGCACCGTATCTCGACGTCAACAATGTCAGTTTTGATCGTGATCATCAGGGGCTGAGCGGGTGGACTTCGGGGCAGATCCTTGAAGAACTGCCCCGGTGGCTTGAAGAAGTTGGGGCGCCGGACATCGTCCTCTTCAGTTCTCCTGGTGGGAACGACGCGCTCGAAGGGCTTCCTTTCGATGACGCCTTCGCCAACGTCAACGCAATTATTGATAAGCTTCAGGAGGCGAATCCCAACGTTTCTATCGTCATTGACACGATGGCTCCAACCCACTCGGATATGATGGAAAACGATAGCGATCTGTCAGAATTCTTGAGACGCATGCAGAATGCTGTACCGGCGATCGCCTCCGACCAAACAACCGAATTCTCGCGGGTGCGTGTTGTCGATTTGGCAACCGGTTTCAGGGACGAGTACCTCGTGGACGACCAGGTTCACTACAACCAAGCCGGAGCAAATTTCGTCGCTGACAGGTACTACAGCGTACTGGAGGACGTGTTTGAGTCGGAGTAGGCCTCACGTGAGGAGCAAAATGATATGCCTGCGGCAGCTGCTTCTGATCGTGCTGCCCACTGTCGTCTCGTTCCAAGTTGCTGCTGCCGAAGGGCACGCACCACTTATATTGCCGGACGTACACGATCCGGCACAGCTGATTCGAGTGGGAGAAGTGCTGCATCTCTATGCAAGTCCCGTCGAATGGTGGGCTTACAGCTTTGATAATCGCAACTGGTGCTTTCTGGGTGACGATCTTTACGACGGCAGAAACCCGGACTGGGATATTGGGGACGCCGCGTACTGGGCGCCGAGTATCGTTCAGGTTGAGGAGAATCGCTATCGCCTCTACCACTCTGCTGTACATGACGAGGCGAATCACGGCTCCCGTATCGGCTTCGCCCGGGGTGCAGCTGCAGTCGGTGAGATAGAGTGGGCGCCGGTAAACGACTACGTGGTAGAATCCGAGGGTTATGATCAACCGTTTGCCATAGACCCGGCTGTGTTTCCGGATGATGAGGGCAGACACTGGCTGGTCTATGGCTCGCATGCCACCGGCATCTGGATAGTGGAGATAGACCCGGACAGCGGGTTCCTGGCCGAGCGTCCGTGGGACAAACGCTGGAGTGCTGATGACGACCGGTTTACCCATCTGGCGGACTACGGCGGCAGCCGCCACGATGAGAACAATATCGAAGCCGCTTACATCTACAATCACCCGGGGAATGGATTCTACTATCTTTTTGTGAACTGGGACCGATGCTGTTCAGGGACTGACTCAACCTACAACATCAGGGTAGGGCGATCAGACTCACCAAATGGGCCATATCTTGATCGTGACGGACGTCCGCTCAGCGACGGCTCTCTCTTCCTGGACAGTTCCGGAGAGATACTTGGCGACAGACGGTTCGTAGGCCCGGGGCACGCAGGCATCTACCGACACATCGATGGGCACTACTATTTCTCGCACCACTTCTACGACGCTGCCAGCGGAGGAACTCCTTCTCTGGCGTTGTGGAACCTCACCTGGGTCGACGGATGGCCGCAGATAGACCGTGGTCGTCTCGTAGAAATCGAGTAATCCCGGAGCCTCTGCAGCCTCTGTCAGCCCTACAGCCTGTTTTTTAATTCCGCTAATTGTAAATATACCATGAGTTGACTCGGCTTTTAAATCAGGGATACAATAATTAATGCAGGTATAGATAAATAAGGTAAATGGTATCTTAAGATATGCATCACTGTACCTATGTAAAAGGAGTATGTTGTGAATGCACGAGATCTCTGGTCATGTATATTCGTTATTGTTGGTAGTATTGCTATGATAATTGGAGCTTTAGACCCTCTAGAAGGTTCTATAATCATTCTTATTGGTAGTGGTTTAGTTGTTCTTGGAACATATCTGAACAAAACAAAACATGGATTGCAGTACTGGATATGGGTGTTTATATTGATATTAGTTGGTGTTGGTGTCATGTGGATAATCAGTATCTTCGGTGGAATTGGCGGAAGTACTGGACGGTCACTATGGTGGAGTCTTCTCATTCTACCATATCCCGTTGGATGGATAATGGGTATTGTCAGTCTTGTTGTTAGGCTAATAGGATATTTGAAGGCAAAGAAAGAAATGAAGAAAACTGAGAAATAATTTTACAATAGATCGATTTTTTAACACAGACCCATCAGCAAAACTCCAGGAATGACGTACAATAATGCGATTACTCTCGATATCTTCCTTTTTCAAGGCTACTATTTCACTTGCTCTAAGCCCTGTTGTCATAGCGAGCAGGTTGCCGATCCTGGAACGATCATCACTCCAGGGGATCGAGAAGATTTGCTTAACTTCAGACTGCGTGAGAATGTCTCGTTTTTTTGAAGGACCGGAAAATTTCTTTAAACCCTCAGCAGGATTTGCACTGAGAATGCCCTGTTCAGCTGCCCATGAAAGAGCTATTGTTCCTGCAGATAAAACAGCATTGACCGTAGCTGGGGCCAATGATTTCCTGAGAAATAGCTGAAATTCTTTAATATGTTCTTTTGTCAGTTCACGCAGACTGGTTGATGCATCAAAATATCTTTCCCAATAAATGAGTCTGTTTGTCTGTTCGTAGCAATGACGTCTCCCTATTGAATGCCCATAGGCAAGTTTTTCTCTCACATACAGGGACTCTTCATAATTCCAGAAATCCTTAAAGAATTGCAGAAATGACACATCTGCCCGTTACAAGAGCCAAAAGTCGGAATTGAACCGACGACCTACGCATTACGAGTGCGTTGCTCTACCCCTGAGCTATTTTGGCATAAATGAACAATAACGAAAATACAATAGTAAAAAAAATGATAAATTGCAATACCTCATCAGTAACAGGTAAAGAATGTCACTGATCCCTTAGCCCCTTGACCAAATCACTTTTACTTCTTACTTTTGAACGAACAGAAAGTGTTGAAACCAGTAAAAAATTTTTGAACAGACAGAAATTAAAAAGATTTGAGGAGTATTCTTCTGAATATACAAAAAAGCAGAAAAACAGTTATTCTTTCATTAGATGATACTATTGAAAAGAAAAAAGATGAAAAGAGCCCTCCTAGAATATCTGGACAAATCTGGGTTGATCAGGTTGCGGATTACTTCTTGAATCTGTATCCTACAATGCTGGAAGATGGTATTTCCGGGAATGATATATATAATTTATTCATAAGGGATATACATGACAATTCTTGGGATTGAAACTTCATGTGATGAGTGTTCCGCTGCAGTAGTGCAGGATGGAGAAAAAATTCTCAGTAATATTATTGCCACGCAAATTGAAAAACACAAAGCTTATAACGGTGTTGTACCTGAAATTGCTTCCCGACTTCATACTGAATGGATTACTGGTGTTGTCCGTCGTGCTGTGGATACAGCTGATATTACACTCAT
>JAIPFQ010000096.1:0-8340 GCA_021736605.1 Spirochaetales bacterium | reverse complement strand
CGGCGCTACATCCGCCACTCCTATCAGCTCCATATCTCCCTGCAGGGCTACTCCGTCTGCCAATCGCTGGCCGATTACTCCGTATCCTGCTACTCCTACTTTCACTTTCGCCATATATTCCTCCTGTCTCTTTCGTTCTCATGTATAAAAAGGATCATATCATGAGTATTGCTAACAGTCAATCCGAATGTCTGACTTTCTGACTTTTTTCGTTGACACGACGTACTCATAGTTCTATACTTTGAATATATTTCTTGGAGTAACATAAATATGCTGAAAATTCGTCAGAAAACTATTGTTGATCAGGTCATGGATCACTTAAAAGGACTTATTGCAGATGGAGTCTATGCACCCGGAGACAAAATACCGACTGAACAGGAACTGGCTAATGAATTCGGAGTCGGTCGTTCATCAATCCGGGAAGCAATTAAAATATTCAATTATTTGGGAGTTATGGAATCTGTTTCCGCCCGGGGAACATTTATCTGTGAACGGTCAAAGATATCTACTGAAGCCCTGACCTGGGCACTGCTGCTGGGCAACGATGAACTGGATGAAGTTGTAGAACTGCGGGGTGCTATTGAACTTTGGAGTTTTATTCGCCTCACCATGCAGAATACGGTTGAACCCGAGAAGGCCCTCCCCCACATTGAAAAACTGAAAGAGCACTTAAAAACAATGGAAGACTCAATAGAGGGAAAGGGCAGCAGCGAGAATCTCATTGAAGCGGACTACAATTTTCATTGGCAAATCATTAAAGGCGGAAACAACCCGCTGTTTTCAGAACTGTATCAGGTTTTACGATCCTTTATGATAAATGAGATTAAGAAGACACAGGATAAATACCAGAGCCAAAGCAATATTCTGAAGGAGCACCGGACCCTGCTTGAAGCAATAGAATCGGGGGATATCTTTAACGCTGAACGAACCTATATTGATCACATAAGCAATATTAAGAACCTTCTGAAAATATAATGAGATACACTGACCTGAAGGTGATGCTTAAGGCCCTGAAGGCAGAACTCGAGCCCTTGAAGAGATAAACAGGCCCAGCGTACCCTTCAATTCTTCGATTCTACTGTCTCCCGCCCTGCTCTTCTTTGCTGCCTTCACCCTTTTTTCTTAAGCATCATTTTTTAAGCATCATTTCTTAAGCGCTATTTCTTCGGGGTGAAGGTCTGTACCTCCACTGAATCACGAATTATTCTGCGGATATCAGCAATGGAGAGTTCCGGATGATCATGAAGCACCTGTACAGCAATCGTCCCCAAGGATGTAGCTTCATCCGGACCTGCAATTACTGTCCTCCCGGAAAAATCAGCCGTCATCTGATTGACGTGATCATTTCGGGAGCCGCCTCCGATTATATGTATAACGGGATAGGGTTTTCCGGTTATCATTTCCAGTTGTTCAATCGCCTTCGTGTAGCTGACTGCAAGGGAGGTATAAGCTGATGCTATCAAACGTCCTATCTCCTCTTCCCCGGTTAACTGCTTTAAGGCCATAATCATGGAATCAGGATTGTAGAGCGAATCATCATTCGGATCAAAAAGGGAGAGCGATTCAGGACTGCCGGAAGCATTGGAAAGAGCAATGATCTCCTCCCAGCTGAAGTCCCTGTTGTTATCAAACTCCAGTTCTCTCTTAATATTCTGCAGAATATGCATTCCCGCAGAATTCTTCAGCAGAGTGATGCTTTTTCCGAATCCGCCTTCATTGGCAAAACCCTGTTTATATACCCTGTCATTGATTATGGGTTCATGAATTTCCGTCCCAATAAGCGACCAGGTCCCGGAACTGATAAAAGCAAAATCCTGCTCTTCTGTAGGAACGGAAACAACAGCGGCAGCAGTATCATGGGAAGGAACACAGACGGCAGGAATACTTCTGTCGAGAGAAAATTTTTCGCTTAATTCATCACGAAGCTCTCCTCTGACCGCTGCATGCTGCACAATTGGGGGAAAGAGTTTCCTGGAAAAACCTGTATCCTGCAGAACCTGTTCGGAATAATCCCGACTGCGCATATCAAGCAGCTGCATAGTGCTGGCAATAGATGTTTCTGTATTCATTTTACCGGTAAACAGATAGTTCAGCAGATCCGGAATGAGCAGAATGCTTTCCGCCTGAGCCAAGTACTCAGGAATTTCTTTGCGTATGCCCATAAGCTGATAAATTGAATTCATCGGGTGATTCTGTATTCCCGTATTCTTAAACATGCGCTGGTGCTGCTGTTCATTCAAACTATCCATACCGATGGCTCCAAGAGGATTACGGTAACATAGCGGATTTGCCAGCATCTCACCAGCTTTGCCTATACATCCGAAATCGATTCCCCATGTTGATATACCGAAGGAGCGAATTTCCGCTGCATCCACTGCTGTTTTAAAGCCCTTCTGCATTTCGGAAAAAATGTTCAGGATGTCCCAATAATCATACTTCATACAGCGTATTGCTTTATTCGACACCTGATGAACAACTTCGGTACTGATATGAGAACCGTCAAAGGTACCGATAACAGTTCTTACCGAGGAATTTCCGCAATCAAAACCAATATATTGAGATTTTTCAGACATGTGACCCTCCCTTTCTCCTGTCTATTAAAAAGTTTATTACACTACGTAAGTTATTAAAACTAACTTGTTATTATTTTAACTTATTTGTTAATACTAAACCGTTTATTTGTTAATGTCAAATCTTTTTGAAGTATATCTGATTTATAATTACCAAAAAATTATCTAAAAAAGCGATTTATATTCCTTTATAATTTTTTTTACAAAACGGATAAAAAAAATGTTAATTATTTAACTTTTTCCTGTATTTTATTGAAACAAGCATGTATACTGGGATGTAAGGGATTACAGCTGAAAAGTTTCTTAAAACCGCGATATCATGCTGATATAACGCTGCTGCCATGCTGAAATCATAGACGCAAGAATACCTGCAGGAACATGAAAGACAGATGTAACAGAGATGCTGAATGGAAGGGGGAAGCTGCAGCTATGGATAAAATTATACGACTAGGGAGAATAAAGGACTATCTTAAACTCAGCAGGTCGGCAACAATCCAGGAAATGGCAAATTTACTGGAAGTATCCCACATGACCATTCGGAGAGATGTCGCCGAACTTGCCGAGAACGGGCTGCTTAAAATCATTCATGGGGGTGTTATCTATCAGGAAGATACTCACAAAGATCACTATCAGATGGCCCATGCCCGAAGCCATATGATTGAAGCAAAACAGAAAATCGCACGCAAGGCAGTCTCACTTCTGAAAGCCGATGATATTGTCATTATTGATGCAGGTTCCACGGGTGAGCTGATAGCTTCTCATCTTCCAGATGAAATTCCCATTACTGTCATCTGCTACGCCCTGAATATAGCTGCGATTATTTCTAAAAAACCCAATTGTTCACTTATTGTATGCGGGGGATACTATCACGAAAGCTCAATGGTATTGGAAAGCAAGGAGGGACTTGAATTTCTTAAACAGAACAGGGCAAATAAAGCCTTTATAACATCCAGCGGCGTAAGTACATCCTTGGGAATAACATGTTCAAATTTCTTTGAGCGTGCAACCAAACATGCAGCCCTGGAAGCTAGCCAGGAGAGTATACTTGTGGCTGATTCATCCAAATTCGGACTCATAAAAACTGGACATTTCGCAGACCTGGAAGATTTCGATGTGATAATTACTGATTCCGGTATAGAGCAGAAGCTGGTCAGTTCTCTTAAGAACATCCCCAAAGTTGAGCTGATCATCGTCTGAAACAGCCCAGTAATCATTAAAACAGCCCAGTAATCATATGAAAAAGCCGCCTTAAGCAGGCATCTGAAACTGACACGTATAGAGTATGGTTCTATGATTATCCCGAATGAGTGCTTTCAAGCGGCGCAGCAATCTGCCCTTTCACCAAATCCGAAAGCCCGCGCAGATCTTGCCGGCTCATGGATTCTGTAGCTATTGGCGGGTGGATAAAGAGATAAACGTGCGCAGGTTCAATATAGCGTCCGCTTTTAAAAATTTTATGGGTATTTGTGATGGTCACAGGAATGATATCCGCCTTGGCCTTAGCGGCGATCTTAAAGCTGCCTGCCTTGGGTTCCAACATTGTATTGGCCCTGCTCCGTGTTCCTTCGGGGTAGACCACCAGCGGTACTCCCTGTTTCACCAGACGAATACCGTCAACCATCATCTTTAATGAAGATTTACCATCTCCGCGTTTTAAGGTAATACATCGCATAGCTCTCATGAATGTACTGATCACGGGAACTTTCCTCAGCTCATCCTTCGCGACAAAGGCCGGAAGGTAGGGAAGAAAGCCGGCAATAAGAGGGATATCCAAAAGACTCTGGTGATTAGCGTATATACAGATTCTTCTCCCTTCACTTTCCGAAGGAAGATGCTCTTTTCCGTAGACGGTAACACGAGAACCGATAACAAAGAAAATCCCCTTGGAGATCAATTTTACATAGCGATTGAACCAGCGGTAAGCAGATTTCTCGAAGCCCAGACTGCGTAAAACAGCCATAGGAAGTAAACCGAAAATGATTACAACCACAAACAGCAGTCCCACAGAAATATATGCGACATAGCTATGGATATAACGAAACAGCAGCATCTACAGACTCCAAAAAAGGTAAATCATACAGCCCAGCTAAGGACTGAAGCAGCATATTACATAAGGTTTTTCTGATACAGCTGCTTATAGTACCCGTCCCGGGCAAGCAGCTCATCATGGCTCCCGGATTCAACAATTTCCCCTTCCCTCATCACATGCAGCGTATCAACATGCTTTACCGTACTCAAGCGATGGGCAATAATAATAGAGGTTCTGTCCTGTGTAAGCCGTTCAAAGGCATCCTGAACCAGAGCCTCTGACTCATTATCCAAGGATGAAGTGGCCTCATCAAAAATCAGTATACTTGGATCCTTCAGAAAGACCCGAGCGATAGAGATTCTCTGCTTCTGTCCCCCCGAGAGCTTCACCCCTCTTTCTCCAACCTCCGTAGCATAGCCATCCGGAAGAGTCATGATAAAATCATGGATGTTTGCTGCTTGAGCCGCTTCAATCACCTCTTCATCAGCAGCGTCCGGTCTCCCATAGAGAATATTCTCCCTGATAGTATCATCAAACAGAAATACATTCTGCTGCACTAAACCAATCTGCTTTCTCAAGGAGCGCTGCGTCATATGGGAAACCGGAATTCCGTCGATAGTGACGGAACCTTGCAGCACCTCATAAAAGCGGGGAATCAGGGATACAAGGGTAGATTTCCCAGCCCCCGATTCGCCTACCACTGCAGCGGAAGTACCCGCTGGGATATGAACCGTCACATCCCGAAGCACCTCCGGTGTATCCTGGGAGTAGCGAAACGTCACATGCTCCAGTCTGATATCACCCTTCAAGGTAGAGACATCCGCAGCTTTCAGCTTATCCTGTATATCCGGTTCTATGTCAAGAATTTCGGTGAAGCGCTCAAATGCAGCAGCCCCCTGCTGCAGCTGTTCGGTAAATTGGATCAGCCGATCGATAGGCGGCAGGACGATCCCCACATATAAGACAAAGGTGACTAGATCATAGACCTCTACAGAACCCTTACCAATCAGAAAAGCTCCTCCGGCAATCACCGTAAAATAGTAGAATTCCCGCAGGAACTGCATTCCCGAAAAGAAGCGGGCCATAATCGTATACATCCGCTCTTTCGCCCTGCGGAATATATGGTTAACAGAATTGAATTTTTCAGACTCCACATCCTCGTTGCTGAAGGACTTCACTTCCCGAATACCCTGCACGGAGTTCTCCACCGTGGAGTTGATATCCGCAATTTTCTTCCTGACCAGGCGGAAACCGCTCCGCATTTTACCCCCGTAGAAAAGACCCCATAAAACCATTATGGGAAGCGGAATAAGGGAGATAAGTGCCAGAGAAGCGCTGAAACTGAACATAAAACCGTAGGCGCCCAGTATCACCACCAATGAAATCAGAAGATCCTCAGGAGCATGGTGAGCCACTTCAGCAATCATATTGAGATCATTGGTAATCCGGGACATGATATGCCCAGTTTTCACATTGTCATAATAGGTAAAAGAGAGCTTCTGCAGATGGTTGAATATATCCCGCCGCATATCCGCCTCCATCCGTACTCCGAGGATATGCCCCCAGCGGACACGGATATAGGTACATATCGTCTTTATGACATAGACCCCGAAAATTACCAGGAGAATGATCGTAATCATCCGCTGATTTCCTTCGGGGATATGAGTTCTCAGAAGCTCGCGGGTAAAGAAGGGGAACAGGATACCCAGGAGGGATGCAAATACGGCAACCCCCATATCTAAGGCAAAAAGTCCCTTGTGCGGTTTGTAATACGATATAAATTTCTTAAGCATCCCTATTTTCTTCTTACGTGTTCCTATTTTTTCTTAAACAGTTTTCCCAGGATTCCTCGACGCTTTTTCCCGCCGCGGTTTTTCTGCTGATCTTCTCGCCCTGAAGGTTCAGCCGCTCCCTTGGATCCAGAACTTCTCTCTCCCCCGCGACTTTTCTGTGTTTTTTTATCGGAACTTTTATCGGAACTTTTATCGGAACTTCTGTCGGAACTTTTGTCGGAACTTCTGTCGGATCCCTGACGGCCGTTTTTACTCCCTGCCCCATCGGGTTTGTACTTCTTTTTGTAATGGGCAATACGCTCTTCCAGGGACATAGCCTGAATTGCATCATAATCCTTTTTTTCCTGAGGACCAAGATTTTCTGCAGATTTTTTCCCTGCTGATGGCTGAGCGCCGGAGTTCCGCTTCCTAGTGTTCTGCGACCGACCTTTACCGGAAGCGGCGGCTGCAGCCTTCGGCTTAGGTGTTTTACCCCCGGAACTCCTCTGTTTTCCTGCAGATGCAGAGGAGGGTTTCCGGCCTTCACTTCTGCTTCCGTTTTTATTTCCACTGCGGCCTTTTCCGGAGCTGCCGCTGGGCTTTTCTCCCTTGCTGCTTCCAGCTGCTGCTTTAGGAGCTGCCTTTGAAGCTGGTTCAGGAACCGCTTTTGGTGCTGCAGCCGCCTTTCCGGTACTCTTCCCCTGCCCATCAGGCTTCCTGTCGGACTTCCTCTCAGAAGAACGGGAGGTTGAACGCGGAGGCCTGCCTGAACTGGACTTTCCGGATGATCTGCCTGAGGGTTTTCCTGAGGATCTGCCTGAAGGTCTACCTGAGGTCCTGCCCGATGCTCCGCGGGAAGATGAAAATTCATCCCGAGTCAAATTCCTGGAGGAAATATGCTTTGCCGCATCCTCGACCAGAAGAGATTCATCCACGGGCTCCACAGGAATCTTCATGCCGATATACTGTTCAATAGCCTCCAGACCGTAGACAAACTGTTCACAAGCAAAAGATACTGCAAGACCGCTCTTACCGGCACGGGCAGTCCTTCCGATTCTGTGCACATAGTTCTCATAGTCCTCAGGAATATCATAATTGATAACCATGGAGAGGTCATTGACATGCAGTCCGCGAGCGGCAACATCAGTGGCTGCGAGGAAACGCAGTTCCCCCTTCTTCATCCGCTGAATAATTTGAAGCCGTTTCTTCTGCGGCAGATCACCCATCATAAACTGGGCTTGATACCCGTTTTTTTCCAGCCGTTTGGAAATTTCCACAGCCTTCTGGCGGGTATTGGTAAAGATGATGGCGTTGCTGGGTTCGTACTTTCTGATGATCCCCAGGAGAAGCGAAAATTTTTCGTTCTGTCCGATATGGTAGAGACTCTGCTTGATCTCATCCACGGTAACCTGTTCGGACTCTATCTCGATACTTTTCGGGTTATTCTGGAAATTCCAGGCGAGATTCTGGATCCTCACCGGAAGGGTGGCGCTAAACAGCATGGTCTGCCGTTCTTCGCGAGGGCGCATCTTCTTCAGCATCTTCTGGATATCCGGGAAAAACCCCATGTCAAACAGTCTATCGGCTTCATCGATAACAACTATATCAAATGCCTTGAAGTCGATCTTTTTTGATGATTCAAAATCCAGGAGTCTTCCCGGCGTGCCGATAATTATATCAACGCCGTTCTTCAGATCCTCCTCCTGCTTCTTATAGCCCATGCCGCCGAAAAAACTGGCGACGGAAAAATGTTTTATCCCTGAAGATAATATTCTGGCATCGTCCTCTATTTGTACAGCCAGTTCCCTGGTAGGAACGATAATGAGGGCTTTAGCCCCGTTAGCCTTTTCCAAATATCGTTCTAGTATGGTGATCAAAAACGCTGCTGTTTTTCCGGATCCTGTCTGTGATTGTACCAGTACATCCTGTCCTGACAGGCTGTATTTGAGCACTTCTTCTTGTACGGGCA
>JAIPFQ010000095.1:0-8348 GCA_021736605.1 Spirochaetales bacterium | reverse complement strand
CTACTTATTGTCAAAACCGTGGAGATATATATCTCCCTCATCCTCCCGCCTTCTCCGGTAGCCGTTTACAATCATGACAATCCCATAGACAAGGACCATGGCGCCGATCACCCTGAGCAGGGTTTTCCCTATCTCCTGGGGCATGGACATAATCAGGACAGCAAGGACAATGGATACGATGGCTTCAGCTATTCGCGCATGCGTAGGCATCTCCATTTTACGCATTTCAATAACTCCGTAAAGTTCGAGTATACCGGAAGCTATCAGCTGTATACCCAATATGTAGAGCATAACAGTCCAGGTAATATTAATAATCATCATGGGAAGAAAAATTGCGATGATACCGGCAACGAGTCCAAGGGTACCCCGAATTACCAGGGTAGTTTTTGTTTTATGGGAAAATCCAGCTTTTACACCGGTGTATAGGACAAAAAAACCGTTTATGACGGCAAATACACCAATTGCGATAACGAGAAACATTGCAAAATTCTCGGTTTGGAAAAATATGAACGCACCGAGTATCACCGCACATACCCCGATAAATACTTTCTGAACCCAGTCCTTAATTGTTCCCATGCATGCCCTCTCTTTTTTAATGTATATATCTCTAACCCTTTGAAATGGTACTGCTGCTTCACTTCAGGGGTCTATGGTTCAGTTTCAAGCCAGTATTCCGGCGTATATACATGCAAAACACTAAAACGCTGCAGAGCTTTATTCCGCATCCTGCAAATTTTCAAATCATACTACTTGAAATACTTTCATATGTTTGAAATGATAAATTCAGTTACCTATTCATCAGGAAAAAAAATTTTCAGGAGGGTTTATGAAATACGAATTACTGCTCTTTGATGCTGACGGGACACTTTTTGACTATACACGAGCAGAGTCCTGGTCATTGGAGCAAGCCTTCTCTAAACAAAACCTTCCATATAGTCAAACAACGCTGGAGCAGTATGGTAACATAAATTATAGAATTTGGCAGGAATTTGAACAGGGATTGATAAGCCCTTCAGATCTGCAGGTTGAACGCTTCCGGCGACTGGCGAAAAGTCTTGAGATTGATGCGGATCCGACAGCTTTAAGCGACTCATACCTTGAAGCACTGGCCCGTGCTGGGTTTCTGCTGCCCGGTGCAGAAGAACTTCTTGCAGAGCTTTCCACAACCCATACCTTGGCTTTAATAACAAATGGCCTTGAGGCTGTACAATGGGGACGATTAGCTGTGTCAGGTATCAGATCCTACTTTTCCCAGATAACAATTTCTGAATCCGTCGGGTATCAGAAACCGGATCCCCGCATCTTCGATGTTCTCTTTGAAGATCTCGGCTGGCGTAACCGTAAGACTTCTCTCATTATTGGGGACAGCCTTACTTCAGACATGCCCGGGGGGATTGCTGCCGGCATTGATACCTGCTGGTATAATCCCGATTTGAAAAAAACATCCCCGGAAGATTTGCATATCACCTACACTATTGCTGATTTATCGGAACTGCCTGCCATAGTGCGGTAATTCAGCCTACTGTAAAACGTTCTATTCAGAAAACACAGCTGTTTTCATACATGTAAAAATATATTCTACCTAGTGCTGAATATGCTTTTACACTGCATAGTTTTAAATTAATTTTTTACTTCACAAGCCTGCATACCTCATCTATACTGAATAAATAGTACGCTTACAACAAAACACAACGTATTGGAGAAACATCGTGAAAACAGAAAAAACTATCTTCGCAATCCTGCTGTTTATCTTTTTTTCCTGCTCCTCTTTGTTAGCAGGCGAAGCAAACCTCCAGAAAATCTATCCCGTGGACTCCTGGGAATTTGAAGCAGTCAGCCACCTATACATAGAAGAAGGTATGCCTCGCCCCTCTTCATCTGGACCTTGGAGCGGGGCGGAACTTGCCCTCATGCTCTCTCGCTTGGACACAGAATCACTTTCTTATGAGCAGAAAAAGGTCTATCGGAACATTTATGAGTCATTGAAGGAGGATTCAGAAATCTCCGCTGAGCGAACATATAAGCTGGATCTTGCTGCTGATCTCACAGCTGAGGCCTATTATCACAGCAATACTGATGATTTTACCGAAGATCAGGACTGGGCATATGATTATAAAGCTCGGAAGCCTCTGTTGAATCTGCCCTTTCAAAGCTGGGCAACGGAGAAATTTTACGGGTACTTTGAATTTACTTTGCGAAACGGAAGATTTTACCCCGCAACAAAATCCTCTGAAGGCTACTTTCAGCCTGACTTCTCAACAAATCTCATTTTTGATGATAACTTTTTAAACCTTGATTTGACCTTCCCCTACCGCGGCTTTGTCTCTGCCGGGGGTGATCACTGGAATCTGCAGTTCGGCAGGGATGATCTCCGCTGGGGAAACGGCGTTACGGGGAATCTCATGCTGAATAATCACTTGGACTATCATGATTTTCTTAAATTCACCACCTTTCATGATAATTTCAAGTTCACCACCCTGGCAGCAAGCTTTCCCCACCCGAGCTGGGGGGACCTGCCGTTCCAATCCAGTCAAAAGGATCCCGCAGAGGGCTTTCAGGCCTTTATTACCCATCGCCTTGAATTTCAGCTTTTTGACTCCCTCAATATTGCAGTATCCGAAGCTATGATGTTCATGGGCTACACTTTTGATTTCCGCTTCCTCAACCCAGCCATGATATACCACGACTACTATATGCGGGCCAATTCCAACTCCATCCTCGGTCTGGACGTTGATTTTCCGGTAACTGAGTCCTTGAATGGCTATGCAAGTATAGTCATTGACGAGTTTGCCCTTCCCGGTGAGCCTACTGATTCTGACAACGCTCGACCCGGGGCTCATGGCTATATTGCCGGCCTTCGTTTTGCTAAGACCCTGCCATTAGGTATGCTTCACTTGAATCTGGAGGGGGCCTATACGGACCCGTATCTCTATTTACGGGATGCCCCAGCAACTGGAGATGAATATTCTCCCTATCCTATTGATTTTATCGTTGAACGGCGCCAGTTCACCTATGACAGCAAGGTAATGTCGGACCAGAATTTCCTCGGCTATGAATATGGAGGGGATGCAGTTGTGATAGACCTGCAAGCTGGACTTTCATCGTTTGAGAATTGGGAGATCACCGGAGAGCTCATGTATATGCTCCATGGAACTCACAATCTGGATACTGAATGGCAAGAAGGTTCGGATGCCGCCTCAGCCGTAAGCCCGACGTCTGAATCCCTGGATGATCCGGCAAAGGATGCCGTTGAAAAGACTCTTCTCCTTGAGATAGCTGGTTCATACAATTTTCTGGAAAATGCCTCCGTTTTCGGCCAGCTGAATTGGATCAGCATTCAGAATATCAATAATGTGAAAGCCAACGGCGATGCCTCTGACCTGCAGGCTGCATTGGGGCTGAGCTACTCTTTCTAAAAGTTTTATTTAAGCGTCATCAAGAGCTAAAAAACGCAGGGATTCTCTCCCTGCGTTTTTTTTTCTACTTACATTTCAGTTTTTCTTCCATTTCATTTTTTCCAGGATTTATCGTTAACTATAATTTAATTACTGATTAATTAAGAGAATAGGAAACACCAAGGCTGGCCTGCATATCCCAGCCTTCTTCACCCACGGAATTACCAATGTTTGTTTTATGGATAAGATCATATCGACCCCAGAGACTCAGCTTGCGGGAATGCATATATTCAGCGCTGAAACTTCCTCTTATGGTCCCCTCTACAATTCCGGAGGGCGTAACAAGGCTATTATCAAAATTTTCTTCTCCATCTCCATCTCCAATAACAGTTTGAAGAGTATTCTCCCCATGCCTCATATAAAAAAGTTCCAACCCTGTCCGAAACTTACCCGGCAAATCATAGCCGAGGAATGCATTCAGCACCATGGCATCACTTCCATACTCATACCCCAGAAATTTCTCTACCGGCTTGAAACCGTAGCCAATTACAAACTGGCGTCTGAAAGCTTTGAAATCAACCAGATCTCTGAGATACAGGTAGGGGCTTGTATAAACTAATTCAATCCCCCCATGGAAATAGCCTGAAGCAGCCGGAACTGTCAGACGCAGTCCTCCTAGATGCCCAAATGTATTCGGCTGAGAATTACTCTCCAGCGGGGCTCTGGCTTGATCAATAGCAAGCTGATAATAGAGACCGATCCCTTTTTTCAGCATAATATCAAACTCCAGAGAGGCAATTGCATTAAACATTGACCGGTTATTCAAGTTGTGGAAAATATACACCGGGTTCAGGTATTGCGGGTTCAAAGCAGTATTCTGATACATAACGTTTTCAGTTGCTGATATGAGTATCTGCGGCAGAGGGCGAAACTCTATTCTGTGCCCGAGAAAAGCTTTAAAACCCTCAGACGGAACTTCGTCGTCTACTTCCAGCAAATCGGGATGTTCCAAAAATACATAGCTAATCTCATATTTAAAATTATCGTGATATGACACAAAGCGCATATGATCATGATAATCCGCATGGCTGCCTAAAATCAGATTCCCCGTTTCACCATTGCCCCATTCCAGCAGATCCCGTCCCAAGGAGAAATTCCAGCCCTCCCCGCCGAATGTCTGAAAGGCGCGGTAAGGAGTTTCAAAATCGACGAATTGTACATCAAAAAGATTTGAATTGAATTCAGACCCATAGATCACTGAAGAATCAGCTTCATCCTCGTCCGAATCGTCAATAGCGCCGAACCTATTCTTCTTATATTCAAGATCTAAATATGTATAGAGCCAAGAATGCAGGGATAACTCCATCCAGAGTTTTGCCGCCGGTGCACGTTCGTTATAACCAAAAGGCCAGTCTTCTTCCTGATCAAACTGCTTTGTATTGGTATGGGCGTAGCCTTCGAGAAAAACCTGGAAGCCCAATCCAGCGCTAATATCGGATTCCTCCATGAATTTGAAAGAATCATTGATATTTCTTAATCCCCTCTGCAGCTGATCGTAGGTCCTCATTCCCGCCTGCGAGAGAGATCCTCTGTCTATTCGTTCCAGGATACTCGTGAATTCATCAATGCTCCAGGGTCTTGAATGCGACGGAGGAGCAAACATGGACTCAGCATAGAGATAATCTGCCATTGCATAGAATTCACTGGCTGCAGGAACTATACCTGCTCTATTTATCTCTTTGCCGAATAGAGATGATAGGAAGAAAAAGAGGGATACAAATGTCAGCAGGCTTATGAGTAGTTTTTTTTTCATCTTACAGCATCCAATTTTTTCAGTATTTTCAGGATGTTACATGGATAACCTGCTAATTCTAATAGCTAATGAGATGGAAGTAAAGTTAAAATCTAAAAAAAGAGGTGCCTATTCAGCACCCCTTTACATATCATCTCATTTTTGACTGATATATTGTCCGGTGTATATCAATCTTTTAATCTTTCAATCAATCTTATTGATTATTCTTCAGCATCTTCAGGATTGATATCAAGCAGTTCCACTTTAAAAATCAGCAGTTCATTGGGCCCAATCACTGGAGCACTGCCTGTTTCACCGTAACCGAGCTGCGGAGGAATATAGAATCTGTATGTACTGCCCACAGACATCAGCTGGAGGCCTTCAGTCCAACCAGGAATAACGCCGTTCAGAGGGAAGGTTACAGGTTCATCTCGTTCATAGGAGCTGTCAAATACCTGACCGTCAGTAAGAGTCCCTTCATAATGGACTTTAACTACATCAGTCTCTTTAGGCATTTGGGATTCATCGCCTGCTTCAAGCACTTCATACTGCAGTCCGGATTCAGTTTCACTAATGTCATCATTAGCTCTGTTAGCTTCAAGGATTTCATTAGCTTTCTTCAAGTTCTCTTCTGCTGCGGCCTGCTGTGCAGCCTGCTGATCCGCTTCAATTTGAGCCTGATATTCTTGAAGAGCCTGGTTCATGGCTTCTACAGTCAGGAGCGGTTCTTCACCATATATTGCATCCTTCATGGCCTGGGTAAAATAATCTACATCAACATCTATACCCTGCTGTGCAAAATTCTGGGCGGAAAGATAGCCGAAGGCATAACTAAATCTGCTTTTTAAAGATTCTGGAGCATCCATTCCTTCAAATACTTCTTTTTCTGCTTCTTCTACAGCTTCACTGGCTTCAGGAGCCTCTTCGCTTGTTTCAGTTTCCATTTCAGCAGATCCTTCCTGCTGTCCCTTTGCAAAAAGAGTCCCATAGGGAAGAATAAGGAAAATCATCAGTGCAATTACAATTGTTTTTTTCATCAGAATAACCATCCTATTTTTGTGTTATATTTTAATGTAACAATTTTTCAGCTGTGACGTAAAGAGTAAATGTATGTTTTCTTCGATTCCTCTTGTAAGTATAATATTGAGCACCTATAATAAAACTATGAAAAATGCCATCTTTTTCCTGGCTTCTATAGTAGTCATTATTCTACTCGGCTTAAACATAACCTTCATGCTGCTCCAGCAGGAAGCTGAACCGATCATTCAGGGGGCAATTGACAGTTCCCATATAGATTTTCATAATAGTGAGACAACATGGCTGCGCGGTGAATGGGATTTCATTCCTGAACAGTTTTCGGATCCCTCCGAATTCAGAGGCAGCACCACGCCCTTTAATACTGAATCCATAACAGTCCCGGCTGCATGGCACTCGAACATAAACAGTCATTTGAATATGGAAAGGAACTCCTTCGGCACCTATCATCTTCAGATTAAAATCCCGGAAGACAGCGGACAGCTGGGGATCTACATACCCTGGATCAATACAGCTTACTCCTGCTACATTGATGAAGAGTTAATGATAGAGGTGGGAACACCTGGGAAAGACAGGCAATCCCATGAACCGCAGTATTTACCCGCTGTTTTCAATTTTATGCCGGAAGGAAATACTTTTGATATAGTTCTGCATGTCAGTAATTTCTCGCATAGAGACAGCGGGCTGATGAGACCAATAATCTTCGGAAGCAGTAAAAGCATTTCACGGCTCTTCCAGACGACAAATAATTCTTCCATCTTTCTTTCCGGTATTATGTTCATGGGCACCGCTTTCCTCCTTATGCTCTACGCTTCACCTACTGAAAACAGACGTCTTCTGTATATAGCAGTATTAACGGCTGCTATCGGAATCCGTACAACCTTAGGAAACACTATGGTGATGAATCAGGTTTTCCCCTTCATTCCCTGGAGCGTAAGCATCAGAATTGAATATATTACTGTACCAATTGCAATTATTGCTTTCACTTACTATATCGCCGCAACCTTTCCGGATTTTTTCTCCCGTAAGATACTCAGTATTTTCAAATGGATAAGCTTTTTATACTGCATCATCATAATAACCACCCCTCATACCATGTACGGATTAGGTCTCAAGCTTTACTACATTCTTATCGTCATCTATTTTCTGTATTGGCTCTATATTATGATTAAGGGACATATATGGAAAAATACGAATAATCAGATCATCTTCATTACGGCAACAGTTTTCGGTATTTTCACGCTCATTGACTTGCTGGCATACTCTGCGAATACACAAAAATTCATACCTATTGAATTCTCTTCCATCGGACTATTTATATTCATCTTCGGTGAAGTGTATATTGCTGCGGAGGATTTTATTAAAGCTTTAAAGACTTCACAGGAGTTGACCCAGGAACTTGAGATCAAGGTAAATGAAAGAACGCTTAAACTGAAAGAGGCTAATCAGAAACTCTACAGAATGGCATCCATGGACGACCTTACTGGGCTTTGGAACAGAAATGAACTCCAAAAGCGTACAGAGGAGGAATCCTATCGTCACAATCGATATTATAACTCAGTGACTCCATTTTTCTCGGTCCTCTATATGGATCTGGATAATTTCAAGTATTTTAATGATACCTTTACTCATGATACTGGTGATTTTATTCTTAGGGAGTTCGGCAAGCTGCTTGTTAAGTCATCCCGTCGTTCAGATTCAATTTTCCGTGTCGGGGGGGATGAATTTATCATGTTCCTGCCGAGGACTGACACGGCAGGGGCTATTAGAATTTCCAGAAGGATTCTGGAGGGGATTACAGATATTAACAAGCTCGTTGAGAAACGGGAACAAGCTTTAGCGGAGGAAGGCAAATCCATAGAATTACCGGTGGAGAAATATTTAACCTGTTCCATTGGAATAGGAATCCACGGGTATAAGGAGCTTAATATTGAACGACTTATTCAGTATGCCGACACGGCACTTTTGAAGGCCAAAGAGACTGGTAAAAACCGTTACTATATTTTTAATTCGTTAAACAAATCCTCTTAGCTGCTTATCAGACATATCCGCCTTATCCGCCTTAGGCTTTCTGCAAAAGCCTCATACTATCTCACATCAGGCATTGGCTCTCACTGCCTGTCCCC
>JAIPFQ010000094.1:0-8752 GCA_021736605.1 Spirochaetales bacterium | reverse complement strand
TTAGCGATTACAGCAGACAAAAGGCTTCTCTGCTGTTCAGCCAGACGATTAATCAGCTGGGCGACCTCTTTGTCGGGATACGCGCCCATCTCTTCTGCTTTCTCCGGTGTCAGCAGGGTGTGTTCCCGGGATACAACTTCCCCGTCACGTACCGTCATGCTGACTACTCCGACGTTTTCATTATGCATGCCCGTCTGGACAATTAATGTGTTTCCTACGGTATATCCATCGCTCAGCGCCATCCCCGTGCTTCCATTGACTATCACATCAATGTCACTCAGTTCCTGCGCAGCATAGGCAATCTCTTCTTCACTCAGCTCCAGCTCTTCCAGCCCGATGTTCGTCAGCGCTACAATCACATCAGCTCCGGCTTCCTGCAGTCGCTTAACCGCTTCCTTCGCTGTAGGGTAGTAGTCCATGAACGCCAAGCCTGAAATATTGCTTCCCGCTGTCTTCTTCGGCGTCATCTGGGAGGTCAGACCGAATATGCCTACCTGTACTCCCTCAGCTTCTATCAGCGTTCCGCCCGGCGGCAGATACAGGCTGCCTTCCGCCGTTACTATGTTCGCACTGACTATCGGAAAATCCGCCGCTTCTGACAGTTCGCCTAAGCGGCCCTTGCCGAAGTTGAAGTCATATGCTCCCGGAACCATCGCATCGTAACCGACTGCGTTCATCACTTCTATGATGCTCGCTCCCATATCCAGCGTCGCTGATGCGGTCCCGTGCAGGGTGTTTCCCGCATCCACTACAATCGCATTGTTCTCTGTTTCCAGATACTTTACTATCGTTGCCAGTGTCGCAGCTCCGAATTTATCCTGTCCCAGCGCATCCCCGGTGTGTATCAGAGACAGTTCCACTTCCTGTACTGCTTCTTCAACTGCTTCCGGCGCCTCTTCAGCTGGAGCTTCCGCCATCTCAGGCTCTTCTGCTGCTTCAGGTTCTGCAGGCTTCTCAGGCGCTTCCGGTTCAACAACATCTTCTTCAACTTCAACCGGTTTTTCTTCTTCAGCAGCGAGCTCGTCTTCAATTACTGGCTCTTCATCTTCTTCAGCCTCAATTACCTCTACAGTGATATCAGCTTCATCCTCTTTCTCGACTTCCTTTTCAGCAATTTCTTTCTCTGCACCTTCGTCATCAGGTACGGTAGCACAACCAAAAAGTAGAAATACAGTAATGGTTATGATAAAAACGCTGCTAAGAAATTTAGAAAGGCTCTTCATGTGTACCTCCTCAAGTACTGTTCGAATTATTTGAAATAAACCGAACATACCTAGATCAAAACAATCTTTTTAATAACGTATACAAAGCAAACAATAACATCAAATAGACGTTACAAATTGCTTTCAAAAAATAAAAAATCACTCTCTATTACATGGACTTATAATGTTATGTGATGTAAAATTTTACATACCCTAATATCTCCTGTATTGATCTTAGGAATAATTATAGAACTGAAATTTTTACTTTATAAGCATATTACAAAATTTTTTTATTGTACATAGATTAGTATTTTAATATTAGAATAGCAAGAGATACTGGAAAAATTGCTATACAAAAACAGTATAACCGATACTATAATGGCAAGTATTAAAAATTATTTTAAAAGGAGTACCTTATGAGTATTTATCCAGATTATCTTGTATATGCTGCCCATTTTCATCCTGATAACAAAGAGCGTATTGATAAGTTAAAAGTTTTTTTTCATTACGATCCGGATAAAAGGGGGAATCACAGTAGTGAAATGACAAAGGAGCAGCTTATTGAATGTATAAAAAAAGGAGAAACTTGTTATACCGCGAAAAAAGACTCAGGTCGTTATTATCCCCAAAAAAAAATATATGTTGTCTCTTTATTTGGAAATGACCATGTGAAAATTCATAAAGATGAGGATTCAAAGGATAATCTAGGTAGTTTAGAATTATTTTAAACAGTGATAAAACCAAACAAGAAGAACCAAACAGGCAATCCAAACAGGCAAACCATACAAGAAGAACCAAATAGGCAATCCAAACAGGCAAACCAAATAAGCAGAACCAAATAAGCAGAACCAAACAGGCAAACCAAACAGGCAAACCAAACAGGCAAACCAAACAGGCAAACCAAATAAGCAAAAAAAATGCGCTGTACATAGTAACTGTCAGCGCACATTGTAAACCAGGAATGTAAGAATTTTAGCTCCCCCGGACAGACTCGAACTGCCGACCTAGTGATTAACAGTCACCCGCTCTACCAACTGAGCTACAGGGGAAAGTTCAAGAAAATTCATAACACAATAATGCTAACTCTTAAAAACTATTGCATAAAATCTCTTGATCGGTTGATAATCTATACAAAACACAATGAAGTGTCAATAGAATTTGCGAAAATATCTTTTGACAAAAAACATAAATACAATAACTGCTTACTATTCCATGAAATGTTTTTTATAAACATTCCAGGTTGAAGAAATAAGCGTCTGTAAATCACTAAATTTCGGCTTCCAGCCGAGAATACGTTTCGCATTTTCCGAGGAAGCAACAAGCTTTGCCGGGTCACCAGGTCTTCTTCCAACGAACTCAGTGGGAATATCTTTTCCTGAAATAGATCGAGCTGATTCAAGAATCTGTACGACACTCAAGCCGGATTCGCTGCCGATATTGACAATCAAGCTTGAATTATTCGCTTCTAAGAAATCAACAGCTCGAACATGAGCATCAGCTAAGTCAGTTACATGAATATAATCTCTCACGCCGGTTCCATCGATGGTGTCATAATCATTTCCAAATATTTTCAGCGTTTTCCGTTTACCAACCGCCGTTTCCATAATAACCGGAATTAAATTAGCAGGATTCCGCTCCAAACCAGTCATTTTACCAAAAGGATCATAACCAGCAGCATTAAAATATCGCAGTGAAACGAATTTTAAGCCCCTTAGCTGATCAAACCATTTCAGGTGTCCTTCAATAGCCAGCTTTGTGTAGCCGTAATAATTTTCAGGACGGGTAGGGTGATCTTCATCTATCGGCAGATATTCCGGTTCTCCATAGACGGCAGCTGAAGATGAAAGAATAAAACGCGGTACATTATAGGTAACGCAGGCGGTAATGATATTCAGAGAACCGCAAATATTGTTGATGGAGTACTTCTGCGGTTCCGTCATCGATTCTCCCGCTGCTTTAAAAGCAGCAAGGTGAATAACTGCATCCCAGCCCTTGGCCATCACTTCATTCAATCGTGAATTATCTAAAATATCTCCTTCAAAAAGAAGAGCATCAGAATATACATTTTCACGAAGGCCGCTTGAAAAATTATCGTAAACCCCTACGGTATCACCCCGTTCAAGAAAAGCCAATGCTGCGTGAGAACCAATGTAACCTGCTCCGCCGAATAAGAGAACTCTCATAAATCTATCCCCCTGAATATATAAAAAGATCCGAAAACAACCAATAATATCCCGTAGATGCCCGAAGTTACCCCGAAGTTACCCAAAAATCCCCCAAAAATCCCCCGAAGATCCCCCGAAGATCCCCAAAAATCCCCCAAAAATCCCCCGAAGATACCCCGAAGATACCCCGAAGAGGCCCCGAAGAGGCCCGAAAAACTTTCATCATGACTCAAAAAGGTTTCTTAATTGAATTTCCGTATCACAGCAGTAATCTCCTCAAATTTTTCCTTGAGCAGTGTTTTCGTTTTAGCCTCTACAACAAGTCGAAGATACGGTTCTGTATTAGAAGGTCGAACATTAAACCACCAATCAGAAAATTCAATACGGTAACCATCAAAATCCATAAATTTTTCAGGCTTTTCCTTGTCAGAAGAAAGAAAATGATCTTTCAAAGCCTCCATGGCTTCACTTTTCTGCTCTATATGGAAGTTTGTCTCTCCGGAACCGGCATACGAAACAATTGAATCAATCAAAGAAGAAAAAGTTTTCCCCTCCCGTTTGAGTTCTGCGGCAGCTTTAATAACCATGAGGCTTGCGAGAATTCCGGAATCACAATTGTAGAAATCTCTGAAATAGTAATGCCCAGCAAGCTCTCCGCCGAATACAGCATTCAATTCACGCATTTTTAATTTTGCATAGGCATGTCCTACCTTCCACGTATAGACCGATGCACCAAGGGATTCCAGATATTCCGCAGTCGATTTGGATGTCCGTATATCCTGAAGTACTATAGGACGCTGTGCTGATGCTTCCGCATCAGCATTACCCGTACCTGATGCATCACCGGACTCATTTTCCGAAAAATGTCCCTCAAGGATAGATTTGCCTAGAACAGCCGTAATAATATCCGGCTGAATGAAGCGTCCCTTTTCGTCCACGAACATCACTCGATCCGCATCCCCATCAAAAATAACCCCCAAATCACTCCTGTTTTCAAGAACTGCACGTTTTAAATCTGCTACATTTTCCTCAACCAGCGGATTCGGCTCATGGTTTGGGAAGGTTCCGTCCAACGTATCATATAAATAGTGCGGAGAATCTCCCAAAAGCTTTTTAATTAGGAGAACAGCCATACCGTTAGAACAGTCAACGGATAAATTCAAATCAGATATGTCAGGAAGGTAGGCATTCATAAAAGCCAAATAGTCTGGAACCGCATCAAACTCTGAAATACTGCCGCGTTCGGAAGCTTCAACAGGATTAAGCTTGTCATGCTCCACCATGCGTTCCAAATCCTTAAGTCCGGAATCACCGCCCACAGGAAGAGCACCTGTGCGGGAAATTTTCAAACCATTATACTCCGGAGGATTATGGCTGGCCGTAATCTGAACGGAAGCATCATAGCCGTATTTAGCTGTTGCATAATAGACCATTGGAGTAGTCGTCAAGCCCAAGGAAACTACATCCTTTCCTGCATCATTGATACCCCTGCAGAGATAGGTAAAAATTTCTTCAGAAGAAGCTCGAACATCCCTTCCGATGAGCACCGTCCGGCAATTCAGAAGGGCCGGAAGAAAAAAACCAATCTTATACACATCATCTTTTGTAAAATCCTTATTATATACACCCCTTATATCGTATGCCTTGAAAGCCTTCATGAAACATCCTCCAAATACTCAGATAAAACTTTTGTAAACTCTTTATGATCCATCAACTCCATAAACCAGTCATCACCATTGGAAAAAGCTATGTGAAAAATGCGTTTCCCGAACCATGTATCCAAAAGAGTGGAAGGATGAACCTGCTTCCGGGAAATTTTACCTGTCAGGAACTGTTCAGCAGTTTTCGCAGAAGTTATCGTATATTTCTCCAAATCATCCAATGATTCTGTAACTTTAAATTTCTCATACGACTTTTTCTTATTTCCGCCGATAAACCCGAAAAGGGTCTGCTGTTTCTCAAAATCCTCAAAAACCATCATCCCCTTAATAATGTACAGAAGTCCTCCGAGCTGAATACGTTTCCCGTCTTTGACAATGTGGAAAAAAGCAAAACTCCTGAACTTCACGACGTCATCATACATTTTCTCTAATTCAGAAAAAAAATTCTCCGCATCGTCGTGTTCCATGAATACCTCCTTTGAACAATATGCTACCATACTATATATTCAGACATAAAAAGTGAAGTCATAAAAAGTGAAGTCATAAAAAAATAGGAAGGATGTGTTTTGGAGTATATATATAAAGATTTTGCAAAAATCGTAAAAAAGAATCATGATGAGCTGCGTAAAATATTCAGTGAAGTCGGCACAAACTGCTATAGAATATATGACAGAAATCTGGAAGAAATTCCCGTGGTGATAGAAAAATTTGCCGACAGGATAATAATTCGCACTGAAACACTTGCACAGAATAGGCAGGCTCGCGAACTTGATCGTGATCGTATTATGGATATCACTGCCCGGATGACCTACAGTTCAATAAACGATGTTTTTTTTGCTGATGCCTCAGCGCTCGAGTTTGACCAGCAGTCCGATAAACAGGATACTCAAGCAGAAACGCAGTATTCCTCGGAGCGTAGCAATACACGCATGCAGCCAATGACAGTAAAAGTGGAGGAAATGGGGCTTTCCTACTGGGTCAACGTTGATCAGTACGGGTTTACAGACTTCCCCCTCCATTCCTCGGTAATACGTGATTTGCTGCGAAATATCGCTTTTGGAAAGCGAACCTTGATTCTTTTCAGCGGTTCCGGTCACTTCACGGTAAGCGCAGCTTCCGGAGCAGCCCTGGAGACCGTATCCATTGATAGATCCTTTGATAGTGAAACCCATGAAGTAAAATCTACTGACAGGACTGACTGTGAAGAAGCAGAGCAAAAAAATCAAGAGGATGAGCCGGCTAGGCAGAAGAATCTGAGCCGGGAGCAGAAACTGCTGGAGAACCTCGCCCTGAACAAGCTGTCAGCCCCTGTCCACACGTTCCGGGAAGGGGATCCCGAAAACATACTGAATAAAAACAGCGGTCTCGGTAAGTTTCATAACATCCTTATTGATTTCAGTCGTCAGCCGCAAGTTCCGCTGATTCCCCTTATAAGAAGCGCCTTAGACAGCCTGGCATCCGGCGGAACACTGCTTGTATATGCACAGAATCAGACCGCGAAAAAAATACTGCAGAAGAAGGATGAAGCAGAAGAGACGCAGATACAAAATATCACAGCACAAATTATACCGCCCGGATTTACCGCTAAACGCTTCCCGTATACCCTCATCACCATTCAGGTAACAGATAAGCCGAAAAAGAGAAAGAAAAAAAGAAATCACGTAAAAAATAAAAAGTCTTTATACCACAAGACAAAGTATAAGCACAAATTCTAACAGGACGGACTCAGCACATGAATTCAGCGGGATTTTCAGAAACCATGGCATGGACTTCAGCATCCGTTAAATCGGACTCTTCAAGAATATGATAATACTCCTTATAGGAATTAACCTTTGTGAGGTTGACCATGAAATCTGAGCCGAACATAAGCCGACGGCGCACTCTGTCTGCTTTATCCTGAGGAAGGTTTTTCAGTGTGTCAGCTAAGCGCTTGTAAAATGACGATTCCCCTCCCGTGAATGATACATCAGCATATACCCGGGGATAGCGATTCATGAGATTTATGATCTGCCAGTACCACGTTTTGTTATTCCGCAGGGAGAGCTGAATTCTTGCACTGAGGTTGTACTGCATACCGAAATGGGCAAAATCGAGGTATAAGTTCGGATAATGCTCTAAAACCTGCTGCCAATGAAGTGGAGAGGAAAATGTCCATGCATCTTGAGTGGGAATCGTACGGAAACCCTGATCATCACAATGGGTAGTAATCGGCAGATTGTGTTTTTCGCAGAAATTGTAGATATACTGCAGTTTTTCTTTTTCTTCCACAATCGCTTTCCCATTTCCCTCAGGCCAGGGATCCAAACCAAGGGGAGGATAGAACTTTATTCCGCGGAACAGTTTTTTATCATTCGCCTCGGGAAGAGTATCCGGATTCCAAGATCCCCTCGGACTTGTTACCATATATGTTTCAAGAAGATTTTGAATGGTATCCATGGAATGAAATTTGGGATGAACTCCGAGAAAAGGCCAGATTCGGAATCTTCGAGTACTTGATTTTTGATAATAGCCATGGATGCCGGTAATGGTATCTTCAATATAGCGATAAATGATCCCGTCAAGGTCCGCTGGATAGTAAATTGAATCCCAAGCATCTTTATTTCGCGAAAAATCCATAACCATGGGAGAAATGATCACTCGATTATAAGAATTACTGCGGAAAATAAATGCATCGTCTTGGAAATAAGCTTTTTTTTCTGCATAGGTACCACTTTCAGGGTGTACTTCAATGGAGGGAGCAGGTTCTCCAATTTTTACCCGGTGTTCAAAACCCCCCGAAAGATCCTTTTCCATAAGAAGAAAGATATCAGAGATAGGGCGTTCAAGAACTGAAAGCATGTTCTGCAGACGCGTTATGATGTTTGTGTTTTTATTAGAGAACAGATAATTAAGAGAATACATTCCACTCAGCAGCTCTGTGGTGAAATTGCTCTGCATTTCATTAATAAAAGATATAAAATTAGGGTGATGCAGGTTCATGGCATGAAAATGGGTATCAAAAAAAAACTGACTCTTAGGGGCTTTCAAACTATAAATCTCCTGAAAACAAGAAAAACATAAACCAGAAGGAACCATACATCAGAAGAAATCAGAAGAAATCAGAAGAAATCAGAAGAAATCATATAAACGGTCCTGCTGATGCATAATTCTTATCTTGTATACTCTTACTTATAATACACTTACTTTGATAGTTTTTTCATTTTTTTCGCCCAGGAATCGCGTAAGCCGACGGTTAAGTTGAAAACAGGTTTGCCGGGAGAGGAATCTTTTATATCAACAGTAAAATAGCCTTTTCGCAGAAACTGCACATGCTCACCAGGCTGTTTCTCCATTAAGGAAGGCTCCAGCTTGCAGGACTTGAGAATCTGAATAGACTCAGGGTTAATATCATCAAGAAAATTACCTGTCTTTTCGCCAGGATTCTCACTGCTGAACAGCGTACTGTACATACGGACTTCAGTTTCAAAAGCATGAGCGGCGGATACCCAGTGACTGGTGCCCTTAACCTTTCTGCCGTCGTCTGTCCAGCCTCCCCGTGAAGCCGGATCATAGGTGCAGATGATTTCCTGAACTTCACCCTTGTCGTCGGTTTTATAATCAACGCAAGTAATATAATAGGCATGTTTTAATCGAACTTCACGCCCCGGAGCCAGGCGAAAGTACTTTTTCGGCGGATCAATCATAAAATCATCCCGCTCAATGTATAACTCGCGGGAAAAAGGAA
>JAIPFQ010000093.1:0-8768 GCA_021736605.1 Spirochaetales bacterium | reverse complement strand
TGTACATCGTGTCCTTGCTGCGATGGAGCAGGCAGGTAAACTCAACGGCGGAGTCATCACCCAGAATATAGATCTGCTTCATGAACGGGCGGGAAGCAGGAAAATTATGGAAATTCATGGTTCACCGTTTTTCCACCACTGCATGTCCTGCGGTAAGCGATACACCTTTGACGAGATTATCCCCAAGGTTCGGAGGGATACGGTCCCTCACTGTGATGAATGCGGCGGGGTGCTGAAGCCGGAAATTACATTTTTCGGGGAGAGTCTTCCTCAGAAAGCATTGAGTGACGCCGTCAAATCGGCTTCCCGTGCGGACCTGCTGCTGGTGCTCGGCTCGACATTACTGGTGCAGCCGGCGGCCTCCCTTCCGATGTATACCCTGCGGAATGGCGGGCGCGTAGTCATCATCAATAATATGTCTACCCCCATTGATATGTATGCGGAACTGCTGCTTTACGATCTTCAGGAAGTGTTTGAGGTTTTGGCTGAGAGCTTTCTTCCATAGCCCTTCTTACTATCTATTTAATTCTCCAGTTCTCGGCGTTTGAGTTTGCAATATCTCTTTCTCTTCTGTATACTATCTTTAGTTGAGTAAGAAGGGAAGTTTTTATGCAGCAGAGAGTTGGAGTTGCGCGTGCCCTGGCGGCAGATCCGGAAATACTGCTGATGGATGAGCCCTTCGGAGCCGTAGATGAAATCACTCGATAAACACTTCAGCTTGAGATGAAGAAAATCCATGAAGTGCTGCAGAAGACAATTATTTTTGTTATCCACGATATTAAAGAGGCTATGCGGCTGGGAACTCGTATTGCCTTATTAAACCAGGGAGTTATAGAACAGATAGACAGCGGAGAGGAGATGTTATTCGATCCGAGAACTCCATTTGTTGAAACGTTTTTCGTAAGCAGAAATTTTTCCTCATTCCTGAATGTTGAAGCCGTCGGATCTGTTTATACCCCCTTGAGAAAGTCGCAGTTTTCTTCTGAAGAGGCAGGAAGGCTTCCATTTATTGATGTAAACTCCCCCTTAATTGAAGGCATAAAAAGGGTTTTTGATACTGGTCATGAAATTTTGGCTCTTACTGACTGGAAAGAGAGAGAAAAAGAGAATAACGGGGAGAGAGCTGATCGGGGAGATCATAAAAAAAGTTTCCAAATCCCTGCAGCAGTTGGGAAGCGTACTCAACTTGCCGGCGATGGGGGTATCGATGACCATGACTGCGCTAATGGAAATTCCGATGGCGTTTACAGAATAGATGCAGATAGTATTATAGGTACTTTTTCCCTTGCTGCGATCAGGTCTATGTTTGATACGCCTTTGGCTGAAGATACGCGCTATATCAGAACGCAGCACGAAGATTTTTAACATTTTTTGGGGTATACAGGCATTTTATGAAGAAATTAGTATTCGGCATAATTATTGGATTGATGATTGTATCTTCTGCAGCTGCAGAAAGTCAGGTCTTGACACCAAAGGGTATTCAGCTTGTGCTCTACGAAGACGGCAGGTATGAATTCATTGGTAATGACGGTAAAATTGATGTTGTTTTAACTGATATCAAGGAAAAAATTAATTTCTGGGATAATGAAGAACTCTTTGATATAGAATTCAGGCTTGAGAACCATGCCTACGGAACCATCTACTTCCTTAAAACCACCGTACATGCTTTTGATGCCGAGGGAAATGAATTTGAGCCGTATGGGTTTGGTACTTTAACAACCCGCGGGTGGGATACAGTCTACATTGAGAAGGACAGTTTTGTGCATAGAAGAGTTGTCTTCAAAGGAAATCCTGATAATTTAACGAGTATTACTATCCAGCAGCTCAAACCAGAAAATATAAGCATGAGAATGCTGCCTGAAAATATTCTTGCACAAGAACTTCTTGGACTGCACAACGAGGTCCCGGAAATTGATCTGCGTTTGCAGATCCCCTGATAAGGACTCGTTTTTCATCTTATCTTGTATCATCTCCTCTTTTTTTCTGCAGTTCATTCTTCATCATATGCTGTCTTAGATGATGTGGACTGATCACAGAACTGAGAAAGGTAAAAAAATCGTTAACTTTGTCATCATGATGATTCCCCAGAAACTAGTTATTATGAAAACATAATGTTATTATATAGACAAAATGTTATAATTATGCTAAATTGTTGTTTAATAAAAAGAATGGAGAAAGAGTATGAGAATAGGTATTTGCGGTTACGGCAGAATGGGGCACCTTATACGGAGTAAAGCCCTGGAGCGGGGACATGAGGTTCCCGTTATAATTGATCCTGTATTAGAGGATGAGGTAGTTACTGCAAAAAGTATAGAAGAGAATATTAAGGATTCCGTAGATGCGGTCATTGATTTTTCTGTGCCCGACGTTGCAGTGGATCATATTGTTCGATTCTGTGATCTTGGAGTTAATGTTGTCATGGGAACAACCGGATGGTATGAAACTATGGATGAAGTGAAAAAAATTGTGGAGGAGAGCTCCATGGGAATGATCTGGTCAGGAAATTTCTCATTGGGAGTTAATATCTTTTTCCACATGGTACGAAAAGCCGGAAATATCATGAATAATTTCGATGCATATGATGCTATGGTTCACGAAACACATCATAAATTCAAGGCGGACAGCCCATCAGGTACTGCAAATATGCTGGGCAATATACTGCTTAAAGAGCTGGATCGAAAAGATACTCTGGTTACAGATGCCCTTTACCGACCCATAGAACAATCGGAGCTTCATGTATCATCTACAAGGGGCGGGCAAGTCCCGGGAACCCATCAAGTAGTATTTGACAGCGATGTGGATAGTATTGAGCTGACGCATACGGCAAGAAATAGAAATGGATTTGCCGAAGGAGCCGTTCTTGCAGCAGAGTGGATTGCTGGAAAAGAAGGATTTTACGGTATAGATGACATGATGGAAACAATTATAGAAGGAAGGAGTTAATACGATGGAAAAAAGATTCAGAGGATTACATACAGCATTAATTACCCCATTTACAGAGAATGGCGATGTGGACGTCTGGGCGCTTCAGCAGATTATTGAACACCAGATTGAAGCAGGGGTAGACGGTTTAGTGCCCTGTGGAACAACAGGGGAGAGCCCCACGCTTTCGCATCAGGAGCATGATCACGTTATTGAGTTAACTGTGAAGTTTGCCGAGGGGAGGGTTCCTGTGATTGCCGGAACCGGAAGTAATTCAACCAGCGAAGCAGTGAGACTTTCTCAGCATGCAGAAGCATCTGGAGCAGATGCAGTTCTTCTGGTTAATCCTTACTACAATAAGCCGACGCAGAAAGGTCTTTATCACCATTTTAAGGCAATTGCCGATGCAGTTTCCATTCCCTGTATTCTTTATAATATTAAAGGGCGTACAGCAGTTAATATGGAAACTGAAACTGCGATCAGGTTGATGAATGACTGTAGAAACATTATTGCCGTTAAAGAAGCTTCTGGAGATCTGAACCAGATGAAGTCAGTTATTGCAGGACGGAACGATCAATTTCTAGTTCTCTCCGGTGATGATAATATGACAGTAAAACTCATTGAAGCCGGAGGTGATGGAGTTATTTCTGTAGCGGCGAATCTAGTACCGGAACATATGAGAACTATGGTTCATGCTGCTTTGGATGGTGATCTCAAGACAGCTAAAGAGATGGAGGCTAAGCTGAATCCTCTATTTAAAGCTTGTTTTATTGAAACCAATCCGATTCCCATAAAGACAGCTATGGCTTACAGCGGATGGTGTCAGGAAAAATTCAGGCTGCCCATGTGTTCTCTCTCAACAGAAGAGCATAGAGAAGCTGTTATTGCATCCCTGGATGGTTTAGACATTAAAAAACGGGAAAAATAGATATTCTGAAGAAATCGTACAGAGAAGAATACTCCAGAAGATATCGTATCAGAAATTGTAACGGATCCGAATTTCGGGTCCGTTCTCTTTACTTCAGGATTCTATAACGGGGTGTTGAAAAAAAATCTTCACTCCCATACAATTGGCTGAAAATTACAGTTTATGCAGACTGGATAAAAATTGCTGTATCAGTAAGCTGTGTACACTAGTAAGTGGGGTACCTCGCGCTGATGTAAAATTATTACTTATTTCACAGTAGAATGGCAGGAAAATAGAAAAGATAGAAAAGATAGAATTAAATAGAAAAGATAGAATTAGATAAACGTAAAACGGAGTAATAGAGTATGGCAAGAATTAATGCAAATTATCGAAAACTTTCAGCAGGCTACCTTTTTCCTGAAATTGGCAGGAGAACCCGGGCATTTCAGCAAGAGCACCCGGAAGCTGAAATCAGAAAGCTGGGGATTGGAAATACCACTGAACCCTTGACCCCCGCTGTTCTGGAGGGACTTAAAGAAGGCGTGGAACGCCTAGGATCTCCAGAAACATATACAGGATATGGAGATGAGCAGGGTGAAAAAATCCTGCGTGAAAAATTGACAGAATTTTACGCTGAACGCAGTGTTTCCCTGGATATGGATGAATTTTTTGTCAGCGACGGAGCTAAACCGGATTCCGGAAATATTCAGTCAATCTTCAGTGATGAAAACGTAGTGGCATTTCAAGATCCAGCTTATCCTGTCTATGTAGATACCAATGTTATCGCCGGGCGTTCCGGATTTTTTAACAAGGATATTGGAGAGTATGAAGGCTTTGTATACATGCCCTGCAGTGAAGAGAACGGCTTTATTCCAAACCCGCCGGAACAGCATGTGGATATGATTTATCTCTGCAGTCCCAACAACCCGACTGGCGCTGTGGCGACCAAAGAACAGTTGAAACGCTTTGTGGATTATGCGCGGGAACACAAAGCCGTTATTATTTTTGATGCTTCCTACTCAGAATATATTGCAGATTTGAGTCTTCCCAAATCAATATACGAAATTGACGGCGCGAAGGAATGTGCAATTGAAATCAATAGTTTTTCAAAATTTGCCGGCTTTACCGGAGTACGGCTCGGCTGGTCGATTGTTCCCAAGGACCTTGTAGTTGAGGATAGTAAACCCGGAGAAATCAACACCATGTGGTTCCGCCGGCAGACAACATTCTTTAACGGCGCCTCAAACATTGTGCAGCGAGGCGGAATGGCAGTTCTCTCTGAAGAGGGATTAAAAGAGAGCAGGCAGCTGATCGAGTATTACATGGAGAATGCCCGGATTATCCGTGAAGGACTGCAGAGTATTGGTCTTAAAGTATATGGAGGCGATAATGCTCCGTATCTTTGGCTGAAAGCGCCAGGAGGACTTACTTCATGGGAATTTTTTGATAAACTCCTCCACGAAGCATGGGTTATCGGTACACCAGGGGTCGGTTTCGGACCCGCCGGAGAAGGCTTCTTCAGGCTCAGCGCCTTCGGGCACCGTGAAGATGTTCAAGCCGCGGTTGAAAGTATTAAAAAACAATTGAATCTGTAATACAAGAAGATAGTATAAATACTGAAAAAAAGGTTAAAAAAATGAGTAAAAAGAGTCTTCCCTTTACAAAGGAAAAAATAGAGCAAATTGCGGAATCTTACAGAACTCCGTTTCATATCTATGATGAAGCGGCAATTAGGGATAAAGCCAGGACCATGAATGATGCTTTCTCCTGGATTCATGAATTCAAGAACTACTTTGCTGTGAAAGCCTGTCCCAATCCTGTTATCATGAACATCCTCAAGGAAGAGGGCTTTGGTGCTGACTGCAGTTCTGAACCGGAACTGGTACTTTCTGATGCCATTGGTCTGTCAGGTGAAGAGATTATGTTCACCTCAAACGATACCCCGGAGGAGGAGTTCATCAAGGCTGAAAACTTGGGGGCAATTATCAACCTCGATGATATCGGCCATATCAAAACTCTTGAGCAGAGTTCCGGTATCCCTGAACTGATCTGTTTTAGATATAATCCCGGTAAAGCTAGAACGGGTAATGTTATCATCGGCGAACCTACAGAAGCAAAATATGGGCTTACATCTGAGCAAATCATGGAAGGCTACAGAATAATGAAGGAGAAAGGGGTGAAACGCTTCGGCCTGCATACCATGGTGGCCTCCAATGAGCTTGATGGAACGTATTTTGTAGAAACTGCAAGGATGCTTTTTGAATTGGCAGTTCGCCTCAAAAATGAACTGGATATTACCTTGGATTTTATCAATATGGGCGGCGGCATCGGCATCCCCTATAAACTGGAAGATGAACCAGTAGATCTCTATGCCGTATCCAAGGGAATGAAGGAAATTTACGATGAACTCATTGTTCCCGCAGGTCTGGATCCCTTGAAAATTGTATTTGAATGCGGTCGTATGATAACCGGGCCCTACGGTTACTTAGTCAGCAGGGTCAGACACGTGGCAAAAAAGTATAAAGATTACGTTGGTTTGGATTCATCAATGGCAAACCTGATGCGTCCCGCCCTTTATGGAGCTTATCACCATATAAGCGTATTAGGAAAGGAGGAGGCTCCTCTGGATCATACCTACGATGTCACCGGATCGCTCTGCGAAAACAATGACAAATTCGCCATAGATAGAAAACTTCCTGAAGTTGCAGAGGGTGATCTGTTAGCTATTTATGACGCCGGAGCCCATGGCTATTCTATGGGATTCAACTATAACGGAAAACTGAGATCAGCTGAACTGCTCTTGAAGACTGACGGCTCTATTCAACTCATCCGAAGGGCAGAAACTATGGATGATTATTTTGCTACCCTCAGGTTTCCTGAAGCTGAATACAAACTATAGTGTTTTTTCTCTACAGGGTGCTTGAGCCCTGAAAATGAATTGTGATTAAGCTGGAATGTGAATCAGTTGAAAACAGTAAAAACGGGAAAAAAAGTTCTAAGACTGAAAATGCAATTTTAAGACGGGAATTGCAGTAAACGTACAGGAGAAAAAGCGCATGGGCGGACGCGGGGCGGCATTTAAAGACTATAGCATACGAGTCCTGAATGGCATGGCGCAGGGGCTTTTCAGTTCCCTGATAATCGGACTCATACTCAAGCAAGTCGGAATTTATACAAATTGGGATCTGTTAGCGGATTTCGGGCAGTTTGCACAATATATGATGGGTCCTGCCATCGGAGCAGGCGTTGCCTATTCTGTGCATGCTTCACCTTTAGGTGTATTTGCTTCCGTAATTACCGGTGCACTGGGAGCAGGGACTATGGTGATGGCTGACGGCGGCGCTTCCGCTGCATTAGCTATCGGAGAGCCTGTCGGAGCACTTTTAGCTGCTCTCATTGGGGCCGAGTTCTCAAAACTTATTCAAGGAAAAACCAGAATTGATATCATCCTTGTTCCTGCCGGTACCATAATCATTGGAGGCATAACCGGAATCCTCCTGGCCCCTGCGGTAGCAGCTATGATGGCTGCTATCGGAGCTTTCATCAACTATCTGACAACCCTCTATCCTTTTCCAATGGGTATACTTATTGCTGTTTTTATGGGAATGATTCTCACACTCCCCATAAGCAGTGCCGCAATAGCCATTTCCCTTGGTCTCAACGGACTTGCAGCTGGTGCCGCCACGGTGGGCTGTGCTGCCCAGATGATTGGTTTTGCCTGTGCAAGCTTCAGAGAAAACCGTTTCGGCGGACTTATCAGTCAGGGTCTCGGTACATCAATGATTCAGATTCCGAATATAATAAAAAACTGGAGAATCTGGATTCCTGCAATTACTGCTTCAGCAATACTTGGACCAGTTTCAACGGTCTGGTTAAAAATGGAAAATAACCGTATTGGAGCTGGAATGGGAACCAGCGGATTGGTTGGCCAGTTTGCTTCTATCGAAGTCATGGGAATTGATTCCCTCTGGAAAGTGGTCATACTGCATTTTGCTTTACCCGCAATCATTGCATTGCTTACCAGCGAAATTATGCGTGCTAAAGGATGGATTCGGCCGGGAGATATGGCCCTGCACACAGCAGAATAGGTTCGTAAATTTTCATTAAAAAAAGAGCCGTCCAGTCGGGGACGGCTCAAGAAGAATAAGAAAGAAAATGGAATTCGTTATTTTCCGTAGCGCAAATCATTCAAGAGCCAGTACTCCTTAGTATAAATGAGCGCATCATTTTTTCGGGCATAGTCAAAGGCAGTTTTCCCATTTGCTTCAACGGCATTGCCCTGGGCACCTGCTTCAACAAGCAGGGTAATCAGTTTGGGATTATCGCTGTATTTTGCAGCATACATTAAGGGAGTTAAATCCTGAGCACCCCTTAAATTCACATCTGCTCCGTAATCAATCAGCAAATCAATAATATCAGCTTCCCTGTTCAGTTTTATTGCCCGATGTAAAGAAGATTCATGAGACGAGTCAAGAGCATTCACATCTGCCCCAGCATCAATGAGCAGAGAGGCAATTTCTTTACTATTGCTTTCAATAGCGTACATCAAGGCTGAGTAGTCATGCTTATCCCTGGCTTGAACAGGAGAACCTGCGGATATTAATGCCTTGAGAAGCTGAGGATTATCAATATTTTCCGAAGCGAACATCAGTGCAGTCCTGCCGTTGATATCTCGAGCATCAGCATCAGCACCAAGCTCTATGAGCGTTTCAACAATTGATGAATTAGGATTAGTAAAGGCAGGAAATAGCGGGTTCTCACCTTTTTTATTTCGCACTTTTATATCAGCACCTAAGTCTGTCAGCATGGTAATAACTTCGGGAGATTTGTTATGCTTAGCCGCAAGCAGAAGGGGGGTATTCCCCTGTTTATCTGTTTCATTAACTGGAGCACCTGCTCGAACCACTGCAGAGACTATTTGGGGATTATCATTATGTAC
>JAIPFQ010000092.1:0-8970 GCA_021736605.1 Spirochaetales bacterium | reverse complement strand
AGCCTCTGCGGCAGGTGGTTCTGCAGCAATACGTTCAAGCTGACCTATCACGCGCATCGGGACGTTGATGTGGGGGAGATATTTGAGGAGCTCGGAAAGAAGAATTCGCTCAGGGGGATCTGCGGGATTTTCGGCTGCTCGTACCGGCTGCTGAGGCATCGGATCGGGGTGCTGGCTCGGCAGATTACGGCTTTCATGGCAAAAATTCTCGCGCTGATTCGACTGCAGGAGGATCTGGCGGCTGACGGCTTTCAGACCTTCTGCACCAGTCAGGATTTTCCGGTGGATTATAATCTGCTGGTGGGGGAGGATTCGGAATTTGTGTATGCGGCGACGTACTCCCCGCTGAAGCGGAAGGGGCGCATGACCGATAAACAGCGGCAGCGCGCCTTCCTGAGGATGAAGCAATTCCCGGGTGTGGTTCCCAAAGGCGCGATGAGAAAGGGCTTTGACCGGATGTGCGAAATCCTCAGCGACCTCCATCAGCGAATGACCTTGAAGCGCCTCACTCTCTTTACGGACAAGCACCCCGTCTACCCCTCCTGTGTCCGCCGCATGATGATAAAGCACCTGAAGCGCTTCACCGAAAAACCCCTTTCGCACCGTAGAATTTCGGGAAAAGATTTCCGCGGCACCAAAAACCCCCTCTTCCCGGTCAACTACCTCGACCGCCAAATCACCAAGGACATGCCCGAACACTTCGCTGAAACCATGTGCTTCGGCCGAAATGTCAACGATCAGAACAATCGCCTGAAAATCTACTTGTACCGCCACAATTTCCTGAATCCGCATCGGGTTAAGGAGCGAACCTTCCGCTCCCACGCGGATTTGGCAGGCATCAGCGGAGATTGCGTCATCGATTTACGCGGGGTGATGCTAAAGCGGCGCTTTTTCCTCTCTCATGTAGATTTGGCCGAACATGACCGGCTCGTCTGGACACGCAGCTACCGCTCAGCCCTCAAAGGAGATGACCATGCGATCCCTGCCTACCTGCTGGAGTGAAGCAATCCGTTGGTTTGTTGGTTTGTTTATTAGTTGGGTAGTTGGGTAGTTGGTTCGTTACTTGGGTTATATAGGGTGCATGGTTAGGGTTGGGTTTAGTTGGGTTGTTGGTTGGGTGGGCGATGGCTGGCTGGTTTCGGAGAAAATGTGGAAAACGTCTCGGAGAAAGAATCCACTGCTTAGTTGGATTGTTGGTTTTAATCCTCCCTGCTGAAGTGAAGCAAGCATATCTGCTGGATTGAAGCCTGTTCAGCAGCAGCTTCAGGTGCATATAAAAAGCAGCAGCCATGCTCAAGTGCAAGATGCACAGCCGGGCGGCAAAGAGGAAGCCGTTATATGTGCCGAATTCGCAGCACAGCGGAGGTTTACAATGAGTTGAACATATCGTATAAATATATATGGTCAGCAACTATACGGAACTTAAGACAGCATATCAGAAAGCCATAAAAGAAGGCGAAAAAACCTCTGCAGCAATTATCCTGGTTGAGTACCTTATTGAAAAACGCAAGGAAACCGATCCTGACACCGCCTGGGAGCGGCTTCCATGGCCTCTGCAGTACTTTCCGCTCTTCTACCGGTACAAAAGAGACTTGAAGAAGATCAGCGCCGTTAACCCCGGCATGGGAGGACTGGGCGGACTCATGGGAGCTTCGAAAAGTGAAATTTATACCCACCTCTCCCCCGACTTCCTCCCCGAAACCCTGTACTGTGAACCCGATCTAAGCCGCCAGGACCTCGCTCGAATGCTAAGAGATGCGAATTTCACATTTCCCGAACACCCGCTCATCTGTAAACCCGACAAGGGTGAGCGATCAGCCAACGTAAAAAAGGTCTTCACCATGAAAGACCTGTACGTGTATTTAGACATGATTGATGAACCCTTCCTCATCCAGGAAGTCATCGACGGCCCGGAGGAATATGCTGTCACCTTTCGCTACAATGTAAAGCAGGATCGTATGAACGTAAATCATGTGGTCTGGAGAAAAATACCGCGGGTAGTTGGGGATGGAACCGGCACCACCGCTGAACTGCTGCAGAAAACAGATCTTTCTCCTAAGGAAAAAACACTGATCACTGAAAATCTGCAGCAGCATGTTCTCGAAAAAATTGTTCCTCAGGGAAAAGTTCAGCCGCTCTCAGATGTCGCCGCCTTGGTGTTCGGCACTGAAATCATACCCCTCGATCTACAAAAGTACCCTGCGGAAGTAGAGAAGCTCGAAAACCTCATCAATGACCATATCCTCCAAGGCAAGGATGGAAGCCCCTATGCCGGTTTGTACTACGGCCGCTTCGATATCCGGGGCGGTACCCATGAAGATATCTTCGATGGAAATTTCAAGATTCTGGAATTGAATGGTGTTGCCGCTATGCCGCTTCATGTGTGCGCTCCGAAAATACTTATTCATGAACGGTATCGACAGATTTTTAATTTTTATGATGATCTGCTTGAGCTTGCGGATTGGAATGAATCACAGAAAAATGGCGAATTTGTGGGGCTGCTGAATCTCGGGATTTTCCTCAGGGAACAGATCAAACGTTCAAGTTCACAAACAAGCGCTGTCAAGGATGGGCTGAAGGAGATTCTTGCGGCGAGACGATTCTTGAAATCTTAGTTGTGATGCGAATTCGGCACATGGCAATAATGAAGCGCCGAATTCGCAGCACAACTAATGGGAGGAGTTATGACAACAGCTCTCTGGATAGCATTTTTCTTTATCGTACCAGCAGCGGTTATGTGGGGCAGCAGCCGCTTCAAGCTGATCGATAAAATCGGCGGAATAGTGATCTGCTATGGCTTAGGCATCATCCTGGGAAATATCGGCGTTCTCCCAAGCAATGCTGCAGAGATACAGGACCTCCTGACCACCATCGTAATTCCCCTGGCGCTGCCGCTGATTTTCTTTTCCATGGACCTGCATGGCTGGAGAAGACAGACGCCGGTGCTCATGAAGGCTTTTTTCGGTGCTCTGATAGCCGTTCTGCTGGGTTCGCTGATTGTTTTTTTCCTCATGAAGGGACTTATCGGCGGAGAAGCCTGGAAAGTCGCCGGGATGCTCATCGGCTGCTACACCGGTGGCACACCGAATCTTGCTGCCATTGGCACAGCGCTGGATATAAATTCAACTCAATATGTTGCCGTGCATGCTTCAGATGTCATTGATGGAGCGCTCCTGCTGCTGATTTTCCTGACCGCCATGCCGCGTCTCCTGAGACGAATCCTGCCGAAATATCAGCAGGCCTCCGCAGAGAAAGCTGGAAAAAGCGACCGCTTTCAATCTCAAGCAAGGTTGTCCGAGAATGAAACAACATGGAATTTACAAGACAGCAGCGAGATGGAGCGGTTTTCGCAGTCCATGAAAAATGATTTTTCCGGCTTTAGAAAGCTTCACCTGAAACCCCTAGCTGCAGCATTCGGACTTTCAGCTGCTATTTTAGCTGTAGGCGGCGGAATCAGTATGATTGTACCTCAGACAATTTCAACGGTGACTGCAATTTTAATTATCACAAGCTTAGGTGTTGCCGGTTCTTTTGTGCGCCGAATTCGCAGCATAGCTTTCACGTTCCAACTGGGGTATTATTTGCTCCTGGTTTTCTCCCTCGTAGTCAGTTCCATGGCTGATATTCGCGAATTAGCCGGCACAGCCCCTATCATGATATTCTATGTTGCCGTTCTGCTCATTGCTGTATCCATCCTGCATATTATTTTCTCAAAAATCCTTAATGTAGACAGCGACACTCATCTCATTACTGCAACAGCACTTATTTATTCGCCCCCCTTTGTTCCCGTTATCGCTGCTGCAATAAAAAACAAGGAAGTCATTATGTCCGGTATGATTGCAGGGATTGCCGGCTGGGTGATAGGAAACTACATCGGAATAGGATTTGCATATCTGCTCAGATCTTTTATCTAAGAAAAAGGACTCAGAACATGAAAGCTGAGTATTGGGGAAAGCATCTGAAAAAATGTGCCGAATTGGCAGCACAAATAGCGCAACAAGTTGCAACAAATTCACCCTCCATATATTGACTTTTCCCCAGGAGTTTTTGAGAATGAACCTATGAACAAGATACACTTTTATACCAGACAGCTTCATAATGAAGTAATCCCAGCAGTAGGATGCACAGAACCCATAGCAATCGCCTTTGCGGCGGCATCAGCCCGTAAAAAGCTTGAAGAAAAATTGAAGATTTCACCATCCGGATCTTCCAAAAATTCTTCCAGCGTGAAAAGCAGGTGTGAATACCTTGAAAGCATACATCTGAAACTGAGCGAAAATATCATCAAAAATGCCATGGGGGTGGGCGTGCCGGGAACCGGAATGGTGGGGATCCCGATAGCAGCTGCCATGGGATTCTGCGGCGGAGATGCAGAAAAGGGACTGGAAGTGCTTGGCACTGTGACCACAGATGACATTCAGCAGGCAAAAACGATTGTTCAGCGCGAAATCATAACAACAAGCATGTACGAAGGTCCTGAAAAACTCTATGTTGAGGTAGAAATAAGCTGGAAAGGTCACAGGGGGCGTGTAGTAATTGCCCATGAACATACGCATGTAGTGAGTATCAGCATCGATGATGATACAATTTTCCAGGCTGAAGAGCCGAATTCGCAGCAGAACCCTAGGAAAAAACAAAGCAGCAGCCCTGAAATGAAGGAAGCCTCAGAAAAGACGGATCAGGAAAGTTCCGTGCGATCCATATACGAATTTGTCAGTCACGCTGATCCCGAAGAAATCCGTTTTGTCCTGCGTGGCGCAGAAATGAATCGTGCCATTGCCGAAGAGGGACTTTCCGGCGATTACGGCATGCGCGTCGGCAAAGTCGTCCGTGAGCAGGCCGCACAAGGAATACTTTCTGCAAACATGATGACTTCTGCCGTAGAACTCGCCGCAGGCGCTGTCGATGCGCGGATGAGCGGCTGCATGATGCCGGTAATGACCAATTCAGGCAGCGGAAACCAGGGAATCACGGCGACCCTTCCTGTAGTGGCTGCCGCAGAATACCTTGGATCCGATGAGAATCAGCTCATTCGTGCCTTAGCCTTGAGTCATTTACTGGCGATTCATATGAAACGCGATATGGGTCGCTTGAGCGCCCTTTGCGGTGCCGTAACCGCCGGAGCAGCAGCGGGCTGCGGAGCGGCTTTTCTCATGGGCGGAGAGCTGGAAGCCATTACCGGAACGATTCAAAATGTCATTGGTGATGCTGCCGGTATCATTTGTGACGGCGCAAAAGCTGGCTGCGCGATGAAAATTGCTTCCATGGTTGAAGCCGGAGTGAGGGCCGCTGTCCTCGCAGTGAATGGAAGTGTCATAACAGCAGATGAAGGAATTATTGAAGAGGACGTAGAGGAGAGTATCAGAAATCTGGCACGAATCGGGTCTGTAGGGATGGAGAAGACAGACAAGGAGATTCTTGCTATTATGGTAACACAGTAACGGAGTTCAGTTTTGTGCTGAACTGAAATGTGCCGAATTCGCAGCACACATACTACCTAACCGATGACAGTATCACTTCCGGTTGAGAAGGACAATAAAAAACGTGAAAGTAACAATTGAAAAAATCATCCCCCATGGCAAAGGCCTCGCAAGAGTGAACGGGAAAGTCCTCTTTGTAGACGGAGCTCTCCCTGGGGAAGTTCTTGAAGTAGACATAATCAACGAGAAAAAAGATTACTCAGAAGGCAGAATTCAAGCCATTGAAAAACCCTCGGAGTACAGAACCGCAGCACCATGTCCCTATTACGGTATCTGCGGCGGATGTGACTTCCAGCACGTGAGCTTTGCAGGCCAGCGTATCATGAAGCAGCAAATCATGAAGGATGCAATGGAGCGCATATTCAGCAAGAAATGGCTGTATGCCGATACACCAGCTGAAGAGATTCCCTTTTATCAGGGGAACGCGTGGAACTATCGACGGCGCGTACGAATTCATCTTGAAAAAGGGAAGGGTTTAGGCTTTTTGGAAAGAAACAGCACTAGACTAGTGACAGTAAAAGACTGTCCCGTAGCGCACCCCGATTTTGCACGGTATTTTGCGGAGCAGAGAGTTGATGAACTGCTGAATTATTCCGCAGGGAGTGATGCTGATTCGGCACATCAGGCAGCAGGGTTTGCCGGAGACGGAGGCATCAGCTTTGATGATACCCCGACGTACATACATGCAGAGGACCTCCGCGGCCGGGTGAAGAAACTCCACGTCGATGGAAGGGTCTTTTTTCAGTCCAACACCGATCTGCTTGCTCCTCTGGTTTCGATGGTGACTGAGCCGGTCTCCTGTGATCTTGAAAAGCTTTGGAATGTTTCTCATGCGGCGGCTGACCAAGATTCGGGGGAAAAGGGGGCTGAGGCGACGGCAGCTGAAAGGCGTTCACCCGGGACGGCGGTGGACCTGTATTCAGGTGTGGGGCTCTTTTCAGCCTTTCTGGAAGACCGGTATGAAAAAGTCGCGGCAGTGGAGCAGGACAAAAAATGCCTGCGCCTCGCAGAAACAAACACGAGTGAGCGGACGCAGTATGTAACTCAGTCCGTGGAAAGTTGGAGTCGACGGAAAAAGCCGTTTCGGGGAATTTCCCGCCTTGTTCTTGATCCGCCTCGGACGGGCATCGACAAGTACTCTCTGAAGCGGATTTGCGGATGGGGCCCCCAGGAGATCGCTTATGTTTCCTGCAGCCCGGTAACCTTCGCTCGGGATACCGCCCGCCTCGCTTCCCAAGGGTATGTGATGAAAAAGTTTGCCGGTTTTGATATGTATCCGCAGACAACGCATATTGAGGTTTGCGGAATCTTTGTCAGAGAGAATGTGCCGAAATAGCACCACCCTAGTGCTCTTTCAGCAGCTGCTCCATAAAAGCCTTCGGATCCCTGCGAGTGCCGTCCAGCGGTTTGAGCAGGCTAATCATTTTTCTGATATCTCCGTCGCAGAACTGGAGGAAACGCTGATATATATCATCCTGAGAAAAATACACTGCGTTTATGGTGACGTAAGCATTGTTAATAGGAAGTTCTGATACCGCCTTGTAAGCATCTGTTTGATATGCTGATGCATACGCATCGGCAAAATCGGACTTGAATTCGGCGAAAGCAGCTGCTTTTTCCCGACGTTTTATTTCATCGGACTCTTCTGAGCTGTAAATGTCCTCCAGCCGATTTCTCAACTTCGCCATATCACTGCGGAACTGATTTCTGTCGGCTTCCTTTGCGAATATCCCCTGGTATTCATCTGAGGTGCTGCCAAAACGGCGCAGAATAAAAAGTTCAGCTCCCTCATCACCGATAAATGACGCTAGTTCCTCATTGAAGGTGCTGTGATCTTTCACCCAGATGCTGCTGTGCGTCTGCTCGTGAACCAGCAGGTTGGCAAGTCGGTAAGGTGAATAATCGATCATGTACGAGTAGAGCGGATCCTTAAAGAAACCGAGGGTACTGAATGCGTCAACAGCGCTTATCCACGTATCAAGGCCGCGCTCCTCCAGCTTCTCTGCTTCCCCATGGGCTTTCTCAGCTTGAAAAAATCCCTTGTACGGAACTTCCCCGACAATTGGAAATGACCATGTGTGCTGCTTCAGATCCAGCTCCTCCGCCGCAGAGACTACCGCCGCAAGATACTTCCTGTCAATCTCTACATACTTGGTGTAGTTTTTTGATGCTTCCAGCCCCAACTCTTCCTGCGCAAAAGCTGTGATCTGCTCGACTTCCTTAAGGAAAGCTTTCACTTCAGGAGTGGTGTCTTTGGATGCCGTAAGTTTGCTGTTCTTTTCAGCCTGGATCTGGTACCCGATAAGTGAGCTTCCCTGCTGAAGGATATAGCAGCTTCCGGTGAGCAGTGAAAGGCTGATAATTGACAGAAGGGCACTTAGTTTATTAGTTGTGCTGCGAATTCGGCTCATTTTGCTATTGTAGCATATTTCCCCAAAAAAGTGATTCCCAGTTAAAAACTGCACACAGTAAAAATCAATTATCATGATATGTATGCTTTCTTTTTACGGGTACTTACCTGTGAAAAGTGTGCAGAAAATGCACGCTCAGTAAAATTTTCCTGAAAATAAAAAAAAGTGTAACACTTTTGCACAATCTTTGTTAATATTTTTAGTAAACCAATTAATGCTATGAAGGAGATATGTGAACATGAAAAAGAAAATGATACTGCTCATCGCAGCCGCACTGATACTGCTCCCGGCAGCAGCTTTTGCTGATGGATTCTGGATCGGCCCCACGGCTTTGTACAAAGATACACTGAGTTTTGATGAAGCAGTTGATTCCAACTGGGGTGAAGATGTTAAAGCAGAGGATTTTGATTACGGCTTGGATGCCCGTTTGGAAATGGGGATGCTTGAAGGTAGTATGCTTGCTTTCTATGATAAATGGGAAAATTGGGATATTGGATTCTTAAGCACTTTTTTTGATATTGGTGTTTCCCTGAATGTAGCCCTCTTCGATTTCGGTATCGGTGTCGGTCCTAACTTTTTGTCACTTATAGTTGACGATCCTGATTATGAAACAGAACCTATTCAAATTGGTTCCAATCTGAAATTGTCAGCTGACCTGAAGCTTGAAAATGTTTCAGTCGGTGCTTATTTTATGTATATGCTCGATGATCTGTCAGATATTGAGAATATTGATGACAGCACAAGCGGTTTAGTGGGTTTGTCTGCACTGTTCAGACTGTAATGTATATGGATAATTTTTGGAAATAAGACTTAGTTCAAGGCTATATTTTTTTTATAAACCGGCTGTGCTGCTAATTTGGCACATCTGGGAATTATGTGTTATTATGTAAGTAAATGCAGGATGTATCCGGTCCTGTTTTTAGGTAATTCCTGTATTTTGGCGATAATGCAGGATACGAAAAAAATGTGCCGAATTCGCAGCGCATATGTAACCTTTATGAGTGTTTGCGGCTTTAGTCTTATAGAAGTAAAAAAGTACAAAGGAAATGATTTTTCTGAGGAGGAATAATTATGAAGAA
>JAIPFQ010000091.1:0-9034 GCA_021736605.1 Spirochaetales bacterium | reverse complement strand
CTCTTCCTCTTTCCCTTTCTGAGGTCTTCTGGTTTTATGATATTTCATGCAGCTCTTAGACTTTTTCCTGCCAGACAGGCTGAAAATTTTTCATAAACTGTTTACATCCAGCTTATCTTACAGAATAATTGATCCAATCAGTGCAAGAGCATGTGAATTTTACATGTACCCTTCATACCTTTATATGAGGAGAATCCGGTGAGTACAAATACCTTACGAAGTAAAAAAAGTCCGTACTTATTCCTGTTTCCGGCCATCCTGATCATGGCTGTCATCCTGCTGGTTCCGATCCTTTCGGGCTTGCGGCTGAGTTTTTTCCAATGGCAGATGCGGGATATTGCTAAGGGCCCGACCTTTGTCGGTCTGCGGAATTATTTAGAGCTATTTGCCAATGAATATTTTTGGACAAGTGTCAGAGTTACCATTACATTCACGGCAAGTGTAGTAATTCTGGAGATTATAGCCGGTCTCATTCTGGCTCTTCTGCTTGAAGAGGGCGTGAAGGGCATCAGGCTCTTCAGGACACTTTTTATTCTGCCGATCATGGTTGCGCCTGTTGTTGTCGGTGTTATGTGGCGATTCATGTACAACCAGTCTTATGGAAAATTCAACTATTTCCTGAATGTGCTCGGCTTTGAATCCGTCGGGTGGCTTTCAAATCCTGATATTGCCTTAATTTCGGTCATCATTGCTGATGTCTGGCAGTGGACTCCCTTTGTTTTTCTTCTTTGTCTGGCGGGACTGCAGAGTGTACCGAAGGATCTTTCTGAAGCTGCTACCGTGGATGGAGCAAACTATCTGCAGATGCTTTTCAAGGTGAAATTGCCCTATATTGCTTCAATCATTGGTGTCACCGCGGTATTACGACTCATAGACGCTTTCAGGAGTCTTGTTGTCATTTTCAATATGACTAACGGCGGTCCGGGGGTGTCGACAGAAGTCCTTTCACTGCACCTGTACAAGGTCGCTTTTACTGGACAGCGCCTGGGACTGGCTTCTGCCGTAGCCGTTATTCTTCTCATGCTGATCATCGGCTTATCGATCTTTCTTATTATCAACAGCTTGAAAAAGGAGGGGAGATAAACCATGGCATCACTTAAAACAAGAAGACAGCTGTCACTGACATTCCGCTACGTAGTCATCATCATATTTGTCATTATATCCCTGTTTCCCATATACGAGATGGTCTCAACTTCACTGAAGTATCCTGTTGATGCCTTCAGTATCCCCCCTAAGTGGGTATTTAAACCGACCCTGGATAATTATAAAGAGGTTCTTGTTACCAATAACTTCATGAAGTACTTCATGAACAGTATTATTGTAGCGTTTACGGCTACGATTTTCAGTGTAGCGGCGGGGACTTTGGCTGCCTACTCTCTGGCTCGGTTCAAGTTCTATGGGAAAAAGTCAATTGTTGTGCTGACCCTGATCATGAGAATGATCCCTCCGGTTATTCTAGTAGTACCGGTTTTCCTTCTTTACAATAATTTAGGGCTTACAAATGGGCGCATAGGGCTGATATTAGTCTATATAGCGCTGAATCTGCCCTTCAATATCTGGGTTCTGAGGACTTTTGTCATGGAAATTCCTCATGAGCTGGAAGAGTCTGCGGTAATCGACGGGTGTTCGGATTTTATGACGTTTCGAAAAATTGTATTGCCTCTGATCGCTCCAGGTATAGCTGTGGCTAGTATTTTCACTTTCCGCATATCATGGAATGAATTTATTCTCTCCCTGGTGCTGACAAACAGGAACACCCGGACCCTGCCGGTAGCGGTTTCTCTTTTCCTGACTGATACAGGAACGGAATGGGGGAAGATAACCGCTGTGGCTACAATTATTGCAATTCCAGCCTTTATTTTTACTTTTACCGCGGCTAAGAGCCTTATTATGGGACTTACTGCCGGGGCAGTTAAAGGCTGATAAGCTGTTTCTGCAAATAACATATAAGAGATATGGAATTCAAGTTCCAGATATCTGCATGAGAAAAATGGAAAGAGGGAGTTAGTTCGAAGCATGTTGAGTTTCGGACGACTCCTTTTTTACGTTACTTACACATATCTAACAGGTATTTAACAAAAAATTCATTTTTTCAGAGTATATATGGTATAGCCTGAAAGATCATTAAAAAAGATTATCTGGAAAGTTCATCAAGAAAGTTCAGGTAGTTTTTTTACTGCAGTAAAAACGTAAGGAGCATATATGCAGCAGAGACATCATTTCACTGAGAAGATACAGGAGATAGACCGCGAGCTGATCAGAATGGGAACCAGGGTGGAAGAACAAATTGAAAAATCCATCAAGGCCCTGATTGAAAAAGATGCGGATCTAGCGCAGGAAGTCATTGACGGTGATGACGCAATCAATGACTTTGAATTGTCTATAGAGGACAAATTGACGGTCTTAATTGCAACGGAACAGCCGGTTGCCGGAGATCTGCGTCATGTGATTACCAGTCTGAAAGTAGTAACCCAGCTTGAGCGCATGGGGGATCATGCAGTACACATCGGGAAGGTCACCAAGGAGATATACAATCAAAAGTATATGAAACCCCTCATAGATATTCCCAAAATGGCGGAAATCGGGGTTGAGATGCTGCACAATTCACTGATTGCTTTTTCCCATTATGATAAGGATATGGCTATTCAGGTTGCTGGTCAGGATGACAAAGTGGATAACCTGCGGGATCAGATTTTTCGTGAACTTTATACCTACACAATAGAGAATACAAAGAATATTCGGCAGGCGGCCTCCTTATTGTTCATCGCGAGATGGCTCGAGCGCTTTGCTGACCATGTGACCAATATTTGCGAGTGGATCGTCTACGATACGGATGGAGAGCATATTGAGCTTAATTTGTAAGCCCTGATCAAGAGGATTCTGTAAGCCCTGATCAAGAGTAAGATTGACGGGAGAAGATTTACACAGTAAAATACCTGAGCATAAGTTTGAAAATGAATTCAAGAGGGTGAATATCATGGCTGAAGAGGATGCAGGGTATACAAGCAGGAAAGACGGCAATGACTGCAAAGAAAACTTGAGTGATGATGTCTATGTTGCTGTGGTCGGGAGCATCAATATGGATCTCGTGGTCTCAAGTGAGCGGTGGCCGAAACCTGGGGAGACACTTTTAGGCAGTTCCCGGGAGAATTTTTTTGGCGGTAAAGGTGCGAATCAGGCCGTAGCAGCTTCCCGCGCGGGTGCTCATGTCAGAATGATCGGCTGTGTAGGGGATGACTCGGATGGAACGGCGGTACTTGATAATTTGTCCAGCAACGGGGTTGATATTACATCCTGCGCTCGGCTTAAGGACAGTACTACCGGTCTGGCTGTGATCACAGTCTGCCAGGGAGACAATACGATTATTGTTGTACCGGGAGCCAATAGCCTGCTCAGCCCAGACTATCTGAAAACGCAGCTGGATGTTATCAGGAATGCTTCCGTGGTACTGCTGCAGATGGAAATCCCTCTTGAATCAGTACTGTTTACTGCGAAATTCTGCAAGGAGCATGGAGTTCCGCTTATTCTGAATCCGGCTCCCTATAATGATGCAGCTCGGGATATTATTCAGTCAGCGGCTTACATTACGCCGAATGAACACGAGGCAGCTCTGCTTTTTCCTGATAGGAAAACTTTGGATCAGCAGTTTGAAGAGGCTGGAGAACGGCTTATCATGACCCTCGGCAGTCAGGGGGCTGCCTATTACTGCGACGGTGCTATACATCAGGTTCCTGCAGAAGGTGATCTTGTAGTGGATACTACCGGTGCCGGGGATACCTTCAATGGAGTTCTTGCCGCATGTTTTTCTCGTGGAATGCTTTTGGATGATGCTGTTCGCTATGCGAATCGGGCTTCCGGGCTTTCTGTTCAGAAAAAAGGAGCTCAGGAAGGGATGCCGTATCTGGAGACGATAGCTGGGAAGTGTCTGGATTGATTCGAGGAATCGACAGCTGCTTTCTGTATATCCGCTCATGTTCAATTTGCTGAGCCGGCTATAGCTGCTTCTTCAGCTGAGCTCCTGCAGCATCCGGAAGCTGTTTAATAATTGCCTGATACAGCGTTTTCGGTTGTATCGGCTTGATGATGTAGTCATTGATACCGAACTTTGTGCTTCTTTGTTTCTCTTCCGGCAGTACATTGGCTGTCATTGCAATTATGGGAATTGCAGATTTTCGGGAGTCTTCCAACTGTCTGATTCTACGGGAGGCTTCAATCCCATCCATAACCGGCATCTTTAAATCCATGAGAATGACATCATACATCGAATCTTTGACTTTCTTTACCGCTTCAGCTCCATTATTCGCTGCTTCAGCTTCAACTCCTATCTCCTGAAGCTGATAGAGTACAATTTCCTGGTTTATCAGGATATCCTCTACCACGAGGATTTTAATCTTTTGTGAATTATTAGTATATGTTTCAGAAATCTGCTGCTTTTTGGCATTTTCAATGTCATCACGGTCTGAATAAAACTCTTTAAAAAGCAGGATCGGGTTGATTGGTTTCAGCAGGAAGCCGGATGGTGTAAAATCAATTCCAAGTAATCCATCGAAAAAATGCACAATTTCCGTGCTGAAACGCGGAGCCGTAATAATGAAAATGATACGGCTCTTTATTTTTTTCATAAGCTGCAGGAGGAAAGGCGCGGTTTTACTGTCTGCAGTTTCTGTATCAGCAATTATTACAGTATAGGTCGTATCCTCCTCGGATGTGGATTTTTTCTCCGAGACGTTTTCCACATTGATGCTTTCAAGGAAGGGAAACGCTTTTTCAAGGATGCAGGTGTGGGAATCTATGGAGTAAAAAGGTATTTTCCAAAAACGAGCTGCTGATTTGATCTCATCAGCGGCTGCTTCTTCTGTATCCAGGCTTATGATTCTAAAGTCTGTCTCATGGGCAGTCAGCAATTGTTCAGCTTCCCTCATGCTTTCTTCGTCCGCCTGGGGAAGTGCGAATGGGATTTCAACAGTAAAGCGGCTTCCTTCTCCCGGTACACTATTAACGCTGATGGAACCTTGCATGAGTGAGCAGAGATTTCTGCATATCGGCAAGCCAAGTCCTGAACCTCTATTCGTGCTGATGGAATTGTTATCAATTTGGTAAAAAGGTTCAAAAATTCGATCCTGCTCACTTTCCGGAATTCCAGGGCCGGTATCTTCTACGGAAATTGATATAGTGACTGTATTTATTTTATAGCTTTGGACTCGGACACTAACCTTGATGCCCCCTGAATCAGTATATTTGACGGCGTTGCCGAAAAGGTTGCAGACTATCTGGCTGAGAAAAGAGGGGTCCCCTATGATTTCTCCGGGAATAGCCGGGCTGAAATCAAGGCTCAGGGATAAATTCTTTTCCTCCATGGAGGTTTCTAAGCCTGTTAAACAGTTCTTTAGAAGTTCTTCCAAGGAGAATCCCAGTTTCTTCAGTTCAACTTTTCCGGCTTCTATGCGGGAGAAATCAAGAATGTCCTTTACCAAGGTCAGGAGCAGGTCACTGCTGCTGCGGATAATATCTGAATATCTGCGCTGGTTTGCATCAAGTTCTGTATTCTGGAGCATCCTGCTGATTCCGACAATGGAATGGATTGAAGTTCGTATTTCATGGCTGATTTTTGCGAGAAAGCTGGTAATTTCCCTTTTTGCCCGTTCAGATTCGGCGCTGTATGTTTTTGCCTGGATTAAGGCTTCCTCCAGTCTCTTCTCCTTCTCAATACGGTATAATACTTCCCCAATATTATGGGTAAAGAACTGCAGCAGCTGCCTCTCTTCCAGCTTCCACTCCATGGTCTTGGAAAGGGAATCAAAACCCATAAAACCGTAGTGTGTATTACTGCCGATAATTGGAATAATCAGTATGGACTGAATTTTTCTGGACTGCAGAATCTCCTTCTCATGTTTCCATGTTTCCGGGAGTTCTTCCGGGTTGTGGATATGGACTTCTTTTCCTTCTTTCAGGGTGTGAATCCAAGCGGCAAAAAAATTCACAGGAAGATTCTGCATTGCTTCTTTATCTGCTGGAATTTCAGGGAGACACCATTCATGGGTATTGCTCATCTCGGATTCATCTTCGGTATACTGAAAAATGTATGCCCGATCCGCCTTGAAGAACTCCCCCAGTTTTTTTACCGTCTTTTGCAGGATGTCGTCCAGCGAGTCTTCATCTGAACTGAAAAGCTGGGATGATAGGGTAAAAAGGAGCATTTCAAAATCTGTTTTTCGTTTCAGATCATTCTGCAGTAAAGATATTGTTGACTGGGAATCGGTATGTACTGCTTTCAGGGTCGTTTTTTTTCTGTCGTCTTTCTCCTGCTGCCGGCTTTCTCCGATTACGGCATGGAAGACAGCAGTGAAATATTGATTTCCCACAGGGTAAGCATCCACACGGTACCATCTTGATAGGGGTAAAGAGTATTGTTTACATGTACAATTACCGCCGTTTCTCAGTATGTCTGCATATATGGGTATCCAGTTTGAGGGTTTATTCAGTTCAGGAAGAATCTCAAGTGCCCGTTTGCCGATGATATCCTCTTTTCTAAGGGCTGTGAGTTTTTCAAATGCTGGGTTTACATCAATGAAGATGCAGTCTGTCGGCTTCCCCTGCTGATCAAATACTATTTTATGATATGCATAACCGAAGGGTGCATATGTTATGCTATCTCTGTAATCTGTATCTTTCAAAAGAACACCCCGAAACGGAAGGCTGTATATAAGAAAAATTCGATATGCCGTATTGCATCAATCTGCAGGAATCATGTTAAAATTTTTATTCCATGAAATAGAAACATTTTCAGGATAATCCCCAGGATATCCCTATTCGAATTAATTCAGCTAGATTTTTAACATGAAGCTTCTCCATGACCCGGGTTTTGTATGTGCTTACAGATTTTGGAGAGAGGTTCATGGTAAAAGAGATCTCTTTTATGGTAAGCCCTTTGCATATATGGGTAAAGACTGTTAGTTCCTGTGATGAGAGAAGGTCTTTCTCAGGAGGGGGAGTAAGCGGTTCTTTAGCGTTCTGCATGAAAAGGAGTTCTCGGGTTTTATTGGAAATGTATATGCCCCCATGGGCTACTGAAGTGATGGCCTGAATCAGGGTTTCTCGACTGCAGTTTTTTGTGAGATAGCCCTTTGCTCCGGCGCTGATGGCCTGCTGAGCATATGATTCTTCAGGGTAGACGGTTAAAAAAATTACAGCGGGCGCATTGGGCTGGTCAAGGATTTGCGTCAGTACTTCCATTCCGGTGATATCAGGCATTGAAATATCCAAGAGCAGGACATCAAGATTCTGAAGCCGAGAATACTCTGAAAGAAATTTTGTTCCTCCGGAAAAGTCGGCTGTAACTTCAATATCAGGGATATCTTCCAGTAATGTTTTTAAGCCCGTACGGACTAATTGGTGATCATCTACAATTGCAACGGATATCATGTTTTAACCCCATTTCAGGTATTTTAGTGTTTTTTCATAAAAATATCAACTCTGCTTCATACATTAAGCGTTTTTCTTGAATCTCAGCAGATTGAGGGTGAAACAGCCTTCAGTTTTATGTTTACTGTCAATTTCAAGGCTGCAGTCCTGCATCCGTAAGAACCATGAAGTGGCTGAAAGGACAAAACCGACGGTATCTATACCAATATCTGTATCGGGGGTTGACCCCCAATCTCCCCGTAACGCAGCGGCGGATAATCGGGGATCTATGAGAGTGCCGGTATAGCATATGTTCATCACAACTGACTGTTCTTTTACTGCGGTACTTATTTGTATGGTACTTCCGCTGTCTCCCAAGGCTGCGGCAAGGGACAAGAGGTTCTGCAGAACAGTGACCATCGTCTCAGAATCACCGAGAATAAGGACATCCTGCCCGTTGTTCCTCTTTATGCTGATATTTTTCTTCTCTGCTGTAAGAAGGATGCTTCCTCCTGACTCATCCTGGGCAGATACTATGATCTCCTCAAGGGACAGGACGCTTTGTTTGAAATTCGTATTTCCATAGATGTCCTGAGATACATATTGAAGGTTTTTCAGGAGTATCTCTCCCTTAAGAAAAATAGCATACAGCTCCTCCAGCATCGGGGTGACTTGATCCGGAAGCAGGCCTCTATATTTTGTCTGCAGGAGGGTGAGGAAACTGTGGAATGCGCTATAGGGAGTACGCAGATCATGGGTCATTACACGAATAACGCTGTTTTTTCTGATAAGCTGCTCTTTCAGCTGATCAATTTCCTTCTGAAGTTTCTTCTGAAGTTTTTTTTCTGATGCAGATGCTTCGATTTCCGGACTCTCTTCCATCATACTTAGCATTATCCTTTTTGATTTTTCCGATGTTTCACTATACTTACTGTACGGCGGTTTTTACGAACAAAATGTTTCAGGCAGCTTTGAACTTGTATCCAGATTTGTCTGAATTTTTAAGATCATATATAAGCAGTACATGTATTCGTCTATTGCCTGTTAACATACTATGTATGCCATAGACTTGTCTGTCAAGTTTTTTTCCTTTCAGAGTATCTACTCTGCGGGAAATTGAATAATTGGGGACGTTTTACATTATTTCCTACAGATAATTCGTAATAACCTACAACATGGAACTGCAATTTTGTTAGATAATGCAATTAGTAAAAAAACAATTAATAAAAAATGGTGGAAGAGTTGAATCGGTACCTTACATGGTAATTATTTTTCAAGCTTTGGAGCTGAGCAGCTGTCCCTGAACAGCCGAACGTGCTGCTTCAAAGTGAATACTGCAAATTATAACCGTAAAGTGTGGTAAATTATTACAGTATGAAAGAGTATAAGATTTGATCATTTGGCAGATAAATACCATCCCCTTCCCCTGGCTGCCGGTTTTGAACTCTTCCATCTTTATTATTTGTAAAAACTTCATAACGAACGGTAAAAAGGCAAGTACACATACTTTTCCTTGAGGTTTTTAAGATATCCTGTTTACAAGTAAATAATAAATTCACTAGCAAAGCTGTAAGCTGCAATTGAATTTTTTGGATAGAAATATGATATTTAGAAAGAGAAGGGGAAAACAGGG
>JAIPFQ010000090.1:0-9184 GCA_021736605.1 Spirochaetales bacterium | reverse complement strand
GATAAATTTCTGACTTTTGAGACCCTCGGTATTCTGGCTCTTGGTCTTATCGCCTTTGCAATTGGAACCTCAACCGGTCTCCTCCTTGCAAAATTTATGAACAAGACTACGAAAAAACACCCTATCAATCCTACGATTGGTGCTGCCGGTGTTTCCGCCGTACCCATGGCCGCCCGTGTCGTCAATAAGGTCGGTCAGGAAGAGAATCCCCACAACTTTCTGCTCATGCATGCCATGGGCCCGAATGTAGCCGGAGTTCTCGGATCTGCAGTTGCAGCGGGAGTCCTGCTGGCAGTTGCACCGGTTATGGCTGCTTTGTAATTACTGCATCGGCATAATAAGCCCTGCAGAATAAGTATAGCAGTCATAAGTCGAGAACATGTTTTGTAAGATATAAAGATGAAATGTCTTGAACATACTGCGGCCGTCCTTTTGGGACGGTCGTTTTTTTGTGCCTTTTGGGACGGTCGTTTTTTTGTGCCCATTTTACTTGGGTTTTTCGGGGTTTCCTAGTTTTTGGGGTTTATTATTTTTCAGCGTTTTTTATTGGGGATTATCTCTGGAGTTTGACTATGCCGGCCAGCTCTACTGATCAAGCCTGAAGATTATAGAGCTGCTTTACAAAGTCCTTGTGCTCAAAATCCCTGTAGACTAAGGTCGCAATCACAGCAGTTGCTGCATAAAATACAGCACTGATAAGAAAAAGCTCCTGGTATCCGTCTATCCCCTCAGCAATGATGATGCCGAAGAGAAAAGCCGCTATCCCCCGAACCGCATTATTCAGAAAATTATTGACCCCGGATACCGTCGCCAGCCGTCGGGAATCAACACAGGAATAGACTACCGACCTCAAAATCGGGCTGACCATATTCATCATGGCGAATCTGAGACAGTAGATGATGATAAACACCATCGGCTGCCGTACAAAAGCCATCAAGATGATAAGAGGAACAACAATCCATTCGAGGGTGAGGTAAAAGCGGAGGGGCCCGAATTTCTTCCCGAATCTATGGGATAATGCTGATCCTACAGCAGTTGACAGCTGCGCAATGGAGAGGATAATTCCAATTTGATACACTTGAAATTGAAAAAGGTCATAAAAAATCAAGTTGCCGAAGTGAATAAACAGCCCTGCTCCGAAACCGACGAAACTTGTGGATAGGAAATAATAGATAAGAATGCGTCGCTGCATTCCCGGCTCAATCACGAGGGGAACAGTATGACGCAGTTCTGCTTCTGAATGTTCAGCAATGGGATGCTTAATCATCAGCAAAGGGATAACTGCAATAAGGTAAAATGCCGCTGCAAAAACCAGAGAAGGGCCGAGTCCGAAGAAATCCCCTAGGAATCCTCCCAGAAAATTTCCCACCACTCCGCTGCCCATGAGAATCCCCCCGTGAAGGCCGAAAACTTTAGCCCGATTCCCGCCGTGGGTGTATCCGGTTAACGCTGCTATCACAATGGTCACTGAGGTAATGTGGAAACCGCTTCTAAAGAAGTTATACACTATCAGAAAACGGGGATCAGTATGGAGTACCAGAAGAAATCCTGAAACGCTGGTTAAGATGGTGGCGGCAATAAGTACCTGCTTCCGCCCGATTTTGTCAGCCAGAAGACTGATAATCAGACCAAGAAAAGCGGCTCCCCAGAGCCCGGTTGACTGAATATTGCCTATTGAAGTGTTCGACAAGCCCTCAGCCCGAAAAAACAGGTTCTGGCTTACTCGAAACATGGATCCTGAGACTCCAGTAATAAGTGCATATATCATAGAAAGGGTGATCCATCGTTTCATAAGCATCTATCATGGACCAAAGGACGCTTTTTTGCAAGAAAAATTGTTAATTTACTTTACAGGGAACCGTTGAGAAAAAAATTTCCCGGTTAGTCTGTTAGACACAGGGCACTCTTCTAATCTAAACCAAGAGCAATGAATAATGTATCTGTTTAGAGCCTTTATAAACTCTATAAATTTCACCTCGTTTCAAAATATACTCTGATAACTCAAAATATCATTAGCTTCTTTATTTAAATCTTCATAATTTGCATTTAACAATTCTAAATCATGACGATTTCTTTGCTCTTTATATTTTTGAGCAATGTAAAACTTTATAGCAGATTCAATAAAAGAGGACCTGTTACCATTTTTCGGCATCAAATGATCAATTTCACTAAGGATCTCATTTGATATTGTTATTGATGTTTTTATCTTTCTCATACTCTAATTATACTACCATTTCGGTATAAACCAAGAGTGACTTGGTTCTAACGTCCCGCGAGTAGGACATACGCATCAAAAGAAACCAACAGATGTGGATTTTTTCTCCGAGACCAAACCAACAAACCAACAAACCAACAAACCAACAAACCAACAAACCAACGAACCAACGAACCAACGAACCAACGAACCAACTACCCAACAAACCAACTACCCAACAACCCAACCAACCAACCAACTACCCATCAGCCGTCAAAACCATCCAAAGTGGGGGTGATTTCCAGAGGCTCAATTTCCCGCGGAATCCAGCGTTTTGTAAAAGCAGTCCTGCAGTGAAAATTTTGAAGCGCCGCCGTGGGATCTATTCTCTGCAGCACCAGCTGCTCCATGGTTGTACGATCATAATCAACCGAAAGGATATAGACATCCTTTTGCCTTCCTGTTGACTGATCAATACGCTGGGTATATCCGGAAATGACAACATCCTCAATATTCGGTGAGACATTGAGCACCGTGGCTGCAAGGGAGATCATAAGACCGGAAACAGCGCTCAGATAGTTTTTCCGCCTATCCGTGTCCGTCATCCTGCGCACAGAGAGCTTTCCCCAGGAGTTGATGCGCATATTTCGATCCGGGGTCTCCTCAATTTCCGGAAGATCCAGATCAATCCCGATAGTCTTTCCGTCTGCAGTCATATCAAGATCTACATAAAAGATGAAGGGGGTCCTGATCTTCTTAAGCTCCTCTTCTATGATGGGTTCTATAAAGGTAGGGTTCCCCTCAATTGTCAGGGAGAGATGCATCCGCTCATTCTCGATCCGCTCCTTCTCCTCCCTGTCAAAGCTCTTACGGCGCTCTTCCTCCTGACGCTCATGCGCTTCTCGAGCCTGCAGCCAGGCATCCCTTCGTTTTTGAATTTCCCCGGGAAGGCGTTCCTCCACAAACTTTCGGCGCAGTTTTCCCCGCCGCCAGAAGGCCAGAGTGCGAATTTCCCGCTCAGCCTGAATCTGCAGCTCCTTCCGGGCAGCATCCTCCGAAGGCTCCGGCTCCGCAAAGGGCTGTTTTTTATACACCCCAGGCTCCAACTGAGCCAGACGATCCTCCCAGCTCGCTCGGGGAATTAAATCCGGCGCCTGTCTGAAAATATTCAGCCAGCCGGAAAGCTCCTCCTGATAATCCTGATACACCTGCCGGGAAAGTATTTTCACCTGCTCCCGGAACTCCTCCTTCCGCTTCAGTCGAGTCATTAATGCAGCATCATTGATGCCTTGGCCGTCAGCATCGAAAAGCACCGGCTTCCCCCGTTTATCCAAGGAAATGTGAATGCTGCTGCCATTGAGGAGGGAGCTTTCATCTTTTGATTCTGCACTCTCTTTTTCTGGATTTGAAGTTGCGGAATGGGATGGTGATGCCGAAGCGGCGGAGTTTGCTGAGCCGTTTTTTCTTGAAGGACGGGGCTGTTTTTCGGGCAGAGAGATACGTTTGCGATCATAAAGTCCCGTACCGGGGACTCCTGTATTGAGATACGCCCCTTTTTTCCCAAAATTCACGGAGAGACCGGGAATTCCGGCATTCAGACTTAATCCGCTTTTACTTACATTGACGCGCAGACCCTTGGCAAGCTTTATCCGTTTTCGAAAGCGCATTGATCACCCCCGCTGAGACATCAGCAAAATCCTCTTCTTTCTGCTGGTATGCATCCCCTGCTGCTCAGACTGCTCCGGTTTTCACTTTTTTTTCCGCGGACGAAAAATGGGATGAAAGTATTTTTCCATATCAATTTTCTTAGTAAGCCATTTAATGAGCTGGTTGTAGATGAAAAAACTGCCGGCTATGGAAGTGATAAAAATGACAAGGAAAATAATCTGGGCAGTACTCTGACCCGGTTCCGGAAACAGAAGTCCTGCAAGCAATATGAGAATGAAAAAAAGCAGAAAGATCATAATCATGTTTATCAAGGTAGCACCCAATATAAAGAGTGCCGTATTCGCTTTTTTATTCACCGTGTTCTCCCTTTTCGAACAGAATTGTTATCAGCAGCAGAATCCCGCAGACCACTACTGTTGAATCAGCTACGTTGAACGTCGGCCAGCGTTCCAGACCGAAGATTCCGTAGAATTTGACATCAATAAAATCGACAACCCCTTCCGGGCGCCAGATGCGGTCGATACTGTTTCCTATTCCTCCGCCGATAATTCCGGCCATCAGCCATCTCTGCAGCTTCGTCAGCATTGTGGACCGCAGCGTATAGACCGCCAGAACGACCAGCAGGATCAGCGGAAGAGCTGTGAAAAGAACCAGGCTGATCCCGTCAGAGAGCCCTGAACCAATACTGAAGGCAATGGCAGTATTCCTCACATGTATGATTCTGAGGAATTCGCCGAAATACTGAGCCCCGATGGTGTTCATGGGGATACTTCCTACGATCAGCGCTTTGGTCAGCTGATCCAGGGCAATAATCAGGGTGCTCAGGAGGAAGGGTAAAAACTGTCTTCTTTTCATATCTTTTTCATATGCAAACATCTTTTATAAGCCTGTGGGGACATCAATAAAACAGGTCTCCAGTGCAAACTCCTGTTTCAGTTTTTCGGCAATCTGCTTCACCCCGTATACCTCTGTATTGTAGTGTCCCCCGGATATCATGCTTATTCCGGACTCCATACAGTCGTGATACACCTGATGGAGGGGCTCTCCGGTGATATATGCATCCAATCCCTCATCGATGGCATCTGCCACCTGGTTTGCCGCTCCGCCTGATACTATACCGACATTCTGTATTTTCCGGGGTCCGAAGGGAAGGATGGATACCCTGGGGTCATCAGTTAAGGATAGGCGACGAAGGATTTCATTGGTGCTGACTGCTTCCGGAAAATTTCCTTTAAAACCGATTGCTGTACCGTGGTATACGCCGAAGGGCTCACGGTTCTCTATCCCCAGTGCATTGGCTATACCTGCATTGTTTCCCGATTCGGGGTGCGCATCCAAGGGCAGGTGTGCTGCAAAGAGAGCCATGTCATGTTCCATTAAAAATGAGATGCGTTCGTAGTGGGAACCGGTCAGGGCAAGCGGTTTTCCCCAGAACAGTCCGTGATGGACGAAAAGGAGATCTGCACCCGCCTTTTCTGCGCGCTGGAAGGTTTCCAGACAGGCATCTACGGCTACGGCGACTTTCTTCACTTCAGGATTTCTCCGTGTTACCTGTATGCCGTTCATGGAAGCATCCATGCTTTCATAATCTTCCAAAGCTAAATAACTGCTCAACCATGTTTGTAAAGTTTTCAGTTTCATAATTCCATTATAATTATGCAAACACAATTTGCAAGTGAATGGAGGTGATATTAGACTAAATGGTGTACCCTGGCACAAAGCTTTGTGATGGAGCAAATAATTTTATTTTTAAGAACCTGATCTTTCCGTAACAGCCCATACCCGATAGGCGCCTTGACAAGGGGTCAGCGTCAACGTATAGTGAAGCGCAATGTCCACAATAGAATTTCAAATTAAGGAACTTAGTGCTGAAGAGGCAAGCTTCTCTTTTTCTCCAAAAGATTTAGAAGATATAAAACCCTATCCCTTCCACGGCGAAATAATTGGTCAGCCCCGGGCGATAAAGGCTCTGAATATGGGCATACGTATTCCGGGAAAGGGCTACAACATGTTTGTTTCCGGTGATCCGGGATCAGGCAGGACCTCTGCTGTTTTTCATACCTTGAAAAAAGCTCCCGGCCGTCCGGAAAAAATTCGAGATATCGTCTGTCTTCATAATTTCATCAAACCTGACCAGCCCTCAATACTGTATCTGCCGCCGGGAAGCGGAAATGAATTAGCTCAGTTCATGAGAGGCTTTTCCCAGCGTCTTCAGGCTCTCATCGCTGGACTCTGTGCAGATACTGCCAGGGCAATACAGGAAGGAAACGAGGATGAGGGGAAAACTCCGTCAGGAGAACAGCCTGTTTCTAAAGAGGATCCGTGGGCAGAGCTTCCAGAAGAGCGCAGCAAACCGGAGTCGTCAAGTATCAGCATGAAATCTTCTCCCCAAAGAGATTCAAGCAGCGATACCCCCGATTCAAGCCTGAGAAAGCTGAATGCATTTCCAGAAAAGGAGAAACAGCAAATCCTGAAGCAGGTCCGGGAACTGCTGGATGAGGGGAGGAAAAAATTCCCGCAGGATCGCATGCAGACCTATTTTTCCCAGCTGCTGGAGGATCTCAAGGAGGATATTGACCTGTTTACTGATGCTGAAGCGGGCTCAATTCGAAATGCCCCTTTTTTTCAGCGCTATATGGTGAATATCCTTGTTGATCATCAGGATACCGAAAAACCTCCTATAATATACGAGCACAACCCGACTTCAAGCAATCTTTTCGGCTTCATTGATACGCGGGGAGACAGCAGGGAAGATGTACCGCTCCCCTTTCTGACCATTCGGAGCGGGGCTTTCATGGATGCTTCCGGGGGATACCTGATACTGAATGCGGATGATATCTTGAAGGAGGAGAATCTGTGGGATCAGGTGAAACGAGTGCTCAACACCGGGGAGATTACGCTGCACAATTTTTCAGGTTCTACGAGCGCTCTGCCAACGGGGGTAAAGCCGGATCCTGCAGCCATTGATATTAAGCTTATCGCTCTGGGGGATGAAGACCTCTATGATGAATTATCGGAAAAAGACCCTGATTTCCATAAGTTATTCAAAATATCTGCTGAATTCGACTACACGCTGAAGCTTACGGAAAAGAATATAGGCAAATATATCGGTTTTATCCAGATGGTGGCGGATGATGAGCAGCTTCGCCCGGTTTCCCTTTCAGGTGCTGCTGAAATTCTTCGCTACGGCTGCTTTCTGGTGGAGCAGAGAAACTATCTGAGTACGCAGTTTTCCAAGATAGCCGACACTCTTCGGGAGGGGAATTACTGGGCTGAGGAGCTTGGCCTCCCTGAAATTGATCGGCAGGCTATCCTCAAAACCCTGGAAGAGCGCAGCTACCTCTCGAATCTTTCGGAATCAAAAATTATTGACCAGATCCTCAGCGGGGAAACCCTTGTTCACCTGGACGGTAAAAAAGTCGGCATGGTTAACGCTCTTGCGGTACTGGACCGGGGGGAGTACTCCTTCGGCATCCCTGCGGTAATTACAGCCACGGTGGCTCCGGGAAATGAGGGGATTGTCAATATTGAGCACGAGGCCGGCCTTTCCGGGGAGATCCACGATAAAGGGCTGCTGATCCTTGAAGGCTACTTGCGGAAAATGTATGCCCGCAACTTTCCTCTCTCCATCTATTCCGGCATCTGTTTTGAGCAGTCCTATGCTGAGATTGACGGGGACTCCGCCTCTTCCAGCGAACTCTACGCCCTTCTCTCGGCGATAGGCGACGTTCCTATTCGTCAGGATATCGCCGTGACCGGTTCAGTGAATCAGATGGGAGAGCTTCAGCCTGTGGGAGGCATCAATGAGAAGATCATGGGCTTTTACGCTCTCTGCGAGCGGCGGGGGCTGACGGGACATCAGGGGGTCATTATCCCGGACAAAAACATCGAGAATCTGGTACTGCCGGACAGTATTATTGAGGCTGTCCGGAATCGAAAGTTCCATATCTACCCCGCACGGACGATCAACGAGGGGATGCAGATTCTCAGCCACCGGCAGGCGGGAGAACGCAATTCCAAGGGCTTGTTTCCTGTGCATTCCATCAACCGCCTTATTGAGAATCGGCTCAAACACCTCTATGAGATTTCGCGTCAGCAGAATTAGGAAGCGGCATCAAAATCGCAGCCGACAAGCATCAGCAGAGTATATTCTGTTCAGTACATTCGTAAAGTACAGCTCTTCCTGCAGATGAGGATTTCTGCTGATAAGAGATAGAGAGAGCGCGCGCAGCAGGGTCAGTAAAAAAAACTTGACGATTCTCTATTACCTTAGTATTTTACTAATGATTAAATAACATATGTAAAACTCAAAGAAGAGGGAGGCTAAACATGGCGGTAACTATCTATACAACACCATCTTGCGGATACTGCAGAATGGCGAAGGACTATTTCAATAAAAATAAGGTGCGCTACGTGGAACATAATGTTGCATCAAATCGAGCTAAGGCGGATGAAATGGTTAAGAAATCCGGTCAAATGGGTGTTCCAGTAATTGATATAAATGGTCAAATAATTGTCGGTTTCAATAAACCGGTTGTAGAACGTGCGTTGAAACGCTGAAAAAATTGCACTCAAACGCTCAAAAGTTCAAACGCTGAAACACAGAAACGCTGAAAAAATTGCACTCAAACGCTCAAAAGTTCAAACGCTGAAACACAGAAACGCTGAAACGCTGACGAGTGAAATTGCGAAATAGTGAAACAGCTGCCCTGAAAGAGTGCTAATGTTCAGCTTTAACGTTCGTGAACGGGCTTCCGAACTGCTTTCAAACTGCTGTACCAATGCTGCATAAGAATACCGAAAGCAACAGAGACATTCAGTGAGCCTTTATTCCCGCAGGTCGGTATTGAAACCCTGCCGAGTCCTTCATCGGCCAGGGAAAGGAGCTCCGGTGATACGCCGAGCTCCTCCGACCCGATAATCACTATACCATGGTCAGGAAAAACAAACTCATCTACTGGGGTTCCCCCGAGTTCGAGAGCAAACACGGGAAATATACCAAGAGGACTGCCAGGAGGACTTTGTGAAAGTTTAAACTGATCATGTTTGAACTGATCATGTTTGAATTGATCATGACCGACCAGTCGCCCGCTCCCGAACTGTTCAGCCGTAAGTTCGCTTACTGCATCATCGGAGAACTTCCAGGGAATGATCTCCGTGCAGCCCATGGCAGATCGTTCTGCCCGGGGATGTTCGGGAGATGCGCTTCCTTGGAGAAGCATAATCTTCTCAACTCCGAAAGATTCCGCTGTCCTGAAGACTGACCCCACATTGAAGGGAGACCTTATGCGGTCAATACAAACTTGCAGAGGAAATACTTGT
>JAIPFQ010000089.1:0-9251 GCA_021736605.1 Spirochaetales bacterium | reverse complement strand
TGGTACTGAGTAAGATCAAAACCCGCGTGGGTCTGAATCAGTTCCTGCATGGTGATTACTTCCAGGGGTTTGAAGATATCTTCCTGTTGAGCGCTTCCCCGGGTATTTGAAAAGACCGGCAGCTGTTGGAGAAATTCCCGGGTTAGAGCTATTGAATCTTCGTAGTCAGCCTGGACGGTGTACCACTCCAGCATGGTGAATTCCGGGTTGTGCAGCCGGCTGAGTTCCTCTCCATTGCGGAAGCATTTACCGATCTGGAAGATATTGCCCATCCCTTGAGCAAGCAGGCGTTTCATATAAATCTCCGGGGAGGGCAGCAGGTAAAGCTCTCTGCTGCCGATGAACTCGTTTATGAAATCCGCTGCAAAATACTCAATTGAGGTCTCCGGTATGACTGCAGGTGAGAGCAGCGGGGTTTCCACCTCAAGATAGCCGGCGGAATTGAAGAACTGACGGATGTTTCTGTTAAGCTGGGCTCTTTTTTTCAGGGTTTCACGATTTGGAAATTCCTGTTTTCCGGGTGTTTGGTGATTCATGAAGGTATGGTATCATAAAAAACTGATCAAGGGTAATTTCTTTTCTGAATGAGAATTTCTTTTCTGAATGCTAGGTTCAGACCTTGAAGAATACTCTTTTTGGTCTTAGAATGTGCCGGCTGTTGTTTTTGGCTTCAGCAGGAGGTTTTATGCTACATGAAGGCGATTTGCTCCATGGATTCATCGTAAATTCTATAGATGAAATTGAAGAAAATAACGGTACTGGGATCAGCTGCACCCATAGCGCTACTGGATTGGAGGTTTTTCACCTTCGGAATGAAGATCCGGAAAACTTTTTTGCTCTGATCTTTCAGACTGCTCCCAAGAACAATCGAGGGGCGGCTCATATTGTGGAGCACTCCGTTCTTTCCGGGTCCCAGCATTTTCCCATTAAAGATCCTTTCAAAGCGCTTCTGCAGGGAAGTGCCCAGACCTTTCTGAATGCCATGACCTATCCGGACAAAACCGTATATCCCGGGGCTTCGCCGATTAAGAAAGATTATTTCAACCTGTTTCGAGTGTACGGAGATGCTGTTTTTTTTCCTCTCATGCGGAGGGAGACATTCCAGCAGGAGGGTGTCCGCTTAACGGTGAACGAAGCTGGCGATTTTAACTATGATGGTATTGTCTTTAATGAGATGAAAGGGGCATATTCCAGTCATGATGATCTTGTATTTTCTCATTCCGTTCACTCCCTCTTTCCTGATACTCCCCTGGGTTTTGATGCAGGCGGTGATCCGCGGGAGATCTTTCATCTTACCTATGAAGAGTTTAAAGGATTTCATGCCGCCTATTATCACCCTTCCAACTGCAGAGTGTATGTATATGGAAATATACCTACGGAAGAACAGCTGGAATTCCTGCAGAAAGAGTTTCTGAATGATTTTACATCCATAAAAGTGGACAGGTCGTATACATCTCCGAAGCGCTGGAAAAAACCGAAATACCTTACGCTTACCAGCCCGGAAAATGAAGAGGATGAGGCTGATGAACCCGCGGCTGCAGCTGCCGATCAGGAAGGCTTAACAAAACCGGCAGTCACTCCAGATCCGAAAGTTACATCAGATCCGAAAGTTACATCAGAACAGGCATCGATTCCAATTCCCGAGTCTGAATCTTCCGAATCCTCTCAATCTTCTGCGGAGCCGCAGAATCCGGAAAAATGGAAGTCCTCAATTACCATTAACTGGCTGACGAGAAGTGCACTGGATCCAGTCAATCTTATTACCTATGACATCCTTACCGAAGTTCTCCTAGGAAATCCGGGAGCTCCTGTCTATTCAGCGGTTATTGAATCGGGATTAGGTGAAGATATCTCCCCGGTAAGCGGTATGGATGGAGAATTGAAGGATATCGTCTTCTCTATCGGAATTCGCAACAGCAAAGCCTCCTTGCGGGACGCATTTGAAAAACATATCTTTAAGACGCTGAAGGAGACGGCTGAGTCAGGGCTGGATGCAGACACGATAGCTTCTGCGATAAAACGGATCGAATTCAGGCAGCGTGAACTGCGGGGCGGAATTCCTCTTGGCTTAAGGAGCATGTCAAAGTCCCTGAGGGGATGGCTGCATGGGAAACATCCCAAAGAGACGCTGCTTTTCATTCCGGCTATGGAAAAAATTAAAAAACTCTGGGCAGATGATCCTCGTTATTTTTCAAAAATCATAGAGCAGGATCTGCTCAATAATGAGCACCGCACCGTGGTGACAGTAACTCCAAGCTCCGAACACAATCGAAAGTTTGCACAGGTTATCGATAAATCTCTTAAAACACTGCAGAAAAACAGCAGCAGAAAGACTATAAAAAACTTGCAGAAAGGGGCTGATGATCTGCGAAAATTCCAGGAGACTCCGGATTCACAGGAAGCTATGGATACTGTCCCGGTTCTGCATCGGGAGGATCTTCCGCAGGAGATACGAAGCATTAAAACGGAGGTATCATCCATCGAAGCGGAAGGGGTGGACGTTCCTTTTGTGTATAATCCCTATCACACCAACGGTATCGTATATGCTGATCTTGTACTGGATGTCTCGGGTCTCAGTCAGAGGGAAATGCAGCTGCTGCCGCTCCTAGGCCGACTGATGTATATGACTGGACTTCCAGGACTCTCCTACCATGAAGTATCAAAGAAAATTGCCCGTTTAACGGGCGGCTTATCCAGCTATCTCGATTCCGGAACGCCTCTGGGAGCTGAAAAAGCTCTAGAGATGCTTGTATTCCAAGTTAAATTTCTTGAAGAAGATAAAGCTGAAGTTTTTAAGCTCCTCCAGGATATTCTGCTCCGGGCGGACCTCTCTGATCAGCAGCGGATCCGCTCCATCATCAAGGAAAAACGGAACGACTTCTCCTCATCTGTTATTTCTTCCGGGCCTTCCTACACCTCTCTGCGGGCAGCGGCGCGTTTGAGTACAGTACAGGCTCGGGAAGACCAGTGGCGAGGCATTGACCAGCTTCTTTATCTCTCTTCACTGAATGCGGATGATGCTGAACAGCTGGAAGTGCTGGCTGAAGAGCTGCAGGCTCTTCGAAATACTATCATGTGCCGGAGCAGAAGCATTCTGCATATTACCGCGGATAGCGAAATTCGAGAAGAATTAACAGACTTGGCTTCCGGTTTACTAAGTTCACTGCCTGATTCAGGAAGCAGTAAGAAAGCGACGGCGGAAGCTTCTCTATTTCACAGCTTATCGAAAAGAACCCCTTCCGGAGTAACGACTTCCAATAGTAGAGTTTCTGAAAAACACGAAGAAATTAGTCTGGAAGCCCTTATTTGCCCTGCACAGGTAGCGAGCAATTCACTAGCCTTCGCATCAGCAGCACCGGGTTCTGCTGATCAGATATACCAGGGGCTCCTGGCAAATATTCTCAGCATAGACCATTTGTATGAACAAATTCGCATAAAAGGGGGAGCATACGGCGCGTTCTGTACGGTAAATCTCCTGGAAGGGCTTGTGCTTTTCTCTTCCTATCGTGATCCCCAAATTATACCAAGCTTGGAAGCCTTTCGCAGTGTACTGGAAACTGCTGCAAAAGAAGGAATTTCGAAGAAAAGTATTGATCAGGCAGTTTTGAGCTCTGTCGGGCGTGAAATTCGGCCTCTGGTTCCTTCAGAAAAAGGGAATCTCGGCTTTAAGCGCTGGCTTTTCGGGATATCAGATCAATTCCGGGAAGAACGAAGGGAACTGCTTCTGAAAGTTGACAGCAATCTGCTTTCCCGTGCTGCGGAGGAGATGCTTCAGGAGTTTAAAAAGCATTCTGCTGTGGTGCTGACAAATCGCAGTATGGTAAAAGATGCGGCCAAGGTTCTTCCTGGTTTTGAAGAGAACAGTACAACTCTTCCCCTGTAAGACTTTCGCTGTAAGTGGTTTCTCAGGTAGACTTTTTCTGGAAGTGGTTTCGTTCCTTTAGGTTTTCTTGAGGGTATCTCCCCAGATACGCTGGATGTTCGGTGCGGTTTTTCTCAGCTGAAGGACCGTACAGTCGCTCATATGAGCTTTCCCTGCTACTATATCTTTGGCTAAGGCTTCACAGGTGGGTGCTCCGCATAAACCGCAGTCAATATTCGGCAGGGCTTTCAGGATTTTTTTCACCTCCTCCATCTTTTTGATAGCTACGGCAATGTCATCATCCAGCTGGAGGCTTGATTTTGCTTCAATGGATTCCAGTTTAATATGTTTTTCTAAATAAGATGAGCGTTTACGGATCTCATTAAGCTGTTTATCCGTTATTTCCCTGAGGTTCTCAGAACGGTGCTGCAGTCGTTCCGTGGTGAGGAATCGGTTGGATGGATTAAGAATTCCTCCAGCGCATCCCTGAGCGCAGGCCCGGAGTTCAAGAAAATCCAGATTATCAATTTCATCGTTCTCCAGACGTTCCAGGAACTCAATAACATTATGAATTTCATCTATCGCGAGAGATCTTCCCGGAACGGTTCTGCTTTCGCCTTGGGTTAGACTCCAGAGACAGGCCTGTTTTGTCAGCGGCGGAATGATGGCGCAGCTGTTTTTGAATATATTTTTATTTTTCACAATATTTGAACGGACAAGATTGTAGAGAAAATCAAGATTGATGACTCCGTCAAATAGAGGACTTTCTACACCATTCTGTCCGAGTTCAGAGCCGCGCAGCGTATTTCCCGGTGTTTTTATGTCGGCAATTTTTGCTGCACAGGGAGTGACATAGAAGACTCCGATATCTTCGGTTCTGATACCCTGTTCAGAAAGTTTTTTACGCACGTAGAGAGCTGTAATTTCCACCGGCGGCCGGAGGAGGTTCACATGATCGACCAATGAGGGATAGCGGATCTGAATCAGCCGTACAATGGCAGGACAATAGGAGGATATGACCGGTTTGTATGATGCGTAGGTACTGAAGCGCTGAGCAATGGACTGCAGGATATCTACTCCGAATTCTGCTTCATAAAAATCTGTGAAGCCGATATCCAAGAGTGACTGGTAGATGGTATCCTCTTCAATATCATCAGGAAACTGCCCGATGAATACAGACGGGAGGATTGCAACCCTCCTGGTATAGTTGAAAATACTGGTAAAGTCGTCCTGTTCAATTACAATGGCATGATACGGGCAGGCATTGAGACACTGACCGCAGTCTATGCACAATTCCGGATTAACTTGGGCTTTTCCCCTGATGATCCGTATGGCCTCAGTGGGACAGTTCTTCATGCAGCGGGTGCACCCCCGGCATACATCCTCCCTGACCTTCAGTGCATGATGAAATGGCCGTTTTTTTATCATAAATTGTGCATTTCCTTCAATTCGCTGAATTCTTGAAATCTATCCACATGGAAATAACCGTATTGCCGCCCTCCCTGGTATCAATAGAGAGAGAATCGGTATTATTCTTGATATTCGGCAGGCCCATTCCCGCACCGAAACCCATCTCCTGGATTTCCCGGGATGCAGTGGAGTAGCCTTCGGACATTGCCAGATTCAAATCCGGAATGCCCGGTCCGGTATCAGCAACAATAATACTGATTCCCTTTGAACTGATATCACAGGTGACTTTTCCGCCATATGAGTGGGCTGATACATTAACTTCCGCTTCAAAAAGTGCTGTCACAACCCGTTTAATTACTTTTGGAGAGATATTCAGCTGTTTGAGAACCTTTTTTGTTTCACTTGAAGCAAAACCGGCATGGGAGAAGTCCCCCGCGATAATTTCATAGTTCAGCTCCATCAGTTACCCTCACTATCCATTTCCGAAATCATTAATAAATTGCCTCCAAGCCTGCAGCATAGAGAAGGCCGCTGGTTCTGAAGAGAGAAAATGGAGTGGTCATAAGGGTAATGCCCTGAGCTTCAGCCAGGCTGATCATATCTTTCGTGGGGGGCTTGTTGCGTACAAAAAGTATCTGGGTAATATCTGACATCTCTGCTGTGCGTATTGCCTGAATATTTGATAAGCCAGTTATCAGCAGTATATCATCATCCAGCAGGGTCAGTACATCGCTCATCAGATCGGATGCAAAACCCAATTTCACTGTGCGGTCCAGAGACTGCTTGCCGCATACTAAAGATCCGCTGCAAATGGATATTACTTCTCTGAGGGTCATAAGCTGCCTTACCTCATTATATAAATCTTACCAAACTATACCAGATTCAAAGAGAATATGAAAGCTGTATTTACAGAAACACGTTCGGGCGGTATAGTAGCTTTATGACTGCAAATATTCGTGATTATGAATGGGATCTTGATGATATCTATAGGCAATTTTATCAGGCAGTACGCAAGGCAGGAGTCTATCTTCCTGACGATGTGCGTTCTGCCCTTTTCTCATCGTCTGAGCTGAGCAGGCACACAGAGAGGAATTCAGATCTGCAGAAGGAAGAACATCCTCAGGAATCTGTCATGCAGAATAACCAGGGTAACCAGGGTAACCAGGGTAACCAGTGTAACCAGTGTAACCAGGGAAATCAGGACCTTGTGCTCTCAATGATCAGAAAAAATATTGCAGAGGCTGAGAAAAGCGGTCTTCCCCTCTGTCAGGATACGGGTATGCTGATTCTCTTTATTGATATTGGGAAAGACGTTCCCACTCTTCCGCCAAATCTTGAGGATCTTCTTGAACAGGCTGCTGCTGATGCCTACAGGGATGGGTTTTTCCGGAAATCCATCGTTTCCGAGCCGGTATATGAGCGCAGTAATACGGGGACCAATCTTCCGCTTGTTTTTCATTATCGTTTTGTTCCGGGGAATTCTTTGCAGATTTCCGGGATGCTTAAGGGCTTCGGCTGTGAAAATTGTTCATCCCTGGATATGCTTAATCCCACGGCGGGTGAGGATGGAGTCTGCACTGCTGTGAAAGAGGCAGTCAATCGGGCAGGCGGGAAACCCTGTCCTCCTATTGTGGTTGGTGTAGGAATCGGGGGGAGTGCTGAAATCGCCATGCTTCTGTCCAAGCGAGCTCTGCTGAGGGACTTAGAAGCTCGTAACAGCAATGCTCGATATGCTGCTCTAGAAATTCGACTGCTGCAGGAGATCAATAAGTTGAATATCGGCCCCGGCGGTTTAGGGGGGCCTCTCACTGCTCTGGGAGTCTCGGTGGAACAAACTGCCACCCATATTGCAGGATTGCCCGTGGGGGTAAGCATCAGCTGCTGGGCTGATCGAAAATTCTCTTTGGAGGTATATCCCCATGAACAATAATGCAAATCCCGGAGATTTTCCCAAACAAAAGCAGGAGTTCGAGAAGCTTGAAGAGCTTGAAGAGCTTGAAGAGCTGAAAGGCCGACACATTTCTTTACCGGCTGACAAAGAAACCATTTCCAGCTTGCAGGCAGGGGATGCAGTGCTGCTTTCCGGATCAATTCTTGTAGGTCGAGACCAAGTACATAAGCGTCTGGCTGCTGCTTTGAGAAACGGGGAAGAGCTTCCTGTGGATATAACAAACCAACTGATGTACTATATGGGCCCAGCCCCGGCTCCACCAAACATGATAATTGGTTCCTGCGGACCAACTACAGCTTCACGGATGGATCCATTTGCAGAAATTCTTCTGAAGCATGGTCTGCTGGGGATGATCGGCAAAGGGCCGAGAAGCCGCTCAGTAGCAGAGGCTGCAGCTGAGTATCGGGGGATCTATTTTTATGCATTCGGCGGCTGCGGAGCTTTGTATGCCTCCTGTGTTAGAGCGATCACCATGGCGGCTTATGAAGATTTAGGACCGGAAGCTCTTTATCGTTTAGAAGTTAAAAATTTTCCGGTAGTAACAGCGATTGATCCCTCGGGAAAAGATATCTATGCTTCTTCAGAGAAAACTATGAAATAAAGCGGCTGTATTTTAAGCAAAATAGTAAATTTATACAAAAATCTGTATATTTATGTATAAACCTTGACATTTTTATTCATTTTGGCTATATACTTGACAATTTGTATTGTCGCTGTGAATGAGAATTCAACAGTAATAGGAGTATATATGTCACAAGAAACAATCGGCCTTCATGAAAAACCGCCGCTCACCCGCTGGATCCCTCTCAGTTTTCAGCATGTCTTTGCCATGTTCGGGGCAACCATTCTTGTTCCGCTTTTGACGGGATTGAATCCCTCTACAGCCTTATTTACCGCTGGTATAGGAACGCTCATTTATATAATTGTAACACAGGGTAAAGTTCCTGCCTTTCTCGGCTCCTCCTTTGCCTTTATTTCTCCCATCGTTGCTGTAAGCAGCTCTTTCGGGGTTGAATATGCCATGGGAGCTGCTTTTGTTACAGGACTTTTTTATTGTCTCACCGCAGCAATTATTAAGCAGACTGGTACAGGCTGGCTGGACAGAGTTCTTCCCCCTGTAGTAATAGGAAGCGTTATTATGGTAATCGGGCTGACTCTGGCTCCAGTAGCTATGGAACAGTCCATGTATGACGGCTCTGGCAGTTATTCCCTGATTCATGTCCTTATTGCTGCCGTAACCTTGGCTATCGCCGTAACTGCATCCCTGGTGCTGAAAGGGTTTTTTACGGTTATTCCCATACTTATCGCAATTGTGGGAGGATATCTTTTTACTGTCATTATGGGGTCAATTTCTCCTGTATTTGCCTTGATAGATTTCACCACCGTTCGGGAAGCATCCTGGTTCGGCATTACACGACCGCAAATTCCAAAATTCGGCATTGTGCCGATTATTACCTTTCTTCTTGTCAGTTTAGCTACCATAGCGGAACATTTAGGCGATACCATGGTACTAGGGAAAGTTGTGGGCAAAGATTTCTATAAAAACCCCGGCCTCCATAGAACTCTTGCTGGAGACGGTCTGGCTACGTCATTTGCAGCTCTATTCGGAGGACCGCCGAATACCACCTATGGGGAAAATATTGGTGTTATGGCCATCAGTCGGGTCTACAGTGTATGGGTCATCGGCGGAGCCGCAGTTATAGCCTCGGTTTTATCCTTTATTCCTAAGGTAGGGGCTATCATACAGACTATTCCCGGACCAGTGATGGGAGGGGTTTCCATGATGCTCTTCGGCATTATCGCGAGTGCCGGAATACGGACCGTAGTAGAGAGCGGAGTGGATTACAGCTGCAAGAGGAACCTTACTATCACATCTGTTATTCTTGTTCTAGGAATCGGCGGCGGAAAACTCTTTTTCCCAATCAATGAAGCTTTGAATTTTGACTTATCCGGTGTAGCTTTGGCTACATTCGTTGGTATCATTCTGAATTTAATTCTGCCGAAATCATTGAATCTAAAGGAAAGTCC
>JAIPFQ010000088.1:0-9256 GCA_021736605.1 Spirochaetales bacterium | reverse complement strand
GATCTTTTCAGTGCCGTCTTGATTTGATAGAGATATCGGTTTCTTGCAATTATAGTATATATTAACATTGAAAATTGGGAAATAAAATCCTAATTTTCAATGTTAATTGAGTTCTAAACCCACCCAACCATCCAACTATCTAACTATCTGGCAAACCAACGGATATGGATGTGGATTTTTTCTCCGAGACCAAATGCACATCTGTGGATTTGGTCTCGGGGACGATTTGCACAACCTTGCGAACCAACGAACCAACCAACCAACCAACGAACGAACGAACCAACCAACGAACCAACTAAATATCTTCCAAGCGGATGAGGCGGTAGCGCAGTGCGGCGATGGCAGCCTGGGTGCGGTCGGTGACAGACAGGCGGGAGAAGATGCTGCTGGTATAGTTTCTTACTGTTCCAGGGGAGAGGAATAGTTTGTCGGCGATTTCCTGGTTGGAGTAGCCGCGAGCGATGTAGAGCAGGATTGTGCGTTCCCGATGTGATAAGTGAAAGTTTTCTCCGGAATTTTCGGGCAGTGTGATATCTCCGGTGATCATCTGCAGTACCTTTCCAGCGATGGAGGGGTCAACATATGAGCTGCCCTTGGCGGTCCCTTTTACGGCATCAAAAAGCTCATGTTTGGGGGTGTCTTTCAGCAGATAGCCGGAAGCGCCGGCTTTGACGGCATCGAATATCCATTCATCGGTGCTGTATGTGGTAAGGACGAGGATTTTGATGCCGGGGTAATTACGGTGAATGTGTTTTGCTGCCAGGATTCCGTTCATTACCGGCATTTTCAGATCCAAGAGGATCACGTCGGGAAGCGGTTTACCTGCTTCCTGCGCCTCTTCCAGAAGCTGGATAAGTTCCCTGCCGTCCGCTGCTGTGCCGTCTACAGAGATTTCCCTGTCCGTCGAAAGGATTGTCATCAGCCCTTCCCGAACAATATCCTGATCGTCACACACAATAACTCGTATCATTTCTGCTCCTTACTCTTCTTAACTCTTCTTAACAGATTCTTTTTCTGCTGATTTTTCCGTCAGATTTTTAAGCAAGCACACTGCGGGAGAGCGGAATACGTACATGGAGGGATGTTCCCCGACCTTCTGCTGTCTTGATTTCAAGTGAGCCGCCCCATTCCTTAATTCTTACCATCATACCATAGAGACCGAAATGGTTCTGTGCAGCATCCTTGACGAATTGGTCCTGAGTCTGATTCTGAACATGGGCTGCAGCAGTATTCTCAACTTTATTCTGATCCTGGGTGCCAGGCTGATCTGAGCTGATGCAGAAGCGGGCGGCCAGCTCCGGAGAAAAACCTGCACCGTCGTCGCTGATATCAAGATAGAGGCTGTTATCACTGAATCGGAATAGAATGGATACTGAAGCGGCTCGGGCGTGGCGGTGAACATTTTCCAGGGCTTCCTGGACGATCCGATAGATGTTCTGCTCCAGTTTTTCCGGCAGATCCTGCAGGGGCGTCTTGTATTCCAGATTGATCGAAATATCACTGCGCTTTGCGTAGGCATCAGCAAGATGACGCATGGCGTAATCGAAACCGAACTCTTCCAGGGGTTCAGCCCGCAGATCCTGAAGCGCTCTACGTGTCTCCTGAAGTCCCTTTCGGGTGTTCTTCAACGCTTTCTCCAGCTCCTTGTGCAGGCGCTGCTGATCCTCCGGAACGATGGAGTCGATGGCCTCCAGGTGGACCGTGAGGCCGCTCAGGGTATGTGCAAGCACGTCGTGAAGCTCGGAGGCAAGACGGTTACGCTCCCGACTCACTGAAAGTTCCTGAACCTGCTCAGCGTACTCTTCCAGTTTTCTGTTGGCCTGATACAGGTCTTTCTGACGCTGTCGCTGGTTCTTCATCAGTTCGGTGATGACAAAGCCGATGGCAGTGAAGCTGATGATGCGTACCGCCGAGGCGTAGATGGTCTGATAGAGGTCCTGTCCCTGCTGATTGAAGGCAAGGATCGAAATCAGCGGATCCAGGATGCCGAGTACCGCGAAAAGGATGAGCACCATGTGAAATGAGTACTGCCACGCCGTGATGATCAGGGGGAAGAGCAGAAGGATGGTGACAGACCAGGAGTTCAGCGGATTGATGGAGAGTGAGAAGGATTCCTGAAGCTGCGGTGCCCAGTTGATGATCCCCATGGGGAAGAAAATTGCCCCGAGGATTGCCAAGGGAAGATAATAGAGCTTCAGCAGATGCTGCAGTACCGGAATGCTTAAATAGAGAAAAATAAGCAGGTATCCGAAGGCCATAGCTGCAAAAATGTGGGGGTAGGTATCCAGAAGATGCACTTTGACCGCCGCTTCGTTTAATAAAAACTGCGGCGGAAAGAGAAAAAAGAGGAAAAAGAATAGTGAAACTCCCAGGGTAAAGATGCGGAAAATTTTCAGCAGCCCCGGTTCAAGCGTGACATCATGATACCAACGCATACTAGCAGTATAGCATAGACGACGGTGAAATATACATGACAGCTGTCATTTTATCTTGTGACAATCATCCGGGCGTATGTGATATTCGGTACCTTGTGCTTCCGAGGGCTCCGACGTAGGCTTAAGATGCGGCTAGAACTGCATCTGAATCAGATATGATTCTGAACAAAGACTGTACTGCTTCTGAACCGTAATGTATCGGAGCTTGTTATGAAACGATTTACTGCTTTCATCAAATACCTGATTGTGCTGCTGGCTATTGGGGCGGCGGGCTGGTACTGGTATGAGCAGAACAGTGAACTCCCTGAGCCGGTAAAGCCCCCGAAACCGGCGGTGGTCCTTACAAAACCCCTATTCGGCTCTCTGCAGCGCACAATAACCATTGGAGGACATATAGAGGCGGATAAAACAGTAACCGTCCTCCCAAGAGTTTCAGGGCAGATCGAGAAGCTCTATGTCGATGAGGGCGATGCTGTGATGAAGGGTGATGTAATAGCTGAGCTTGATGCTGAGGCGATTATGCTGCAGCTCCAGCAGGCTGAAGCCGCCTTCCGCTCCGCAAAGTCTTCCTACGAACGAGTCGAGAGGCTGTACCGATCAGGCGGGGCGACGGCACAGGAGGTTGAAGAGGTCCGCAGCAGGTATGAAGCCGCCAACTCGCAGTACGGTCTTGCCCGGCTGCAGTTGGAGTATGCTTCAGTAAAGGCTCCAATGTCAGGTGTGATTTTAAAGAAGCATCAGAACGAGGGCAGTCTGGCGGCGCCGGAACTTCCCCTTTTCACCATAGCTGATCTGAATACGCTGATTGTGAAGAGCAGCGTTCCTGAACGTTACTACGATCGCTTTATGGATGAGGCTGATGCTATACAGGCGGCTGTTTCCCGGCCGGCAGGAGCAGTATCTTACCGTTCAGATAGGGGTGATGCTTCGGTTTTCGGCTACGATTCTCAGAATACGGATAAGAATGCTGACGCTGATACAGCTCCGAATGCAAGTTTTTCTTCTGCAGCCGAAAAAAACGATGAGCTTGAAGGCTTTGAGGCGGAAATTATCAGTGTTTCTCCCTTTATTTCCGCTGAATCGCGTAATTTTAGTGTGACCGTCAAATTAGAGGAAAATGTGCCGAATTCGCATCACTCCCAACTGAACAAGAAAAACACCCTGAAGTCCGAAGTACCGGGTCTTCTGCGACCCGGCATGTATGTGGAAGTCACCTTCGTCCTGGAGGAAAAAGCAGACGTCTATTCCCTCCCATTTACTGTCCTGACCACAGGAAATACCCTCTGGTACGTGAAATCCCTTGATGGCAATGAAGGAACTGCCGAATCCATGACCGTGGATATCAGCTCCGCAAATGACAGCCGTTTTATAATTCCCGAAGCATACCGGGATACCCTGTTTATCAGCGAAGGCCAGCACTTCCTGCAGCAGGGACAGCTTGTTCAAATTCTGGATGGTGATGACGAAGGGCTCAGTTCCGACAGCTCAACCGAAAGAAACAGCGAGCAAAATGCAACGGAAAGTTTCAGTAAGGCGGAGGAGGGCAGTCCATGAGGCTTTCGCGCTTTGCCATCGATCACCCCGCAATTATCATCATTATAATGATAGCTCTCCTGCTTTTCGGTGTTCTGGCTCTTGTTTCGCTCAACCAGGAATTTCTCCCCAACGTAGCCCTGCCGCAGATCTCGGTTGTGACCTACTACCCCGGTGTCGGCCCCCTGGACATCGAAAAGGACGTAACAGACATACTTGAGGATCAGTTTTCCACCATTTCCGGCTTGGAGCGGATGAATTCGGAGAGCAGGGATTCAGTCAGTATTATTGAGCTGTCGTTTACTGAGCAGACGGACCTCCAGAAAATGCTGCCCGAAGTACGTGCCCAAATTTCCCGGGTGAAGGGCGATCTCCCCAGCGGGATAAGCGGGGAGCCCATAGCTATGATAGCCGGCGTGGAGTTGATGCCTATCTTCTCCTTCGTTGTCAAAAGCGACCGCGAACCGGACCTGCTCACCGAATTTATTGAGGAGTCCATTCTGCCTTCGATTACACGAATACCGGGCGTATCCCGAGCTGAAGTTTACGGCGGTCAGAAACGACAGCTCACCATAGAACTCAGACTTTCCGATTTGGCTGCCAGGAATGTCTCAACCATCGATGTCTATCAGGCCCTCTCAAACGCAAATCTCACTCTTCCTGCGGGATCGGCTAAGGTGCGGCAGAATATTCTGAACGTGAAAATTGCCGGTGAGTTCAGCAGCCTGGAGGAGATACGAAACTTGGCAGTCGGGTATCAGAGTGATTCGTACATATATGTCCGGGATATCGCGGATGTTAAGCTTGCCTACCCTGATCCGGAAGTCTACATAGATTCCGCAGGGTCTGAGCTGGTGGTGGTGGATGTCATGAAGCGCAGCGACGGCGATACCATGGAGATAGCTAGGGGTGTGCGCTCGGTGATAGAGAAGTATGAGCAGGTCTATGGTGAAGTCATGTCTTTTTCCACTATTCAGGATGACAGCGAGATGGTGAGAACATCCCTGTTCACGGTGGTGCGCTCGGGAATCATCGGGATCATTATGGCGGTGCTGGTGATTTTTGTTTTTCTGGGTGATGTCAGAGCGACGCTGATCATCGGTTCATCTATTCCCTTGAGCCTGGTTTTCGCGTTCATCGGAATGAAGGCGGCGGGACAGACGGTGAATATCCTCAGTCTTTCGGGACTGGTGGTTGCCTTGGGAATGATTGTGGATAGCTCCATCGTTATTCTGGAGAATATCTACCGGTATTACCATCAGGGAGAGAATAAGATTGTCGCTTCCGAACAGGGAGCCGTTGAAATGGGAAGTGCCGTTTTCGCATCAGCATCCACCTCCATAAGCGTATTTCTTCCTTTGGCGGCCCTTACCGGCATCATCGGCATCGTAATGAAGGATATTTCGCTGACCCTGGTCTTTGCCCTGACGGCATCCTTAATCGTTTCTCTCGTGGTAGTGCCCTTTTTTACATCCCGCTATCTCCACCATAAGAAGAAGTACAAACACAAACCTCCGGCGGAGTGGTTTATGTTTCACCTGGAAAACGGCTACAGGCGTCTGCTCATGTGGTCGCTGGAACATCGGGGGTTTATTATTTTTTTCGCATTGTCTATTTTCCTCATCAGCCTGCTGATTCTGATGGCTCTCGGCTCTACATTTCTCCCTTCGGCGGATACCGGGGAGTTCTACGTGTATATGCAGTTTCCCGAGGGTTCGGATCTGGAGGTGAACAGGAATAAGATGCGGCTTGCGGAATCTATACTCCGTCGGGAGGTGCCGGAGATCAATGAGGCGGTCTTTTTTACCGGTTTTGCCAGTGAATTCAGCAGAAATTCACCTCAAGCCAATCATGGTTATGGAAAGGTGCTGCTTACGCCTCCCCAGGATCGAGAACGGCGGGTACAGGAGATCATTGCTGCAGTTCAGCGGTCCTTAGATGCTCAATTGCTTGATGCGGATGTGGTGGTGGAGAATGGAGGCTTTGACAAACTGCTCTCCCTGGCTACGGAGGGCACGGGATTTCAGATAAAACTCTCTTCCGGGGATGTTGATCTGCTGTATCAGGCAGCCTCGGATGTACAGGAAATTATGGAGCAGGATCCGGGAATTTACAAGACCAGCATGAGTGTGGAGATGGATCGGGAGGTTGCCATCGGCGATCTGGCTCTGGATGATTTGGGTAATTTGGGCCTGTCAACCTATGAAGCCGCAGTGACATCCAGGATTCTGCTGAATGGGGAGAAGGTCGGTATCTACCGCGGAGCTTCATCTGACCGCGACGTAGATATCATCCTGATCTCTGATTTGAAGGATCGACCGCTGACGGATGATGTCCTGGAGCAGGTGAAGCTGATAAATCCTTCCGGAAAGGGGATCCCCTATAGTTCCTTCACTGAACTGAAGGTTGAACCCGCCTACTCGAAGATTGAACATCGCAACAGGATGCGGACCATCGTGGTTACCGGATATATGCAGGGGGAGGAGCTTTCCGGTATCCGTGACCGCATTGAGTCTCAGCTTGAGTCGCTGGGTATTCCCTTCGGTGTTGAGTGGACTACGGGGGGAAGTGCTGAGCTCTTGAGTGAATCTATGAGAAAACTGCTGCTGATCCTTCTGATTGCGGTGTTTCTGGTCTATGCGGTGATGGTTATCCAGTTCGAGCGCTTCAGACAGCCGCTGATTGTTATGTCATCCTTTCCGTTCTGTCTTATCGGGGTGGTTTTCGGTCTGCTGCTCTTCGGCTCCTATATGTCCATAATCGCTTTTCTCGGAATTATTGCTCTGGGCGGAATTGTGGTCAACAACGCCATTGTCCTGATCGACTACATGAACAATCTGCGGACAAACCAAGGGATGGCGCTGTATGAGGCCGTGATTACCGGAGGGACTGTACGTCTGCGTCCTATCCTGATGACTACCTTCACCACGTTTTTCGGGGTTTTCCCTATGGCGGTTTCCCGGGGCAGCGGATCGGAGATTTATGCCTCCCTGGGACAGGCTATCGCCGGCGGTCTGGTTACATCTACCATGATCTCCCTGATTCTTGTTCCGGTGCTCTACTTCATGTTTGAACAAAGAGGAGGCGAGGAGTATATGGGGGCGCCCTCCCGGGATTAACAATTTGGCGGGCTGAGCAGACAGATGATGGCTGAAAGTTGATGCCGGAAAGTTGAGGGCTGAGCAGGAAGCTGAGGGCAGAAACGAAACATACAGATGAGAGAGTATGGTGAATTTTTAATGGAGGTATGCTGCATGAAAGGCGGAAAAGACAGGAAAAATGGAAAATCTGCACGGAGGATTGTCTTTGCAGGCATAGCCATGATTATAGGATTTCTGCTGGTTCTATCCTCCTGTTCGTCGGTCTTCAGTGCATACATAGAGGGAAGCATATATGATGCTGATGAGACCAATGCAGATGGTGATTCAATTCCCATCGAGGATGCAGACGTTTATCTGTATGCTGACAAGGAGAGCAGGGATACTGATTATCGTCGCTGGTACAATGACGGGGCAGAGGACGGGCCGCTCCCCACTGAGTCAGCGGGGGAGAATCCCTCCTATTTTCAGACGTCACGAACTGATGCTGAGGGAGTCTATAGCTTCAGCGGATTCACCTGGAAGGAACTGAATCCGGAGTTCGGGAAGACCGCAGACCGGGCCAATATCTATCTGCTCATATATCATAAGAACTACGGACTGCAGAAAAACAGGGATCCCGAACATATCAAGGTGGTCTCGGAGGTTAGCAACACTGTACCTGACCTCTATATCTCAAAACATATGAATACGGCGACAGTGAGGGGATATGTCCTTGATGAGTACGGAGACGCTCTGAACAATGCAACAGTGGATCTGTATATACCGGAAAATTGGGAGTATGTATCAGGTGACGCTACAGAGATTGATGAAGCAAGCCTTGACTGGGGGACTGATCCTTCTCCGCTGACGGCGCTGACTGATGCGGATGGGGAATACTCCTTCAGCATTTCCTATCCGCCGAAGCCGTCCCGAACGGATAACCGGGAAAATACCCTCCTGCGGCTGACATTTGAACTGGATGGATACCTGGCAGAGCGGGAAGCCAATCCGGAAATAAGCATGTCAGGTTTTGACCCGGACGATGACGGCGATGATGATCCCTACTATCAGGCGGAAATATGTGACGGGGATCACAAATCCCTGGAGGATATCAGCATGGTGAGGGATGAGAACGAATCTGAGCTTAGTGTGACTGTGAGGCGCCCGGAATCCTCCCAGGGAGTCGGCGGCGTGAATCTGAGAATATATCTTGCAGAGGAGTGGGAGTATGAAGCGGATGCATCCACATCGGATCCGGATGACCGTACAGACACCATAGATGAGACAACAGTCACTTGGCCGGATGCTCCGGATTATCAGGGGAGCTCGGATGCCGACGGGGAGGTCAGTTTTACCCTGAACTATCCGCGAAGGCCGGATGCGTATACAAACAAAGGGAATACGCTGATTCGCATAGCGGCTGAGCGGGATCGCTTCGTTTGGCTCGGCAGCGCGGAGTATGAGAAGGCTGTGACATTGGAGTCAGATAATGACTGGGAGCCCAGTCAGTTCAAGCAGGACAATGATGAATACTTTGAAATGGAGATCCAGCGTGAGCATGACCATAGCGTCACTCTTCATATGAAGGAGACAGAGTTTGTCGACCAGGAGCTGACGGGCTATCTCTATGAAGATGCTGGTAATGACTATAGCTCAGAAAAGGGGCTGAACAACCACACTGCAGCCTTGATTGTTGATGAGGATGGTTCACATACGCTTGCCGATATTCTCGATGGAAGCGCTGACGACCGTATCGCTGCAAGGTACAAAACAAAGCGCCATTTCACGGAGACTGAGGAGTACTACAACGGCTGGTTTGAATTTATGGAAATAACCTGGGATGATGCTTCCTATACGGGAACTCAGTCGGAAATTCCAGCTCACATCCTTGTCGATGAGGATAATGAGGGAACCTGGGATTACGGCTTTACAGTGAAGCTCTATTCCAATATGCGGGGAGGTAATTATGCGGAGCTCAATGCAGCTTCCCCGGATGCTCCCTAAGACCCCTAAGAATTCTAAGATCCCTAAGACCTTTAGGAATCCGCCTGAAGCAGATTCTGTACCCGATGAACGAGTGAGTTCTCTCCGAACTTTCTTCAGAATTACAGGGCTTTTGCTGATTATTCTTTTTGTATCCCATGCAGGTCTGTCGGGAGCGGAAGCAGAGGATGAAATAGCATACACCATTGAGGAACTGCGTGATTC
>JAIPFQ010000087.1:0-9284 GCA_021736605.1 Spirochaetales bacterium | reverse complement strand
TTCCTGGGAATCAAAGACAGTATATGCTGATGCCTCCGCGGCCCGTTTTTCAAACTCGTATACAAGACGAACTAATTTTCGCAGCAGTGTACCTGTTTTGAGGCTGCGCAGTTTGCGAAGCGTTATCATCTCTTACGGCTCCTCCGCTTATTCTGACTCTTTTCAGCGGAGGCATAAGCTTCTGCTGTATCGAAAGCTTGTTTTTCCAGCCCGGTAGAAGCTCTCTCCTCCGGGGAAACACACAAGGCGAATTCTCCTTTAATGGATTGTCTTTCGGCAAACTGCTGATACAGCTCTGCAGCACTTCCTTCTATATACTCTTCATACATTTTCGTCATTTCACGACCTGCCAGAACCCGTCGTTGCGGAGCAAGCTCAGCTAAATCCTTCAGCAGCTTCACAACACGGAATGGGGACTCATACAGAACAAAGCACTCATCTCTTTCCAGCAGGACTGTAAGCCGATTTTTCCGTCGTCCGCTCTTTGGGCTGAGGAAGCCCTCAAAGACAATAGTCTTTCCTACAAAGCCGGCGATGCTCAGAAGGGATGTCAGGGCGGAGCTTCCAGGGATCGGAATAAGATCATGGCCGCTTTCACGAACCCGCATCACAAGCCTTGAGCCGGGATCACTCACCCCGGGAGTACCTGCATCACTGATATAGGCAAGATTATTCCCCTGATCAAGAAGCTGGACAATTCCCTTGGCTGACTGCTCCTCATTGTGGGCATGACAGGCGATGGTTCGAGTCGGAATTTCAAAATGCTTCAGAAGATTTCCGGAATGTCTCGTATCCTCACAAGCAATGACATCCACAGATTTTAAAATTTCTAATGCCCGGAGGGTGATATCCTTAAAGTTCCCAATGGGCGTAGCGACCATATATAATGTACTCATGAAGCCATTGTACCCGTATTTTGGTAATTACGCAATTGAGGACAGGTTCCAGTGAGGATAAATGCGGCAAAGGTATTTTCCAGATAGTTTTCAGCTGATCAGCTGCTGCCGGCTTCACCACGTTTCTTGTACTTCCGATAGAGTCCCCGAAACTGATCATAGGTCAATCCCAGTAAGGAAGCAGCCTCTTTCTGGTTTTCCCCGGCGGCCTGCAGAGCGCGCTCAAGGAAAATACCATCTAGTGAGTCCCTAATCTCCTGGAATTTCTGGAGAGGAAAAGCTGAGAGGGCTTCCTCAGCTGTCAGTTCTCTGCGGGGCTGCGTTTCCTGGTTCCCCGGGCTTCCCTTCTCTAAGATTCTCTTCCCATCGCTTCCCTGCAAAGATTTCTGCACGCCCATATTTTCTTTCTCACCCGCATCCTCATCGGCATTTTCCAGCACGTCAGCATCATCCATTCCCTGTTTTCTAATCTTTTCCTGATATGCTGTTCTAGGTATCGGTGCGAACGGACTTTCAAAGGGGTTAAGCGTTATCGACGTGATAAGCTCATCATCAGTTCTGTACACCGCCCGTTCAATGGTATTTTTCAGTTCACGTATATTCCCCGGCCAGGGGTAATCGTGCAGCTGCTGCACAACCTCATCGGAAAAAACGGGATCATTTGCCCTGTTGATTTCATAGGCCATACGATTTGCAAAATGGCCGGCTAGCAGAAGGATATCCTCCTTTCTCTCACGCAGAGGCGGAAGAAAAAGCACCTCAAAGGACAGACGATCCAGCAGATCCTGCTTGAACTCTCCCCGCTCACAGAGATCCAGGAGATCCGCATTTGTAGCACCGATTATTCGAACATCCACTTCATGCGTTTTTGAACTGCCCACCCGTTCATAGGTTCCATATTCAACTACCCTGAGAATCTTCTCCTGAACCTCCAGCGGTATCAGCCCAATTTCATCAAGAAAGAGGGTTCCATGGCTGGCCTCCTCAAAGCGCCCCTTTCTGGCTTTTGACGCACCGGTAAAAGCACCTGATTCGTGGCCGAATAGTTCCGTCTCAATCAGTGAGGGAGGAAGGGCGGCGCAGTTTATAGTAACCAGCGGCTGATCCCAGCGAGATGAGAGGAAATGAAGCCGTGAAGCTGCCATCTCTTTCCCGCTTCCCCGTTCACCAATGATGAGCACAGGCCGATCAACTTGCGCAGCTCTGCTTAGTTTCTGCTGAAAATCAATAAAGATCTCAGATTCCCCGAGACTTTCCGTTAATTTTTTTCCATATGCTTGATCTTGATCCATGGTATATTGTACCACATTTGGTATTTTTTACCAACTTTTACAAAAGCAGTTGGCAGTTTATACCTTTTTTTAGGAGTATGTTTTGCAGCAAATAAGAAAATTAAGCGTGGACAGTTTTATTCAAGATTGATATTTTTTTGAAAAATCCTTTATTTATGCCGTAAAATGCAGGTTTTTAGTATTCATTTTAAGTGAAAAACTTTTTCCTCCAATTTGAGAAAAAGTTGGCACACACATTGCAATATTGTTTGTGTAATAAAAAAACATTTACCATGAAATGGAGGAAAATATTATGGGAGTTTTTACAAGATTCAAGGACATTGTAAGTTCTAACATCAATTCAATTTTAGATAAAGCAGAAAACCCTGAAAAGATGTTGAAGCTCATGACTCAAGAGATGGAAGATACTTTGATAGAACTGAAATCTGCCTGCGCCGCAAAAATGGCGGCAAAAGCCAAAACAGAGCGTCAAATCAAGGACGTAGAAAACAAAATAGACAGATGGCAGCAGCGGGCAGAACTTGCAGTAAACAAGGGGCGCGACGATCTGGCCAAAGAAGCATTAATTGAGAAAAAACAGTGCGAACGGGACAAAGAAACGCTTGACGCTGATACTGAACAGTATGATAAACTGATTCAGGAGTGTAAGGGGAATATCATCCAAATTGAAGAAAAGCTGCAGGTTGTGAAGCAGAAACACAAACTGCTTATACAGCGTGGAAACCATGCAAAAGAGCAGATTAAGGCAAAAGAGACCATTAGAAATGCTGATGGCTCCAAAGCTTTTCAACGCTTCAGCGAACTGGAAAATCGTATTGAACGCATGGAAGCTGAGGCTGAAATGAGTGATTACGGCAGTCAGCCTTCCAAGGAAGAGAAATTCTATACCATGGAAGCTGAGGCTGATGTAGAGGATGAATTGAACGCCCTTAAAAATTCAATGAAAACAAAGAAAAAAGAGTAGCGTCATGACTGAAGGTGTAATGATCGTATTCATCGTTATCGGACTTCCCGTTATCTGCGGGACATTGCTGGCCATGAACAAAAGCAGCAGGAAGTCCAAGGGTAAGAAGGATGATACGGTGAAGGATGAAGAGGCTCAAATCATCGATGAGATATACTGGGGCCTTAAAGATCTCAATCACCGTATAGAAAATTTAGAAGCAATTGTGTTCAAGAATGATAAGGGAGAATAAGATGATGGCGGCATATTATGGACGTAAACTATACAGGTCAAAACATGGTGAGCTTTTTGGTGTCTGCCAGGGACTTGCAGACTGGAGGGACCTCCCGGTGGGACCAATCAGGCTAATTGTTATTCTGCTTGCAGTTTTTTCAGGTTTTATACCGATCCTGCTGCTGTATGTACTTGCAGCCTTGATTTTACCAGTTGAACCGGGATATCAGGATAGAAGATCTGATTTTTATGATGACAATATAGGATCACGATATAAGAACAGCAGAAGAAAAACAGCAGAAGATTTGAAAGAAGAATTCGAAAACTTAAAATCAAAAGTTTCAGGCATGGAAAGCAAGGTTTTCGATGAGGAACGCGGCAAGAACAAGGATAAAGAAAAAGAGTGGGAAGAGCGTTTCAAAAAAGGTGATTAAGAGAGGGTGATTAAGAGAAAAACCTTCCGCCCTGCCGATCAAACGGCAGGGTTTTTTAAGCCTGACTTGATTAATGACTATAGTTTAATGACTATAGTTTTATGACCATAGTTTAATAACCATAGCCGCGTGAACATGGTTTTATGGCCATAGAATTGTGACCGTAAGGTCATTTCCTGTAATGGAAAATACATCCTGTTTGATATTATTTACATAATTCAGATAATTATATACGAGGAATCCTGAAATGAAAAATAGCATGAGAAAACTGTTAATTGTCGTTGTTGCCTTACTGCTGGTCCTCTCCCTCATTCCAAGGTTTTCAATTTTCTCCCTCTGGGGTTTTTGGAATGAGAAAAGTATCTCCACCGAAAGAGTCTCTTCAGTAAAGGAAAACAGCAATGTTACCATTAAAAGCATTACCGCAGATATAACTATTAAGTATAGAGAAGACAGCATTGCAAACGACCGTTTGGTCGCTTCCTTAACAGGAGAAGCAAATCATTCTGTAAGCTTGGATATGAACGAAAGAGCAGATGGGGTTGATCTTGAGGTTATGGAAAAGAGAGGGAGTTTTCTATTAAATAATCTCCGGACACATGATCTGCAGCTCAATATTATATTGCCTGAAAGCTTTAAGGGTTCTCTTAGCGCCGAGTCGGTATCCGGAAACCTCCAGCTTGGTTTACTGGATCTTAATTCTTTGAAAATGGAAACAGTCTCAGGAACGATATCTGCCCCTGAGATCATAAGTGACCAATTAGTCATGAAAACCATCTCCAGTGATCTCCGCATTGATACCATCCATGCTGCAAATACGGATATCAGCACTACCAGCGGAGATATTCATCTTGGAAATATAATTCATCTTGGAAATTTAAACGGCGGAGCAGTTCAAGTTAAGTCAGTTTCCGGCAATCTGTCCGTCACGACACAAGAGGAACTGCAGAAAGATATGACTTTAAAGTCAGTATCGGGAGATATTCTCCTGCAGCTTCCGGTTCAGAGCAGCATCAATCTGCGCTGCAATTCCGTTTCAGGAGACTGCACGACAAGACTTCCACTGGAAAACCGCTCATCCTCGGACAATTCTTTAAGCGGCACCCTCGGCAGCGGCCAGCATACGGTCAGCTTAATCACAACTTCGGGGAACATAAGCGTAAAAGAAAACTAAAAAAATACCATGAGTGTTTATTGCTCATGGCATTTTAATTTTACAACCCGAATAATCTTGGGGCCCACATTATCAGTCCAGGAGCATATGTAGTTATCAACAACACAAAAATCAACGGTACAATAAAGATTAAAATTTCCTTATACAATACTTCAAGTTTAACTCCGCCTACTTTCGAAGTGATAAAAAGAGTCATCCCCATAGGTGGTGTAATCAATCCAATCATAAGGTTCAATACCAACACAACACCAATATGAAGAGGATCAAGACCTAAAGCAGCCATTGTTGGAACAAGAGCCGGAACAACAATTGCAAGAACTGCCAATGCTTCCATAAATGTGCCAATAACAAGGAAAATGATATTAAAGAAAAGAAGAAAAACCCAAATTGGAACGTCCATTGATGTCATCCAACTTGCCAAAGCAGTAGGAACTCCCTGTAAAGCAATTAAATATGAAAATGACGTAGCAGCAGCAATAATAATTGTTACCGTTGCAGTAGTTTTTAGGCTATCAACAAGAATTGGAATTAATTCTTTAAATTTCAAGTCCCGATATACAAAAAGAGAAAGAACTAAAGCATACAGAACAGCTATGGAAGCTGCTTCAGTAGGAGTAAAAACACCGCTCAGAATTCCACCAATAATAATAACTGGGGTCAGCATCGGAAAGAAGGCAGCTCTAAATGAACTCCATAATTCCTTCATATCAAAGCGTTCAGATCTTGGATATTTCCGCTTTACTGATATGATAAATATAAGAACCATGGTCATAAGTCCCATCAGCAATCCAGGGATAAAACCAGCAATAAATAGAGCCCCAACAGATACTTCAGCCATTACTCCATATACTACCATCGGCACACTCGGGGGTACAATTGGACCAATAGTTGAAGATGCAGCTGTAACTGCAGCAGAAAACTTTCTGCTGAAACCTTGTTCACGCATTGCTTTCATCTCAATAGCTCCAAGACCGCCAGCATCAGCTACGGCAGAACCTGTCATTCCTGCAAAAATAATACTGGCAACTACATTTGCATGCGCTAAACCGCCTGGAACTGTTCCAACTAAATCGTTTGCAAACTTAAAAATCTTATTTGTTATTCCTCCTCTATTCATAAGATTTCCAGCTAAAATAAAGAAAGGAATAGATAATAACACAAATGAATCAGCCCCTGCTGTCATCCTATGAAATACTGCCTGTACAGGGATTACCCCGGTAACATACAAATAAAACAGCGGTGCTCCAACTAAAGCAAATCCAATTGGTATTCTGATAAAAATAAATAGGAACAGTAAACCTATTAAGAGGAAAACATCCATATAACTACCTCGTTTATTTTTTTGTCAAGAACTTATGGTTCAACAATTGTCCCATTTTTTTTAATTGTCTGATAATCTTTTATTATAAGAACCAATAAGTGAAGAGCCAGTAAAGTCATCCCGACAGGCAATGCACTATACGTCCAGGCTCGTGATATAGGGATAGTCTCAAACATTTGGCGACTTGTTCTTCCTACTATCTCAATACCATAGTATACGCCAAGAATAAAAATAACCATGAGGAGCACGTTTTTTATTAGGAGTACCGCATTACGTATTTTTTTCGGCAGCACATCAATTAAAATCGTAATTTCAACATGACCACCTTCTCGTATAGCAATTGAAGCTCCAATAAATGTAACCCAAATATATAAAAGAATGGAGAGTTCATAACTCCAAGTAAGCTGCATCTGAAAAACGTACCGATAAATTACCCCGGTTGTAACTACAAAAAACAGGACAACTCCAAGAACAGCTAAAATATAGTTCTCCAGTTTTTTTATCACCTCATACAAGCCTTTAAGCATCACAGCTACCTCCAAAATAGTCTCAGTGCCCTATAGGCACTGAGACATATCATACTATATATTATAACCCTATTTGCTAGCGGCTTCTACAAGCTGATCTACAAAATCAGCACCGAAATCTTTTTTGAATGTTTCATATACACTTTTTGTTGCTTCGCGGAAAAGTTTCACTTGTGCCTGATTAGATTCCATTCCTTCTTTTTCCAACTCGCCAAGAAGCTCATCCTGCATTTTATTATTTTCTTCCCTATGCATTACAGCAAATTTCTGCGCTGCTTCCTGAAGAACATTCTGCTGATCAGCAGAAAGTTTCTGCCAAGTATCTTCTGAAACAATCAGTGGGCACATTTCGTATTTATGGCCTGTTAATGAAATATATTTCTGTACTTCATACAGTTTAGCAAAGTAAATATTTGTTATTGGATTTTCCTGCCCATCGAAAACACCCTGAGATAGGGCAAGCGGAAGTTCGCCGAAAGCCAGCGGTGCAGGGTTAGCACCTAAGGTTTTAAAAATCGCCAAAGTTATTTTATCTTCAGGCGTTCGAATTTTCAGACCATCTAAATCCGCCGGCTTATTGATAGGTCTTTTGTTATTAGTAATATGACGAAATCCATTATCCCAGTAAGAAAGTACGCGTATTCCATCATCCAATAAGGGTTCTGCTAAATCCTGACCAATTTCACCATCAAGAACTCTGTATGCATCTTCAGGAGTCTCAAACAAGAACGGAAGACCTATAGCTGCCATTTTCGGATTAAATGTTGATACTGGTCCTTGAGAGTTAATACTCAAATCAAGAGTACCCATACCGACCGATTCAGCCATCTGCCTATCACTCCCAAGTGTTTCACTTGGAACAATCTCGATTTTCAGCATACCATCAGATTCTTCTTCCACCCATTCTGCCATTTTCTGAGCAACTGTATGTCGCGGGTTTGAAGGTGGAGCACCGTGACCTAGAGAGAGGGTTACCTGAGAAGTCTCTTTCTGCCCTTCGGCAAAAACCATACCAGTTGCCATTAAGGCAACAATTAGAAATACCAATAGTTTTTTCATAAAAATCCTCCTATTTTTTTATACAAAAAATGTATAATTTTAATCCATGTGTGATCCGCCATTTACATCGATATCTTCACCTGTAATATATGACGCCTCCTCAGAAGCAAGAAAAGCTATAGTATGAGCAATTTCCCGCGTTGTTCCCGGTCGTTTCATAGGTATTGAATCCCATATTGATCGTTCTTTCTCATCGGATAAACCTGCACGGATATCAGTAGCGACTAAACCCGGAGATACTGAATTGACAGTTATACCATCTTCAACTACCTCTCTCGCCAGAGCTTTTGCAAATCCTAAGATTCCTGCCTTGGCTGCAGAATAATGTGATCCTCCATAAACTCCACCACCCCGTTTTCCCGATACAGAACTTAAATTCACAATTCTGCCATATTTGTTTTTTGCCATAATTCCCATTACTGCTTTAGAACAGAGAAAGGTACCAAGAAGATTCACTTGTATAACTCTAAGAAAATCATCTACTGTCATATCTTTTGTTGTTACAGGCTGGGTGATACCGGCATTGTTTACGAGAATATCAATTTGTCCAAATGTTTTTTCCGCCAAAGAAACCATATTCATTACAGAATCTTCCTTGGTTACATTCACTTCAACCGCCAAAGCTTTTCTTCCCATTGCTTCGATAGCAGCTGCAACTTGCTGAGCTCCTTTTACATTCATATCACCAATAACGATATCTGCTCCAAGTTCAGCTAAAACCAGTGCAGTTTCCCTGCCAATACCATTTTCAGACCCTGCACCTGTGATAATAGCCACTTTTCCATCGAATTTCATATTCATCTCCTGCACATTCTAAGTATTCTTTTTTTTGCTGTCATTTAAGTTTTCCAGACAGCTTCTATAAACATTTCTTTTTCTAAAATCCTCTAAACCCTTTTAAAGTATTCAGAGAATCTACTTATCAACTTTGAATAAGTCTTTTTGCAGTCTCTGCTATTTTATCCACTGTTACACCGTTTACAGCTAGGAGTTCTTTATAAGGTCCGGATTCACCAAAACGATCCTGAACCCCCATCCTCTTAAGTTTTCCTTTTCCATATTCAGCAATAACTTCTGAAACAGCACTTCCTAGTCCGTTAATAATGTTATGATCTTCCAGCGTAATTATCTTTTCGCAGTCATCAACAGCAGCAATAACAGCTTCAATATCTAAGGGTTTGATCGTGTGCATATCAAGGAGACGAGCAGAAATACCTTGCTTATGCAAAGCGTTAACAGCTTTAACAGCAAAATCCATGATATCTCCACTTGCAATAATTGCAACATCATGTCCATCGTTAATTAAATTGGCTTTTCCAATTTCAAGTTCTATCTGCTTGTCATAAATATAAGGGATTGGATCACGAGTAAACCGCATATATACTGGACCATGCAGCTCAACAG
>JAIPFQ010000086.1:0-9333 GCA_021736605.1 Spirochaetales bacterium | reverse complement strand
GTAAGTTTCTTCCAGGTCTTCTCTTTAAATACCGTACCAGCCTGAATGGATTTGTTCACTAATTTAGCGCCCTGAGCAAAAACCCGGCCGCTGCCGATGGCATTGTGCCCGACTTCACTGTTCCCCATATCACCGTCATCAGGAAGTCCTACGGCAGTTCCGTGGGCTTTCAGTTTTGTCCAGGGGCAGGTTTTATAAAAGCTATTCAGAGCTTCTGTATGGGCATCCGCTACGGCATCACCCTCTTTATATTTTCCGAATCCGACACCATCCATGATCACTAAAACCACGGGTCCTTTTCGTCCCTTGTATCCATCTCGTTTTTTTAATGCTTCAACCATAAAAATTTCTCACTCCTCAATTTGACTATTCTTTTTGACTATTCTTTAAACTATCTTCCGACAGGCCGTAGGATTCTTCATCCTCTATATTACCCTTGGGCTCAATATGGACCTGCACATCATAGATGTCCTTTATATTCTCTCTTACCGACGACTCCACGTTTTTAGCTATTTCATGCCCCTTGAGCACGGAAAGCTCACCATCAACTTCAATATCCATATCAATTATATAGAGATTGTTCAACTTGCGGATCCGTGTTTTATGCGGATTCCCGGCTCCCGCTACCTGTTTTGCTGCAGAGAAAACCTTTTTATACATCTTCCGATCCGTTATGCCGTCCATCAGTTCATTGCTGGTTTCAAGAAAAATCCTCAGGGCGCCTGCAAGAATCCAGATACCAATTCCAATAGCCACAATAGTATCAAGGATAGGAAGCTCTAAGTAACGGGTAAAAAATATGCCCGCCAGCACACTCAGGGAGATCAGCACATCATTCCGCATATTCACTGCATCCGCCAGAATCATGCTGCTGCGATATTTTTTCCCCACATGATATTTGTATATCCCAAGAATTATCTTACCCACGATAGAAACTCCCGCCGCATACAGGGCGACCAAGCCGGGCAGCTCTTTCAGTTCCCCCGCAGCCAGCTGCTTCAAAGCAGAGATAATCAGCTGAGACCCCGCAAAAAAGATAACAAAGGCCACGAGTTTAGCCGCAATAGTTTCCGCTCGACCATGTCCGTAGGGGTGTTTCTCATCCGGCGGCTGGGAAGAGATCCCCGCTGTAAAATACGTTATTCCGGAAGTCAGTACATCCGTGGAAGAGTCTATTCCGTCACTCACCAGGGCGAATGAATTGCTCAACAGTCCGACAATAATTTTTACTGCAGCCAGCACCGCATTCCCCAGAATACCTATTACAGAGGTTTTCCTGATAGCTCCTATCCGCTCTTTGTCAGCAGCTCCTGTCTGTTCTGCAGCTCCTGTCTGTCCGGCAGCTCCTGTCTGTTCAGTTTTTATTTTCTGTTCAGTTTTTTCTGATGCCTCAGGGGCTGCGTTTTTTTTCTTAGCCATTCCCGTTCCTCCAGCTCCAGACGCGGAGCAATTTTTTCGAACACCTTCTCGTGATATGCATCTACCCATGCTATCTCTTCATCCGAGAGTATGGAGAGGTCTATCAGCTCCCGCTCCAGAGGACAGAGGGTAAGATTTTCAAATCGAAAGAATTGTCCGAACTCTTCAGATGCTAAATCCTCCGCTGGAACAACATAGATAAGATTCTCTATTCTGATGCCGTAGCGGCCGGTCAGATAGAGTCCTGGTTCGTTTGACACCACCATCCCCGCTTGAAGCGGCACATCCACGGCCTTTCGGCTGATGTTCTGCGGCCCTTCGTGGACATTCAGCATAAAGCCGACTCCATGTCCGGTTCCGTGACTGTATCTCTTGCCCTCCCGCCAGAGAGCAGCCCGCGCGAAGGCATCAATATGATACCCCCGGGTATCCTCCGGAAAAACGGCATCAGCCAAAGCAATGTGCCCCTTCAGCACCAAGGTATAATCATGTTTCTGCTCCTGAGAGGCTTTCCCGAAAAGCAATGTTCGCGTTACATCGGTGGTTCCGCCCCAATACTGTCCCCCGGTATCCATGATCATCAGTCCCTGCCCCTGAATGGGATAGGCTGATGCCTCCGAAGCGCTGTAATGGCACATTGGTCCATGGTCGGAAAAAGCGAAAATAGGAGAAAAGCTCTCTCCCCTGAATCCCTCTTCCTCTTTCCTGAAAGAGAGGAGTTTTTCCGCTAAGGTAATTTCTGTTTCCGGCTTCCGGGAAGCTCTATCTTTGTCTGAATCCTGTGCCATTCGATTATCCAGCCAATAGAGGAAGCGGACCAGTGCCGTACCATCCTGTACATGGACACGTTCCATGTACTCCAGTTCAGTAGGATTCTTTCGGGCTTTCATATCAGCGCTGCAGTTTCTCTCCCGTTTAATGCTGCAGCTGTCGGGGATACTTCGATACAGGCTGACACAGACTTTATCAGGGTCCAGCAGTACACTAGAGCCGTCTTCAATTTGGGAGAGCTGGTCATTTACTGCCGTGTAGGGATGCAGCCTGCAGTCCTTTTGAATCGAGTCCAGCAGCTCTCCGCTGATTTTGTTTTCATGGATAAAAAGATGCATCTCATCCTTCCCCGCCAGCAGGAAGGCATAGAAGAGGGGATTGTAGGGGATATCTCCGCCGCGAAGGTTCAGCAGCCAGGCGATATCATCCAGCGAATTCAGGAGAAACCAATCTGCCCCGGAGTCCTGCATATGCTTCCGCAGATCCGCAATTTTTTCTCTGCGGGTTTTACCGACATACTCGGGAGGAATCTCAATGACAGCTTCCCGAGGTACTTCAGGGCGATTATCCCATATTCTGTCCAGCAGATCATGAAGCTCCCGGCATGAAATCCCCGCAGCCATGAGTTTCTGACGGAAAAAATCCCGCTCCGTCAAGGAGACGGTCTCCGCATCACATCCCATAACAGCACCGTCGAAAAGCTGATCAGCCAGCCAAGCGCTCATATCCGGTACTCCGGGAAGCCCCTCCTTAAAAAGCTGGATGCCGCTTCCTTCAAGCTCCTGCTCCGCCTGCAGATAATAACGTGAATCAGTCCAGAGTCCCGCTTTATCACGAGTAACTGCCGCCTTTCCTGCAGATCCGGTAAAACCTGAGATCCATTCCCGTGTTCTCCACCGGGAAGCAGCGTACTCTCCTTGATGGGGATCGCTTCCCGTAATGATATATGCATCAATGTCCATCACCTTCATTTCGTTTCTGAGGGCTTGTATACGTTCTTTAATAATCATAGCTTAAAGATACTACTTTATTGAGTCATCGTGTACCCGCAGCGACGGGGAGGAACGTATTTTTGTCAGTTTCCCTCTATTTTCCCCTCTTTTTATGGGGCCTGAATATGGAATTTCACGACATATTACGCTATCATTCGATATCTCCCCGGTACAAAGCTTTGTGATGTGTATTCCGGGCAGGTTTACGTGCAAAGATATTGTATTGACATTGTATTGAGAGAAGGTACAGCGGGCACATATACAGCACATATACAGCACATATACGTCACACTATGAAATCACATACAAAGAGAAAGCGAGGAAAAGAACTATGAACACATCAGCATATCCCGAAGAGATTCAAAAACAGCTGCTAACGGACCAGCTCCATGAAATTGAAGCTTACACCATCTATTCACGTTTGGCTGAAGGCTTAAAAAACAGGGATAACAGCAGCATTCTTAAAAAGATAGCAGAAGATGAACGGGAACACTATGAATTATTAAAAACATATACCGGCAGGGAGATAAAGCCGAGAAAACGGGTAGTGCGCTGGTTCTTTTTCGTCTCCCGGATCTTCGGCCTCACCTTTGGCCTGAAACTGCTTGAACGCAGCGAAGTTGAGGCTCAGGAAATTGACTACGCTCAGCTTGAAGCCCATATTCCGGAAGTGAAATCGATCATGCAGGATGAGGAAAAGCATGAACATAAGATGATTGAGATGCTCAATGAAGAACGCCTGGACTATATGGGTTCCATCGTTCTCGGTCTTAACGATGCTTTGGTGGAATTGACAGGAACTCTGGCCGGCCTCTCTTTCGCCTTCCAGAACACTCGGCTCATCGCTCTTTCCGGTCTAATTACAGGTATAGCAGCCTCCCTCTCCATGGCAGCCTCTGAGTATTTGTCCACAAAAGCCGAGGGCGGTAAAAATGCTCTTCGCTCTTCTGTCTATACAGGAATTGCCTATATTATTACGGTGCTTCTCCTGGCTGCGCCCTTCCTGCTGCTGGATAACTATCTGATTTGTCTTCTTGCGACCTTAGGAATATCGGTGGTGATCATCTTTCTATTTAACTACTACATCTCCATCGCAAAGAGCTATAACTTTGCCCACCGCTTCCTTGAAATGGCCGGCATCAGTCTCGGAGTAGCCGGACTCTCCTTTGGTATCGGAGTTCTGGTTAAAGTCTTTTTCGGAGTGGATGTGTAGAACCGCAGCACGAGAAAGTGCTGCACAAAGCTTAGTGATAATGTATCAGCTTGAGAAGAGATATTCCTGCGAAAAGCTGCTTATGAATCAAATTATGATCAAATAATGATCAAATAATGATTAACTAATGATCGACTCAGAATCAGAATCAAAAATCAGCCCCAGGGACCGCGGCCTGATCGACGCCAGATATCCACAGGGTTAATGTTCAGACGCAGCAGAAAGTAGAGGTAGGCAAAGCCGAAACCGGCAAGATGCGTCAAATGGGCTACCCCGGAGTAGGAACTGGTCACTTGGCTGAAGAGTTCGATACCCGTATAGACCACAACCAGCACCGGCGCCCGCATAGGGATGATGCCGAAAATATAGATGCGGGCGTATGGAAAGTAGGTTGCGAAGGCCAGTAGAACTGCAAACACCGCTCCTGAAGCTCCCAGCAGGATAACCCCTGTATTCCCCGTCAGCAAATAGACAAAAAGAGAGAATACCCCAGCCAGGGTTCCGGTGATACCGTAGAACAGGAGAAATTCCCCCGTTCCCATCCGCCGTTCAATCTGCACACCGAAGAAAAAGAGCCCCAGCATATTAAAAAAGATATGGGAAAAATTGGCATGGGCAAACATATAGGTGAAAACCTGCCAAAAGAAGCCCTCCTGGACAACAAGGTTGGGAATCATGGCAATATAGAAAATGAGGCGCTGATTCATATAGGTAAAAAAGAATACAACCACATTGATGATAATCAGAATGAATGCGGCGTTATTATATGAGTAGTGTATCGGTTTCTGCAGCAGGTTTCTTTTCATATATAAAAAAGTAGTCTATCTTGATGCCTTCGTCAACGGAAAATTGGAACTTAGCCCCGGAAACCCTGAAACATGGCGAGCATCTCTTCCTTTGCCCCGGAAGCGGGATAGAGCATCTCCATCTCGTTGATGACATCATCAAACAGACGTCCTGCACGGCTCTTTGCTTCTGCTATAACACCGGCTTTTTCCATCATACGCACAGCTTTTTCTATCTGATCCTGCAGCGCTGAGGCATCAGCATGATTCTCAGCTTCCTGCTGCACGCTGCGCATGATTTCTATCAGATCATCCCGTTTTTCCGGAAATTTCTGCACAAACAAAATCAGCGGCAGGCTCTTTTTCCCCTCAACGATGTCGTCTCCCCGCATTTTTCCGGGGTTCCCCGTTGTCAGATTCTGCACATCATCCCGAATCTGGAAAGCCAAGCCCATGGTTTCGGCGATTCTTCCCGATGCCAGAATCATATCCCTGCTGGCGCCGGCGGCTACAGCTCCGATTTCTGCCGCCATTCCAGCGAGACATCCTGTTTTCAACCGGCACATCTGCTCATAGGACTCCACATCAGGGATATATGAGCTGTCATTGTGCCAGGAGATATCGAAACCCTGACCGAAATGGACCCTCCGCAGGTATTTACTGTAAATTTGATAGACCTGCAGCTTCTCTTCCCGTGAAAGATCGGCACCGTCTATGCAGCTCGTCGGCAGATAATACATGAGGTTGCCGGCATTGATAGAGAAATCCGTTCCGTATATGGTATGCACTGCCGGTTTGCCCCTCCGCAGGTCCGAACCGTCCTCAATGTCATCCACAATCAAGCTTCCATTGTGCGGATACTCAACCACCGGGGTAAGGCTGTATGCAATTTCCGCCCGCTCTTTCCCCCCGAGCATTTCGGCTACCCAGACCATCATCAGCGGCCGCCAGCGTTTCCCGCCCCGTTTTATCAGATTCCTGGCAGGATCAAGGAAGCCGTTGAGCACTTTCTCATCAGGGGAGGGAGAAGACCCTTCAATGATGCTGCTGAGCCAGTTCCCGTCCGCCTGGTCCGGCAGAAGGGACGATAGTTCCTGTTCAATCCGTTCCAATCTTTGTCTCGTCTCTTCTTTCATAGTTCAAAGCTTATATAACTGCACAGGAAAGTCAAGATTATTTCTTCTCAAAACTGTCTTATAACTGTCTTATAACTGTCTCAGGAGCGGCATAAAGCTTAGTGATGAAAAAAAATCTGCTGCTTTCAAGCCATCACAATTTTTCGAGCCAGCATGGATGCGTAACAAACTTGCCCACTTTTCACCCGAAAAAAGGCTGCTGTGAGTTTTTTTCACAGCTCTGACTCCGCATTGAGAAGCATTTTGGTATAAATCACTTCCAAAATACAATGCAGTTCCCGTATTTCATGGCTTTGCTGCAAATTTCTGCTGCTGAAACAGCATTTTTACTTTTTTTTCAAAATTTTATAGTGATTTAATTTTATTGGCATGGATGATGCAATTATATTTGTACAGATGAATAATGATGCTGAAGAAAGCACAGCGGATTTTTTTTCATACCTCCTTTTTTACATAACACAATACACACCTTCGGCGGTCATTGGTATTCCCCTCCCCCACCAAAAATGACCGCCGATCTTTTTTTCTCTCTTTACAGCACAACACAGTATCTTCATCACAACAGTATCGTCTCCGAAATAACTGTATCGATACGCTGAGCCGGCACGCTGGAGCACTCTTCCCGTGACAGAGCCCCCGGAGAATGATATAGTAGAGTCATGGCGAAACAGAAAAATCAGCGGGCATCCGACCACTATACTCAGCGAGCTAAGAAAGAGGGCTACCCAGCCCGATCAGTCTACAAACTCGAAGAGATTCAGCAGAAATTCCAGCTCTTCAGACCAGGTATGCGCATTCTCGATATCGGCGCCGCCCCGGGAAGCTGGACCCTCTACCTTCACCGGAAAATGCTGAAAGGGAAGGGCGGGATAACGGCGGTGGATCTGAAGGAGCTCGGCCTTAATCCGCTGCCATCTTCGGTCACTTTTTTTAAGGGTGATGCCTTCGCTGACGATGTTCGGCGGCGGATTTCGGGGAACGGCCCCTTTGACGCAGTTATCAGCGATGCAGCTCCGGCGACCACGGGAAACAGGACTGTGGACACCGCCCGCTCCGAGCAGCTGGCAGAGGACGTGCTTGCCCTGGCCTGCGAAGAGCTGAAGCCCGGCGGCAGCCTGGTGATCAAGGTCTTTCAAGGCGGCGCCGAACAGAAACTCCTGCAGGAAATGCGCAGCCGCTTCTCCAAAGTGAAGCCCTTTAAACCAAAAGCAAGCAGAAGTGAATCCTTTGAAGTATTTCTCATCGGCCTGGCACTGAAAGCAGAACAGCAGAGTCCCTGAAGCGCAGCGCGAAGGCATCAGCATGACTATTCTTCCTGACTAGCTATCTAATTGGAGGTTTTTATGAAAAATACACAGAGCGCACTGATCATTATCGATGTCCAGAACGATTTCTGTCCCGGCGGAGCACTGGAAGTTCCCGAAGGGGATCAGGTTGTTCCTGTTATAAATAAACTTATGGATGCATATCCCCTGATCGCTGCAACCCAGGACTGGCATACCCCGCATCATATCTCTTTTGCTTCAAGCCATCCGGGAAAGCAAGTTTTCGAAAGTATTGATCTTGGCGGGTTTCATCAGACACTCTGGCCGGACCACTGCGTCGCGGGGACGCCGGGAGCAGAGCTGCATCCTGATCTGCATACAGTGAGCCTTGATTTGATTCTGCGGAAAGGAACTTCCCGGAATCTCGACTCCTACTCGGCATTCAGTGAGAATGACCGAAAAACGCAGACTGGTCTGAACGGCTGGCTGAAAGAACGGGGGGTTACAGAGCTGATTCTCTGCGGGCTTGCTCTGGATGTCTGCGTCTACTTTTCCGCTGTGGATGCCCTGGATCTGGGCTACAGGGTCAAAATCATCAAGGACGCCGTCCGAGCAGTAAATACACCCCAAGGCAGCGAAGATCGAGCACTCCAGGATCTCAGCCGCAGGGGAGCTGTTTTTATTTGATTTTATTTGATTTGATTTGATTTGAGCATCAACCGGGCTTATTCTTGGTATTTAATTGATCGCATACGGCAGCCGTACATATTGGAGATACGGATACCGCATGCTTATGCTGGATTTATACTTGATATTGATATCGAATCAGGCTTCTGCATTCAGGCCGTACTGACGCACGAACAATTCTGCATTCTGAATGGAACCGCCGGCAGCGCCTTTCACCACATTGTTCACCATCAAAGTAAAACCGATCTTTCCATCCTTCTTCTTAACGCGGCCTGTATAGACAACCATCCCTTTCGGGGTCCCCCAGAAAGCATATTTCGGCTGCGGAAATGTATCTTCGGCATCATAGACCACCGGCTTCTTAGGTGAAGATGGAAGTCCCGGTTCATCAATAATAAACTCATCCCAGTCTCTGATGATATCCTCTTCGGAAGCATCATCATCCAAAGTAAGCCATACTGTCTCCAGATGACCGAACATTACGGGCACACGGACACAATACGTGTAGATGATAGGATCAAAGGAGAGTATTTTCTTAATCTCCATTTCAACCTTCTCCTCCTCCTTTGAAATGAAGGGGATGACATTGTCAGTTATGTCGAAGGAGGAAAGCCCCGGATAGCCGGCGCCGCTTACGGACTGGTACGTGGAAACCATAATCTCCTTGATTCCGTGTTTCTTTAAGGGAGCCAGAGCCAGAGCCAATCCTGTGGTGACGCAGTTGGCATTGGTAACCACAAAGCCTTTCTCAGGATATCCCTGATCAGTTATCATGGACAGATCCTCAATATTCGCTTCCGGAATGAGAATTGGTACATTACTGTCATAGCGCATAGCTCCGGCATTGGTGAAGATATAGAACCCTTCATCCCGAAGTTCCGGTTCCACATCCTTGGCAACCTGAGCGGGCATGGCGGAAAATACAATTTTCACTCCAGCTTCCTTCATCTTTTTCTTATCCAGCTCCTTCAGTTCAAGCTGACGAATTTCCTGAGGAATTTCAAAGGGGATAACCCAGTGAACCGAGCTTCCATATTTCTGACCGATACGGGCTGAAGATGCAGT
>JAIPFQ010000085.1:0-9417 GCA_021736605.1 Spirochaetales bacterium | reverse complement strand
AATTCACTTTCAACTGCAAGTTATAAGCTGTTCTGAACAGCCGGTAGTCAAAACATCCATCTGCCCATCCGAATTACTTATTCACATTTGCTTGTGCGAATGGTAATTACCAAGCTTTTTCTACTTGAGGCCGGCCTCTTCGTAGTATTTCATAGCTCCCGGATGAATTGGAGCGGAAAGTCCAGCCAGCAGGTCTTCTTTTTCCAATACTGCATAAGCTGGGTGAAGCGTCTTGAACTCATCAAAGTTTTCGAAAACTTCCTTGGTAACGGCATACACAGCGTCATCTGAAACATCGGCAGAAGTACAGAGGGTAGCTTTTACACCGAATGTACGGACATCTTCTGTATTGGTTGCATTTGGGTAATCATTGATGCTGATGACTGAGTTTGCGTAATAGGGAAGTTTTTCGATGAGTGCATCAATTTCCGGCCCTGTAATATCAACAAAATGGGCTTTCCGGGTTCCTGCTGTCGCTTCCTTGAAGGAGCCGTTGGGATGTCCGACGGTATAGAAATAGGCGTCGATCATACCATCCTGCAGTGCACCAGCTGCTTCGGCAGCCTGAAGACCCTCCGCATTCAGCTCAGTGTCCACATCAATTCCGAAGGCTTCAAATGCATCCAGGGCATTTCCTCGCTGTCCGGAACCGGGATTACCGATATTGACAATTTTTCCTCTTAAGTCCATGAAAGAATTGATGCCGGCGTCGTCCGCGGCGAGAAGCGAGATGGATTCAGGATGGATGGAAAATACTGCTCGCAGATCTTTTTGAGGGGTTCCTTCCCATTCAGCCATTCCGTTGTAGGCCTGATACTGTCTGTCGGATTGAACAATACCGAATTCCAGGTCTCCGGACATGATAGCGTTTACATTGTAAACAGATCCGCCCGTTGACTCTACGGTGGCTTTCAGTTTGTATTCATCACTTTTCTTGTTGACCATTTTACTGATAGCTCCGCCGGTCGGATAATAGACTCCTGTTACTCCGCCAGTTCCGATTGTTACGTACTGTCGGCTTGATTCTGCTCCGTCAGACTGACCTTGGGCAAATACAGCTGCCGCGGACAGACAGAGAATCAATGCAAGTACTAATGTTTTTTTCATCATGGTTTCCTCCATAAACTCCATAAAACAGTTTTCTTCCCTTCGTTTTGAGATTTCGACGGGAGTATGTTTTCAGGTTTTACCTGTTTTACGCACGTGTTGAACAACGCTTTTTATTCTTTCTCGTTCTGTTTGTTTTATCGTTTTGCGTACGATACGTTGTTCATTTTCGCAGTGTTTCCAAAGATAGTTTCATGAATAACAGCCGCTTTTCTCATGCAAAAGCCTCTATGTACAAGGGCTGCTGTTTAAGCGGTAATGAAATTCACTTTTTTTTAAACACTGTATCCGGTATGCTGGTATGCATGCATATTCCGGATGGTAACTATATGAATTCAGCTGAAAAGCTGTTTGTTTGCTGTTTTTTCGATGTCCGCCGTCAGCAGCCGGCCAGTTGAAACTGCAGGCCTATTCTGATGGCAGGATTGTGTTTTTTCTTTCTGCATCATAAGAATATGATACCAGCATAATTCTGTGACTATATCAAAACACACTATTCGATCTCTTATAGTGTATATTTATACTAATTTATTACAATAATATACAAAAATGTGAATAAGCGCAACTAAATTTTTTTTTCGAAATTCTTCACGAATTTATCTTTGTAAAAAAAGTGTATAAACAAGACACTTACTGGTCTTGTGCTATTGACTTTAGTACGGAGGGAATATATTTTGTTACCGAACAGTCGGTAACAAAATTAACAGCTTACTGCTTTTATTATTACTACTCTGTATAGCATAGACAGCAGAAATAGCAAAAATACCATGAATAGCACAATAAAAAGAACAAATGAGCATATGACGGAAAAACAGTTGCGGCGGAAACAGGAAATTATTGATACCGCCTTTAAAGTGTGGGGGAAATCATCTTTTCGAAATACCAGCCTCGCCTCCATAGCTCAGGAACTTGGAATCAGTAAAACCGCCTTGTACAGATATTTTTCCGGAAAGGAAGAGCTGCTCAACGCCATGGAGCAGGCGTTCATACAACTTTATCAGGAGATAGCGCAAAAAGTAATTCACGGCCGCACTGAAGATAGCTTCGTCTCTGCAATGAACTCTTTTAATACACATTTTGTCGCATTTTTTGCTGATCATCCCTATTATCTCAGTTTTGCACAAATCCACTTTTTGAATAAATCTGAAATCGGCGGGCTCCTCATAGATAATGCCGCCAGCCAGTTTCAGAATTTTTTTCCGGAAAAGATATTCAACGCGTTGGCCGTTTCACGTAAACAAATACCCGCCGTTACCCGATATATAGTTACTGTTGCAAGTTTTCTTCTGGTTACCGAGGGGTGTACGAAAATGGCTCTGCACCCGCCTGCTGATCAGCCGGGCTCAGCAGAAGCTGTTTCCTTCGCTGCTGCTTCCCCATCTGAAGTCCCTGCCTCCTCCGAGGAACTTATTGAAATTAATTCACAATGGGTGCTGAATGGTTTTGCCGGCAGTTCCCTGAGACATACGGATGCGAAAATCAGCCATGAAGCCTTTCAGACCATCGAAAAGGAGTGCATGATACGTAATGCAGATATCCCCGAAACCAATCGCATCTTTAAGGCAGTCAGCAGCGTTGTTGCGGAGGACGGCCTGTTCAACGCTACCGTAGAGCGGGTGGCGAAACAGCTGGGGATGAGTAAAAGCAGTCTCTACTTCTATTTTGAGAACCGCGATCAGATGCTCTGGGAAATCATCAATCGGGAACGGCACACCATCGGCCGCATGATTCAGGAGCGCGTGAATCACCGAAATTATTTCCCCGAGCAGCTTTACGCCTATTTTGTGCTATTTGTCCGCTATATGTGGGAACGGCCGGAAATCCTGGCAGCCATGAATTGGTACCGCTTCCAGGAATTTGATTTCACACCCCCCCAGGATCCCATATCGGACATCCAGCACTATTATGATTTTATTGATAAAGCCCGGGAGCAGGGTATCTGCAATACCGAAGAAGGACCTGGGATATCTCTGGGAATGGTGGTGCGTTTTATGAATTTCTTTCTAATGCAGGAAATTACCCGCCATTATCGACTTGGAAAAGATTTACCGCAGCTGTTTCCCGTGCTTCGGACGCTGCATAGCTTATTTTTATATGGAATTGAAGGGGCCTGAATATGTACGGAAAAAGATTTTTGTGTTTTATGATGATAACTACGCTGTGGATTTCCGCTGTTTATGCTGGCGGACAGAATGAAACCGATACAAAGAGTGTTCCAATGAATGAAGGTACGCTTATGCTTGAATCCATGACTCTGGATGAGATGAAGCAGCTTGCCGCGCCGGATTTGGATGAAACTGCTCTGCTGGAAGCCTCCAGTCCGAGTGATGAAGCCTTTTATGGACTGACTGGTGATTCCGGTTTCGGTATCAGCGGTGAAACAGGGGCAGTTTCAGAGTATCTTTTACGTGATGCTGCAAATGCCTCCCTGCTGAATCGTCAGCGTATCCGGAGTACAGATAAGATTGCCGTGGACGTCGATGAGGCGGTGGGGCTTGCGTTGAAATATAACCTCAGCCTGAAAAGCGAGCAGCTGGAGCTGGTCAAGAAACGCCGGGCGATGAGCACGGTCTGGAACAACTTCATTCCCACCGTACAGGTCTCCTCCTCCCTCATCAGAGGGAATGTGGCTCCGGCTGGAGCGCCGCCAAACATGTCCCCCTGGAACGCTGCAGCGGGGATCAATTTCGACCTGATGCTCAACTTAGCGCTCTTCGACGGTATCACATCAACAAAACTCGACTACGCCTCCGGGCTGATCAGCTACGAGCAGGCCAAGCAGAAGCTTGAACGGGATGTACGGAAAAGTTTCTACAACCTGGTCCTCATGCAGGAGAATCGGGAACTCTTTCTGCAGCAGATTTCAGCGGCCGAGGATCGCTATGAACAGGCGGAAATCAATTATGATAATGGCTTGGTGCCTGAACTCAGTGTCCTCTCCGCCAGGGTTGCATGGGAGAACTTGAAGCCCGCCCTGGAAGCTATGGATCTTGGGTATCAGCAGGCCATAGCGGGTTTTAAAATGACCCTTGGGCTGGCCCAGAGCACCGAACTGGAAATTGACGGCAGCATCGAGGCGGATCCGGTGGAGCTTGAAGCAGAACCGCTGATCGATGAGTACCTCGCCGGCAGGCTGGATCTGAAATCCATGCTCTACGGCATCAAAAGTATTGAAACGGCAAAAACCTCAACCATGAAACGGGCATTTACGCCGAACCTGATGCTGAGCTGGAATGCGGATCCTGGTTTAAGAGATCCCTTTGATACGAACTGGTTTGATTTGGACAATTGGAATCAGCAAAGCGGGATGTTCCGCCTGACCGTGGCCATGAATCTGGAAGGGCTGCTTCCCAACAGCAAAATGCGGGTGAGCCTGGCTGAGCTGGAGGAACAGAAGCAGAGTCTGCAGCTTGGACTTATGCAGGCCATTGAGGGGGCGGAGATGGAAATAAGCTCCCTGGTACGGAGCTTGAATAAATCCCGCAGCAGCATGGAGAGTCTCAGATTGAACGTAGACATGGCGGAACGGGCATACCTGCTCTCTGAAGAGGCCTACAACGCGGGAAGCAGAGAGCTGCTGGAAGTGCAGAATGCCGAAATCGAATTAAATAAAGCTCAGTATGAGCTCCTGAAAGAGAAATACAATTACGTAACAGGTCTGCTGGATCTGGAGTACGCATTAAATACAAGCTTGGAACAAATCATGGATGGAAAAGATGAATAAGAAAACACAGTACAGGACAGACGGAAAAATCAGAAAATTTGGAAGAAAATGGAGATTGGGAGCAGCCCTGCTTGTCTTAGTGCTCTCATTTGCCGGCTGCAGCGGTGCCTTCGGGGGCGGTAACGGAGAAACAGCAGGAACTTCCGCGGGAGCGGATTCCGGAGGTGATCAGGAGACAGTCTTTGCGGTTACCGTCACGGAAGCAGTAGAGGGACAGATCTTCGACTACCTTGAACTCAACGGCGAAATAGTTGCGAAAACCACTGTTGATACCTATCCTGATGCCGCCGGGGAGCTGAGCAGTATTTTTGTGGAAGTTGGACAGACCGTGGGAAAAGGGGAGCTGCTCGCGGAAGTTGACCCCTCACGACCGGGGATGACCTTTGCAGCCAGTCCTGTTAAAGCGGCCATCAGCGGAACAGTCACCGGAATTCCTATGGAAGTCGGAGCGATGGTCAGCCAGCAGTCTCCGGTGGTTCGGATCAGTAAAATGGACGAACTGAATATAGAAACCTACGTAGCTGAGCGCTTTATCAGCAAAATTTCGGAGGGGCAGAAGGCTCTGGTCTATCTCGATGCTTTTCCCGGAGAAACATTTACTGCTGAACTGAGCAAAATGAGTCCCATGCTCAATCCTTCAAGCAGGACCCTGGATGTAACTCTGGAGTTTACGAATCTGGAGACGAGCAAAAAGATGGTGCGCGCCGGCATGTACGCCAGGATAAAAATCATTACCCAGGATAAAGAGGGAGTTGTGAAGGTGCCGTCCCCAGCAGTTACAGAACGCTTTGGAGAGGACTATGTGTTTGTAGTAAAAAACGGCAGTACTGCTGAGAAGCGGAAGGTCAGCACAGGAATCGATATTGACGGCAAACTGGAAATCCTCCAGGGCCTTGAAGACGGAGAGGTGATAGTCCTGCGCGGCCAGTCCCTCCTGGAAGATGGATCTCCTGTGAAAATTGTTCAGAGGAATGAACCGCTTTCCACGGAAGATACAATCAATTAAGCATTTCAAAGATGGAGATCTAGTATGAGTGTTTCAAAAACCGTTGTCGGAAGACCCACAACGATATTTATAATTTTCGTGCTCCTGATTGGGCTCGGCATATATTCAAGTACGGACCTGGCTATTGACCTTTATCCGGAAATTGAACCGCCGGTGCTGGTTGTTCTTACGGAGTATAGCGGAGCTGGACCGGAAGAGATTGAAAAACGAATAAGTCGGCCTCTGGAAAGCTCCCTCTCCAATGTCAGCAATATGGAGAATGTGACATCCACCAGCTCCAAGGGGAGCAGTATGATCATGGTGGAGTTCACCTACGGGACTGATATGGCTGAGGCGGCAAACGGGGTCCGGGATAATTTGGAATTCATCAAAGGCTTTCTGCCGGAAGAAGCCTCCAGCCCGATGATCTTTAAGTTTGACCCGTCCATGATTCCCATCATGGGGCTTACTGTTACGGGTAACAGAACGCCGGAGGAGCTGCGGCAAATCGCCGAAGATACGGTCCAATCCAAGATCGAACAGATCGAAGGCGTCGCCATGACCAGCGTCAGCGGCGGGCGTGAAAGGATTGTTCGGGTGGAAATATCTCAGAACCGTTTAGAGGCATACGGCCTGACCCTCACGCAGACCGCCAATATGCTTCGCGGGCAGAATGTCCAGATAACTGCCGGCAACATCATTGAAGGGGATATCAACTATCTGGTAACCACCAGCGGCGAGTATGATGATATTGAGCAGATCAAGAATACGGTTATCAGCTATAAGACCGACGGCGCTTCAGCAGGAGCCGCCGGTGCCGCGGGAGCGGCCGGTGCAGCGGGTATGAGTTCCGCCCCTTCCCAGAAAACCGTGCGCCTCAGGGATGTTGCTGATGTATATGACGGCTTCAGGGATGCGGACAGCCTCGTCTATATTGACGGAGAGCCGGGGATACAGATCATCGTGCAGAAGCAGAGCGGTACCAACTCTGTAAGGACCGCGGACAATGTCCGGGACCGGCTGACTCGGATCAATAATCAGGTTCCCAAGGGAATCGAAGTGAAAGAGACCTTCAACACTACGGATATCATTAAGACATCCCTGAACCAGGTCTCCACCAGCGCCATTACAGGTGCTGTTCTAGCAGTCATTGTGCTGTTTGTCTTTCTGCGGAGTCTGAAAAGTACCTTCATCATCGGGCTGACCATCCCGATCTCCCTGGTGGTCACTCTTATGCTCATGTATTTTTTCGGGCTGACCCTCAATATTATGACCCTTGCAGGTCTTGCCTTGGGGATCGGTATGCTTGTGGATAACTCCATTGTTATTTTGGAGAATATCTATCGCTACCGGGAGAAAGGCGCCAAGCTGACGGCGTCTGCCATACTCGGAAGTCAGGAGATGACCAATGCCATAGTTGCGTCCACCTTGACTACCATTTGTGTCTTTGCTCCGGTAGCTCTGTTCAAGAGTCAGCTTGATGTAGTTGGAGAGCTGCTCTCATCACTCTCATTTACCGTTGTAATCAGCTTGACTGCAAGCCTTGTGGTAGCTGTCACATTAATACCCGTCCTTTCCAGCCATTATCTCCCCCTGACCAGCAGAAAGCAGAAGCCGCTGAAAGGGGTGCTGAAACGTATGGATGGAGTCATGGAGCGCTTTTTCTGCCGACTTGAACAGTTCTACGGAAGAATACTGAGTGCAGCCCTCCGCCGTAAACTCATTACCATCCTTATTGTGCTTGCCATATTCGGCGGCTCCCTGCTCTTTATTCCCAATGCCGGTTTTGAATTTATACCGAGTATGCAGGAGGACCAGGTGAATTTAACCGTAGAACTTCCTGTGGGAACAAAAATGGAAATTACGGAACAGGTGCTGAAACAGATGGAAGATATTATTCGCAGTGAGATCCAGGGCTATGAAGATATTATTACCACCGTGGGTGAATCGTCCTTCTTCGGTTTCGGGGGGAGTTCCATCGGTTATAAAGGGAGCATTCGAGTCAGTCTGCCTCCTTATCAGCAGCGGATAGAATCCTCGGATGAGATGAAGAAAATCCTGCGCAGCCATTTTAACGATTTCCCCGCAGCTGTCTTCAGTTTCGGCAGCAGCCAGCAGATGAGCCTCGGCGGCGCGACACCCATCGACATCCTGATTAAAACGGAAGACCTGGACAAGGCAAAGGAAATTGGTCTTCAGATAAGAGATCTTCTCGGGACTATACCTGAAATAACGGAACCCCAGCTTGATATGCAGGATGGACTGCCTCAGATTGAGATAATCATGGACAGGGATAAACTCTACTCTCTCGGACTCAATGTCTACCAAGTAGGGCAGGAGATTCAGGCCAATCTTGATGGAATTCCCGCCAGCACTTTTCGTGACGAGGGCAGCGAGTACGATATTGTCGTTTTTCTTGATGATGCGGATCGGGACGCGCTTCCGGACCTGGACAAAGTTTTTGTGACCAACCAGATGGGGCAGCGAATTCCCCTCGCCAGTTTTGCGGAGTATGAGAAGGGTACTGGCCCCATCAGTATAAACCGGGAAAACCAGAGCCGTGTTGTTCATGTGACCGCGGGGATTGAAACGGGGACTCCCCTGAATGAAGTAGCTTCTAAAGCTCAGCTGCTCATTTCTCAGGAAATTCCAGCGGAGGAGGATGTGCTGATAGAGTTTTCCGGGGACTACGAAGATCTGCAGAATTACGGTGAGCGGCTGGTCTACATTCTGCTGGTATCGGTCTTCCTGGTATTCGGCGTCATGGCCAGCCAGTTCGAATCCTTCGTTGATCCCTTCATCATTCTCTTCACCATCCCCCTTTCCCTGATCGGTGTGATTCTCATCTATGTCATGACCGGGCAGATCTTTAATATTCTTACAGCCGTGGGGATGGTCATGCTTGCCGGAATTATTGTGAATAACGGAATTGTCCTTGTGGACTATACGAACTTGCTGCGTAAACGGGGGCGACCTCTTACTGAAGCCTGTATAGAGGCGGGCCGAAACAGACTTCGTCCGATCCTCATGACCACCCTGACGACGGTTCTCGGTCTTGTTCCCATGGCTTTTTTCCCGGGAGAAGGCTCAGAACTTGTCCAGCCTATTGGGAAAGCAGTTGTCGGCGGACTTTCCGTAGGTGCCCTGCTTACCTTGCTCTTAATTCCTGTGGTCTATGCTGTAGTGAATGGTCTCGGTGAGCGAAGGGCAGAGAGACGTCGTCAGCGGCGTGAAAAGCGCCAATTAGCTCAGTGGGATTCGCTGCAGTATGAAGGCGGAGGCGAAACGCATCCGCGCAGCCCGCAGAGTCCTGCTGATCAGGAAGGAGGCTATGACAAATGAGTGTAATCCGTGTAGAAATAATTGCTAACCGTTCCATAGAAGAGGATATGCACGATACCTTTAAACAGTATGGTATTGTGCAGCATTATACCAAACAGCCGGTGGTCCATGGAATCGGCAGCTCCGGCCCGAGAATGGGAGACCATATTTGGCCTGAAGAGAATTTTGTACTCACCACTTACTGCGATGAAGAGGAGATGGACAAAATTATTGATGTCGTACGGGAGCTCAAGGATTTCTTTGTCGATGAGGGCATTAA
>JAIPFQ010000084.1:0-9562 GCA_021736605.1 Spirochaetales bacterium | reverse complement strand
AGCCCGGCGTTACCCTGATCACCATGCACAACACCAAGGGGCTGGAATTCGAACGAGTCATTATCAGCGGCCTTGAGGAGGGCCTTTTCCCCAGCAGCCGCAGCGACTCAGACGAAGAGATCGAAGAGGAGCGCCGCATTTTCTACGTCAGCATCACCCGCGCTCAGGAGGAACTCTACCTCACCTCCTGTCGCCGGCGATCCCTCTGGGGAAGCACCAGCATGCAGATGCCCTCGCGCTTCCTGGGAGAACTCCCCGCGGATCACCTGAAAATCATCGGCGGCTCACGCCGAGACCTGCATCGCCCCTCCGCCGACCCCTGGGGCAGCGGATTCGAAAGCGACTTCGAAAGCGGATTCGACATACCCGCCGCCCGAAGCCCCTTCGGGAAGGATCCATACCGGAGCAGTCAGCTCTATGATGATGCCTCCGCTGCCGGTTTCAGCCGCCGGGCTGATGTGTCACAGCAGCGGGTGCAGAAAACACGGCACGGGACTCGCCGGCCAAACTCCACCGCTCAGACATCACCCAAAACCCCCCGATCCCCCGACTTCCCCGGCTCCTCTGCCGCCCCCGATTCCTCTGCCGCCTCCGGCACCTCCAGCGCTCTCGGCTCCCACAATTCCCGCGCCTCCCGCGATTCCCGAGACTCCCGCGCCGCCGCTGAAGGGGAGACAAGCTTCTCCGCCGGCGACCGCATCTACCACGACCAGTACGGACCCGGCTGGATCACCGCCGCATGGATGGAAAACGGCCGCGAACTAGTGACGGTACGCTTTGAAACAGGGAAGAACATGAAGTTTCTGCCTGCCTATTCACCGCTTGAGAAAATAGCGCAGGACTGATACTATACTCATCATGGCAAAGTCACAGGAACAGCCCCTTTACCGCATGCCCGTCATTGTAAGGGCTCGGGGCTACCGGCTCTACGACCGGTACAATAAACGATATCTCGATCTCTACCAGAACAACGGCCGTGCGATCCTCGGCCACCGTATCGAATCTCTGCAGCGAACCCTGAAATCAACCATCAGTAAGGGGCTGCTGGCGGAGTATCCATCAGTTTATGACGGAAGATTGGAGAAGATCGTTAAATTGATGTTTACAGACTACGCAAATTTTCGTATATATAAGAACAGGGAACGTGCCATGGTGGCCATCTCCTATGCCGTCGGAAAAGGGGTTTCCCCCGACGACTTTGCGGATCCCGCCATGACGGAAATTAAAGAACATCAGAGACTCGCCTTATGGCGGCCATTTTTACCTGAAATGACGGTAAAGCCCGACTTCTTACTTCCCATCCTACCTTTCCCAGGGGGGTTCGTGCCGGAAGTGGTCTGCATCAAGCGGGGGTCTCTTGCTGATAAAATGCCGCCCAGCGATATGGTATCGCCCTTTCTGGTCGATGGGCTGGTAAAAGTTCTCTCGAAACTCGTTCAGTCCACCCATGGAATCAACCGGGAAGGTTCGGAATTCCAGCGGCTGATAGATGTGTTTGAGTGGACCAGAAGAGGGCCGTATATCGATACGGGACTGGAGCAGGTTGCCTATGTGGAGCTTTTTAAACGGGCTCTGAACGAGGGTATACTGCTTCCTCCCAATGAAAAGAACCCGATCATCATCCCCAGGGAGTTTTCCGAAGGGGAGCTGTCACGGTTCACGTACTTTGTTCAGACCCTGAGCGGCAATTAATCAGCTGACTGTTCAGTATCCTGATTTGGTTCAGGCTGATTTGGTTCAGACTGATTTGGTTTAGGCTGAGCAGACTGATCAGGCTGAAGTTCGATAGCTTGGAAGGGACATATCTCTACCAGCTCGATAAGCTTTCGTTTCAGGATTTCGTTATGTGAAAGGAGGGATTCGTAATCCTCCTGAGTGGCGGATTGATATCCGTCAATATAAAAAAGTGAGGGTAGGGTTTCTTCACAGAGGCCGCAGCCCGCACATCGTGTTGTATCTATTTTGATCTTCATACGCAAAAGGTACTGACAGCTGCCTGCAGAATCAAGTGTTTTGCTGCAGGAGCAGTAAGAGCTGTAAGAGAAGCAGCAGGAGCAGGACAAGCAGCAGAAGCAGCAGGACAAGCAGTAAGGTGCGTAGAGTTTTTTATCTGCTGCCTGAACAGCTGAATTGCATAGAATGCGGATAGCTTGAAGAATTCGGATAGCTTGAAGAAGGAATAGATGACTTGACAATACCAGGTAAATGTGAAATGATGCATCGCCTGGAACAAAAATACTAATTCTATAACAGGATAGAAGATATGAATACACTATTTATAAAACCGAAGGATGTTGAATCTAACTGGTACCTGATTGATGCTGAAGGTGAACGGCTCGGCCGTATTGCTGTTAAAGCTGCATCAATCATCCGCGGCAAACATAAGCCGGAATTTGCCTATCATCAGGATATGGGTGATCACGTTATTATTATCAACGCCGATAAAGCTGACTTGACCGGAAACAAACGGTCACAGAAGATGTACTACAGACACTCCGGATATCCCGGCGGACTTTCCGGTGAAAGCTACGAAGCTATGCTGAAAAGAAAACCCACGTACCCCATGGAGCGGGCAGTCTACGGCATGCTCCCCAAAGGACGACTGGGAAGACAGCTGTACAAGCATCTAAATGTGTATGCCGGTGATCAGCACCCGCATGCAGCTCAGAAACCAATCAAGGTAGAAATCTAAGGAGTATGATTGTGGATAGCAGTATGAATCTTGCATTGGGAACAGGAAGAAGAAAAACCTCCGTAGCTCGTGTATATCTCCAGCATGGGGAAGGTAAAGTTACTGTCAATGGAAAGACTGCGGATGACTATTTCAGAAATCCCAGTTTTCTCTTCATGGTAAACCAACCCATGGACGTTACCGATACGGCTAAGAAATTTGATGTAAAAATTATTGTAAAAGGCGGAGGAAAATCCGGTCAGGCAGGTGCATGCCGCCATGCCATTTCCCGGGCTCTAGTCAAATACGATGAGACAAATATCAAAGCTCTCCGGGCAAACGGATTTCTTACCCGAGACCCAAGAATGGTAGAACGAAAGAAATACGGACAGCGGGGCGCTCGAAAACAGTTCCAGTTCTCCAAACGTTAAAAAAATTATCTTTCTTTTTTTACACTTTTAGACCTATAGCTGATGTAAAAGGTGCTTATGATTTACGTATAGGCGAAAATAAAGGTAAAAATAAAGGTAAAAATACAACTAAAAACCGCACTTTGAGAATTTCCTCCATAAATCCCCGGGTTTTCATTATTCCCGGGGATTCTCCTATCGATTTTTTCCAAGTGTCCGTGTTACTATGAGTATATGGATTGGAAAAGCGACTGGGAAGAAATGGAAGAGCAGAAACTTCAGGAAGAGCGTGAAAAGCGGGAAGCCGAAGCGCTGAGTGAAGAAGAAACAAGCGAAAAAAAAGCGTCTGAAATGTCGGATATGTCGGAAATGTCGGAATCGTCTGATGAACCAGCACGCAATGCAGCTGTGGAAACCCCAAAAGCAGCTCCGAAAGCTCAGGCCACTCCGAAAGCTCAGCCCACTCAGGATATGGCGCACAATCATCCAAATCAGCAGCATCCAAATCAAGAGCACAATCAGCTTGATCATCCAAATCAGCTTGATCATCAAAATCAGCAGCGTGGACATCAACATGAAAACCCAAGCGATGAAACTCAGTATGATGAGCAGCGTGAAGTCCGTCGTGATGAAAGAAGAAAGCGTAGCGGCCCTGCTGTTGCCACTATCCGCATTGGAGCATCAGATGAAGGTCTTTTTGTTGTCCCCGATGCATCCCAAGGTTCCTCCTTTTTTGTACCGAAATCCATAGCCGCCGCCGAAAACATCCAGATAGACATGCGCATTTCCCAGGAGACCCTCCAGCGGCTCCACGAAGCATCAAGTCTTTGGCGCGTCCGCAAAAAAGCCGTCGATCTCCTCGCTCGCCGTGAACACTCCCGGCAGGAGCTCAGCCTAAAACTGCAGCAGCGTTCATTCCAAGAGGATCTTGTCCGCAAAGTAATTCAGGAGATGGAAGAAAAAGATTACCTCAACGACCGCCGATTCGCAGTCATGTGGGTACGTTCGCGACTTCGCCGTCATCCCGAAGGTCCCGTAAAACTTACCGCCGGCCTGCAGGAAAAAGGAGTCTCCCGTGATATCATCAACTCAGTTCTCGGCGAAGAACTAACCGAAGAAGTTCAGCAAGAGGCTCTTGAACGGGCAATCGAGAAGCTTGCCAAAAAACGCGGCATGAACCGCGATAAGATGCTCTCCTCCCTTGTCCGCCTAGGCTTCTCCTACCACCGCGTGCGTCATCTCGTCGATGAACTCTACCGCTGATTGCAATTTGTCTCGGGTCGGGATTGGGTCGGGTCGGGATTGAGGTTGGGTTTGGGATTGGGATTGGGTTGGAAATCGTCTCGGGTTGTTGAGGTTGGAAATCGTCTCGGAGAAAAAAACCACACGGTTTGCATTTGGTCTCGGAGAAAAAATCCACATCAATTGCATTTGGTCTTGGAGAAAAAAACTTAAAAGGGGTATTAGGAGTCAAAATGTTATACAAACAAGATAAAAACCTAGATGCGTTAGATGAAATGCTATTCAATAGCCTGTTGTCGGACGATCATTTGCTAGTTCAGATTGAAAAGCACATAGATTTTACATTTGTCTATGATAAAGTTAAAGACAGCTACAAATCGAAAGGCAGAAACTCGAAGGATCCAGCAATGATGGTAAAAATCCTGCTGCTGGAGTATCTGTACAAATTATCAGATGTACAAGTGACAGAACGCATTCAGGTAGATATATCCTTTAGATGGTTTTTAGGCTTGGGGACACAGGAACGAGTTCCTGATTCTTCGACGATCAGTTATTTTCGTGGGAATCGTCTGAAAGAGAAACTTTTCAAGGAGATAATAAACAATCTGGCAATACAGTGCATTGATAAGGGGCTCATTAAGCGGAAATCTTATAAGTTGTATTCCATAGATGATGACTAATGGGGTTGGAAAAGGTCTCTGGTCGAGGTTGGAAAACGTCTCTAGCCGAAGTTGTAAAACGTCTCGGAGAAAAAATCCACATCGATTGCATTTGGTCTCGGAGAAAAAATCCACAAACATTCCTGCATTCCTGCATTCCTGAGTTTCAGTTGAGCAAAAATTCAGCGATATTTTGATGGATTATTCCGTTTTGCGAGCGATTGACCCTGTCTAAGGATAAGACCAATTTGGGGAAATTATCATCAATTGCCTCCAAAGCTGAAAATTCTCTCTCGATTGTTGATGGTTCAGCCAGTAGATAGCTTACTTGCATATACTTTTTTTCTTGCCCCTTTACTGCGATAAAATCGATCTCCTGCTTATCAATTTTGCCGACATAAACCTCAAAACCCTGCCTCCGCAAATGCAGATACACAAGATTTTCCAGAGCTTGGCCAATATCCTGTTCATTATCAAAGTATAAACTTCTGAGCCCAAGGTCATTGATGAAATATTTTTCATTGGTTTTGAGCAGTTCCTTTCCTTTGATGTTATATCGAGGTATTCCATGTATCAGGTAGGCATTTTTAGCGGCTTCTAAGTAATTGTATATGGTCTCTTTTGATAATTTTCGGCCTTCACTTTTTAAATATTTCGTGATGGTTCCTGCAGAGAATATTTGGCCTATATTATGGAGCAGATACCGCATGAACCTCTGCAGCAGATCTACATCCCTGATCTTGCTGCGTTTTACAATATCCCTAAATAAAATGGATTGATACATATCCAGCAGATAATTTTTTTTGATTCGATCGTCATCAAATTGTAAAATCCCAGGCATGCCGCCGGTATTTATGTATTGTTTGAGAAGTTCCTCTTTTGAATATATTGGTGCGGGGAGGACCGTGGTGTTTGAAGCAGGACTGTCATCACGATGTACAGTAGGACGGTCAGCAGGGTGAACAGCAGGGTGGATGGCAGAACGTTCAGTAGGACTGTCAGCAGAGCGTTCAGCATCATGATCAAATATTTCTTTAAATGAGAGCGGAAGTATTTCGATTACATAGAATCGTCCTGTCAAATATGTTGCAAGTTCACCAGATAGTAGTTTAGAATTGGAACCGGTAATAAAAACCTCTGCAATCTCTTCAGCATTTAAGGAGTTGATCACCTTCTCAAAACCCTTTACTTCCTGCACCTCATCAAGAAAAACATAATACTTTTCATCATTTACTATCCTTTTTCGTATGTAGGCATTTAGCAGTTGATAATCGTTAATTGGCTCATATTCCATCATCTCAAAGTTGATGCTGATTATTTGTTCCGGCTTAACTCCGCTGTTAATCAGTTCATTCTGTATTTGCATGAGAAGTGTTGATTTGCCGACACGACGCATTCCTGTTAAGACTTTGATAATTTGTTTTCCCATTACTGACTGAATTTCTTTTAAATAGGCATCTCTTCTTATTAACAAAACCATCACCCCAAAGTAAAAAAAGAATACAATTACAGATTACATTTACAGAATACAACTACAGAATACAACTACAGAATACAACTATAGAATACAACTATAGAATACAACTATAGAATACAACTATAGAATACAACTGAAAAGTCTTTTGTACAAGTAAAAATTAAGTAAAAAGCATAATTTGTCTTTTACATGAGGCGAAAAGCATCAGTTTGCGAGTTGCAAATCGTCTCGGAGAGTTGCATATCGTCTCGGAGAGTTGCAAATCGTCTCGGAGAAAAAATCCACATCGATTGCATTTGGTCTCGGAGAAAAAATGCACATCGATTGCAAATCGTCTCGGAGAAAAAATCCACATTTTTTATTTATTAGTCAGGGGTTTTCCTGCATTTTGAGTTCAAGTTTTGTCCCGAGAAAATAGAAATCCAGTGTGTCAGCACTTGTTTTTACAAAATGGTAATTGACGCTCGCCCCAGAGTCAGTAAATGAAAATGCGTATTCCTGCGCATTACTGAGCATCTCAAAAAATGCATCGGGTTTGAGTTTCAGAACAGTCTTATAATTCACAATAATATCTGATGCGTTCTGAATGATATTGTCATCAGTGAAATTAAAGCTGATATTCCCTTCTGCATCCGTCCATTCCCCAATAATCCAATCAGGAGGAGAAATTTCAATGTCATCGCCAGTAAAGAGATCACAGGAAGTGAGAAACATCGCAATACCAAGCAAGCCTACGATAAATAAAACGAGTACCGTTAAAAGACCGTGTCTTGCTGAAAACTTACGCTCTGCGAAGAGGTTATGTCTCACCGAAACCTTGCGCCCCGTAGAGAGGCCATATTTCACCAAAAACTTGAGTCTCGAAAAAAGAGCACATAATGCCGAAAATCTACACCCTTTCGAAAATCCATTAGATGCCAATCGCTGTTTCTGCTTCATCATAATCAACTCCTTCAAAATTGTTATAGAAAAATCGTGAAATTTGTTAAAAGTTTTGCTGCAGTTAAATGACTTAGCCTTGCCAATTCATCAACTTGTCGGTACGGCAGCATTTGCCAAGCAATTTACTCCATGATATAGGGTGAATTTGTATATGAAAACAATCTTAAAGGTGTACTCATTTTGGTTCATAGCTTTGGGTTTGAGGCTATGGTTTGAGGTTATGGTTTGAGGTTATGGTTTGAGGTTATGGTTTGAGGTTATGGTTTGAGGGCAAGATTGGAAATCGTCTCGGAGAAAGAATCCACACGGTTTGCATTTGGTCTCGGAGAAAAAATCCACATATTACGGCACTGCCCGGCGCGTTACGGCTTTATTTAGAATGAGCTTGAGGACAAGAGTTCATCAATATGGGTTAGAGCCCAATCCAATGGGAGGGCTGTGATATCGTCGTGGTATTCTTTTCGAGGACCGAGAAAAATCAAATAGAGCTGTGCGCTTGGGTAGTCCGATTTGAAGGCTTTCAATCCTTTGAGATCTTTGCGGCGTACGGTTTTTGCGTGCTTGATTTCGAAAGCTTTTAATCCGTTTTTTCCATAAAGGACCAGATCAACCTCTACATGAGATGCAGTTCTCCAGAAATAGGTATTAAAACCGCATGAATGATATGCATTGTGTGCCAGTACTTCTTGAATGAAAAGACCTTCGAGGGCTGGGCCTGAAATTTCAGAGTAGCTATCTAGGGGACCGCGGGGGCGAAGCGTCTGATAGATACCGGTGTCGAAAAAATAGAATTTCGGGCGAACGCTCAAAGTTCTCTTTGCTCGTTTACGAAAAACTGGCAGTGTAAAGCTGAGCAGCAGATCTTCCAGTATAGAAAAATAGTTCTCCACAACTTTTCGATTGAGGCCGACTTCCCTGGCGATTTCGGAGTAGTTGATTACGGACCCGTGGGAAAAGCTTGCAGTTTCGATGAATCGTGAAAAGGCTCCGATGTTCCGCGTAAGACCTTCCTGCAGCACTTCCTGCGAAATATAAGTCTGTACGTAGGACTTCAGGTATGCATTACGCTCTTGATCTGTCTCAATTGTGCAGGCTGCAGGCAGATGCCCGAACCTGATAGATTGTTTGAGGGAGAAATCTTTTCCCATCTCCCTTGCTGTAAGCGGATACATGAAGCTTGTCAGAGCTCGACCTCCAAGCAGATTCACCCCTTTTTTCCGCAGTGATCGTGCGCTCGAACCAGTCATGATGAAACGATAGTTCCTGGATTCAATCAGTCGATGAACTTCGTTCAGCAGTTCCGGAATTCGCTGAATTTCATCAATTACTATCCAGTTGTTGTATTCGGGGGGGATTAGCTCCTCGATTGATGCTGGCCGTGCTGATAGTTTAAGAAAGTCATCGCTGTTCAGCAGGTTGATGTATATTTGGGGGTCTATCTGCGTTTTAAGCCATGTGGTTTTGCCGGTGCCTCGGGGGCCGAAAATGAAAATACTTTTTGATTCTGTGGGAAGGGAAAATTCTCGGGTATACATATTTCTATTACTTTTCATGCTGTGTTGTTTGCTTAGTTCATCAATACTTTGATTTGGTATATTTCTATGATATGGGTTAGCAGTCGTCAAGTCAAGAAATAAACTCCTAATTACGTAAAAATTTGGAGTTAGCAACTCCAAAAAAAGGACTATCAAATCGTCTCGGGGCGAGCATATCGTCTCGGAGAAAGAATCCACACGGTTTGCATTTGGTCTCGGAGAAAAAATCCACATATTGTTTGCATCAATAAAATGTGGTACTATTTTTTTATCGCTGTAAAACATAGAATTGTAAACATAGAGCAGTGTAATAAAGGGGGATATACCATTATGAAAAAAATGATTTTGATGAAAAAAAAAGGTATTGGAACAGTTAGTCTAATACCTGTCATGATACTATTTTTGCTGTCTGCTTCATTTGCATTTGCGGGGGGTACTGAAGCAGCACCCATTGTGGAAGAAGAACTTGTCCAATCAGCTGAAGAAATTTCTGCAAGTGAAGTCACAACAGAAGACGCAGAGCCAGTTGAAGAAGTAGTTGAAACAGAAGTGGAAGCTGTGACCGATGAAGGAACTGAAGCAGGGGAAGAAAAAACGGCATCGACTGGCGAGACTGACGAGCCTGA
>JAIPFQ010000083.1:0-9658 GCA_021736605.1 Spirochaetales bacterium | reverse complement strand
CATCAAACTGGTGTGCATAATCTACAACTTTTTTTGTAAGCTCTACATTTTCATCATATGAAAAATGAGAACCATCAATCATAACAGAAGAAAATCCGTTGTCGATACACTCTTTACAAATATCAAAATCGGAACCATGATCCAGGTGCAGAGCTATCGGAATTTCATATCCCAGCTCTTTTGCATACTCCACAGCCCCTTTTGCCATATTTCGAAGGAGGGTAGCGTTTGCATACTGACGAGCCCCCTTGGAAACCTGCAGGATAACTGGAGATTTTGTCTCTACACACGCCTGTATGATTGCTTGAAGCTGTTCCATATTATTAAAATTATAAGCCGGAATAGCGTATCCGCCAGCAACGGCTTTCTTAAACATTTCTCTGGTGTTTACCAGACCTAATTCTTTGTAGGAAATCATTGTTTACCCCTTTACCTATGTATTTGGTTACAATAAAAAATTATAGTAAAGCCTGGATATGGTCAAGAGTACACAGCATATCTGCAGAGCATTCATAATGGCTTATCAGTAAAAGTAGGTCATCTGACATCTTTTCAAGCCATATATGCAAGATAAAAACTCAGCTGTTCATATCCTGAAATATTAAGCTTCTGAGTTAAATACTTGCAGTTGACCAGATCAATTTCTTTGTAATACACTTTCGGACATGAAAGCTTCATCTTTTTTTCTTAAAATTCTTTTTTTACTTTGTTCTGTTTTTTTAATTGTTTCATGCAGTGACAATAAAGTTTTAACACTGGTAAGCGATCCCTATTCAGATCTACTTTTTTTCAACCGGAATCAGCAGCAGAAAATTGACGAAAAATTAAAAGTCTCAGGCTATTCTCTAAACTATGTAATGATAGATCAGCAGGAGCTGCCGGAAAAAACTCTCAAGAGAATCAATGATTCAGACATCACTCTTATTACACCCCTTATAGAAGACTCCGTATTAACAGATATTTTACAAAAGAAAACAGGTCAGCTGGATGATAATGTATACAAATTGAATTTTGCTGATGGCTCCGTTGTCGAATCTGATTTTCCAGCATCTGAAGTAGTCCTTTCCCAGAATAAGGCCTGGGAAAACCTCGGAAAAGAGATTACTGCCAGCGGAAGCATCAGCGACATACTATTCCTCTATATTAAGGGAAACACAAGAAGCCGCAGTAATGTTAGTGTACTGAAACAGAATTTACTTGGAGTGGAATTGATTCCATTAGAATTTTCCAGTGAAGAAAGTATAAACCAGCAGATAATTGAACAGCAGATCTCTGAATTAGTGAATTGGGATGATGAATATATGATTATCTGTGATATGGGAGGAGATACTCCTGCCTGCTTGGATTTCTGTAAAACTGCTGGATGGAAGGCTGCTGTTATCGGCGGGACACTGCTGCCGCATTATGAAAAGAGCCTGCAGTACTCTATTGATCTTGATATGCCTGCAGCAGCGGCTTCAATAGTTTCACATATTGAACAAATTGAAGTTTCTCAAAGTAAAATGGAGAGTATACATTCCCAAACATTGTATATTGATACTGCCTGGAAAGTCATTACCCTTGATGACAAGGAAGAATAACGCTGCGGCACATTTGAAAAAGATAATATTTAGAATTCCTTGATTTTTTTAATTCCTTTTTGCTCCATTTACTAATGTAGTAAAATTCTGCATTACCTGCTCTGTTAAGGCCTCAGTGCTTACTTGTTTTATGGCAGCTAGAAACTTATACGTATGAATAATGTAACCAGGGTGATTTGTTTTCCCCCGTTCAGGTATCGGTGCAAGGTATGGTGCATCAGTTTCTACCAGAATACGGTTCAAGGGAACTATTTCAGCCGCTTCCTGAATCATCCTGGAATTTTTGAAGGTGACATTACCTGCAAAAGAGATATACATACCTAATTCCAGAATCCGTTCAGCAGTCTCCTTATTTGATGAGAAACAATGCATTATACCTGATTTTTGGGGAGGGTGTTTCTCAAGCAGTTTAAGGATATCTGAATCTGCATCGCGGTTATGGATGATCACAGGGAGGGAATACGTATTTGCCAATTTCAGCTGCTGAATACAGAGATCTTTCTGCTCTTCTCTGGTTCCGTAGCCCCAATAGTAGTCAAGGCCGAATTCGCCAATAAATTGAATATCTTTTTGATAAATGGATTTATCTAGATTTTGTATAAGCTCAGAGATTGGTTTTTTACTATCTTCTTCAAGAATTCCGGGAAAAATTCCTCCAGAAAGGAGGATTGAAGAGAATTTGCTAAGAGCCGTCTTTCTGGGTGGGATATCATCAGGATGTGTTCCTACATCTATCCCTCCGGAAAATCCAGCAGCAAACAGTTCTTCCAGCAGCTTGTCAGTTTCTAAACCCTTATTCCTCATCATTTCTGTATGAAAATGTGTGTCTATGTACTTCATATACTCTTCAGCATATTCAACTCTGTAAAAAAGTTCAATATAATAGATTAAGCAAACAATTATCCTTGCTGAAACAGGGATCTGCTTAAGAATTTCTCATCATCCTAATAGGAAAATATCTTTCCGGGAGTTGACCAAGTTCGAAGAGTTGGATATTATTTCACGAAGTGCCGGAGTGGTGGAATTGGCAGACACAGGGGACTTAAAATCCCCCGGGCATAGTATGCCTGTACCGGTTCAAGTCCGGTCTCCGGCAAACTGCAAAAAATAAAAAATTAAGATTTCATTAAAAAAGCTCCCGTTTGGGAGCTTTTTTAAAAACAATTTTATAATAGAGAGTTACAGAGAGAGCCGATCTTTCAGTGAAAAAAGAAATTCGGCTCTATCTTTTTGTAAAAACAACTGTGAACATGCTGAACACTCTAGAGGGCTTTAATTGTTTTTACTACATTTTCGACAGTAAATCCGAATTTTTTGAAGAGTTCAGGAGCTGGTGCGGATTCACCGAAAGAAGCCATTCCAACAACAGCGCCGTCAAGCCCAGTATACTTATACCAGTAATCCTTATGAGCAGCTTCAATTGCAACACGCTTTCTGCAAGCAGCCGGCAGTACCTGTTCTTGATATGCACTATCCTGTTTGTCAAATGTATCGGGAGAAGGCATGGATACAACACGAACATTTATGAAATCAGAAGAAACAGCTTTTGCAGATTCGTATGCAAGTTCCAATTCAGAACCCGTAGCAATGAGAATTAGATCAGGAACCTGAGTTCCATTGCTTTCCCATAGCGTATAAGCTCCTTTTTTAATCAGAGATATCTGGTCAGAAGTTCTCTCCATAGTCTGCAGTCCCTGTCTACTGAAAATAAGTGCCGTAGGACCATCATGCTTTTTCAGTGCTTCTCCCCAAGCAACAGCAGTTTCTACTGCATCAGCAGGGCGCCAGCTAGAGAGATGAGGTGTAGTTCGAAGAGAGGTCAGCTGTTCTACCGGCTGGTGTGTAGGTCCGTCTTCTCCCAGACCAATTGAATCGTGCGTATACACAAATATTGAACGAGTCTGCATGAGTGAAGCCATGCGGACAGCATTTCGGGCATATTCCATAAATATTAAAAAAGTTCCTGTATATGGAATAAAACCTCCATGCAGTGAGACCCCATTCATAATCGCCGTCATGCCGAATTCTCTGACCCCGAATCTTATATAATTACCTCGAGCATTATCTCCAGTAATGCTTTCAGCTCCGTCCCAAAGGGTTAAATTGGATGGTGAAAGATCTGCTGAACCACCAAGCAGCTCAGGAATTTGGGGAGCTGCCGTATCAAGAACCGCTTTCGATGCCTTCCTTGTAGCTGTTTTACCCAGCTTTTTCTGTTCCTCTTCAGCAAACTTGAGAATGACATCGTCGGTTCTTTCAGGGAGTTTTCCGGAGAATCTTCTCGTCAATTCTTCAGCTTCTTCGGGATATGCATCGGCGTACCTGGAGAATAATTTTTCCCATGCATTCTCATCTTCATTACCTTTTATTCGATGATCCCAGGCAGTGTAAATCTCATCGGGAATGAAAAAAGCTTCCTCATGTTTCCAGCCTAAAGCTTTTCTTGCAGCTTTTACTTCATCCTCCCCTAATGGAGCACCATGGGAGGAAGCTTTTCCAGATTTTGCCGGAGAACCGAATCCTATGGTTGTTGTACATATGATAATAGTAGGTTTTTCAGTCTCTTTCTTGGCCTCAGTAAGAGCATCATCAATCTCTTTGCTATTGTGGCCGTCTATATTATCTATAACTTGCCATCCGTAGGATCTGAATCGTGCTGCAGTATCGTCAATAAACCAGTTTTTCGTCTCTCCATCTATGGATATCCCATTGCTGTCGTATAAAGCAATAAGTTTACCCAACTTCAGATTTCCAGCCAACGAGGCTGATTCATGAGAAACACCCTCCATCAGACAGCCGTCACCTAAAAATGTATAAGTAAAATGATCCATAATCGGGAAATCTTTTTTATTAAAATATGATGCAAGTATCTTCTCTGCCAGTGCTGCCCCAACAGCATTTGCAAACCCTTGTCCCAGAGGACCTGTGGTTGTTTCAACGCCGGGAGTGAGACCATATTCGGGGTGGCCTGCAGTTTTTGAACCTAACTGTCGAAAGTTCTTCAATTCTTCCAAGGGTAAATCATATCCCGAGAGATGAAGAAGAGAGTATATCATCATTGAAGCATGTCCGTTGGAAAGAATAAACCTGTCTCTGTTAATCCAGTTTGGATTATTCGGATTATGCTTCAAATGCTTTCTCCACAGAACTTCAGCTATTTCTGCCATACCCATGGGTGCCCCGGGATGTCCTGAGTTTGCTTTCTGAACGCCATCCATACTTAAAATTCTTACAGCATTGGCTAAATCTCTATTAAGCATAAAAAAACCCCTTACTATTATTATAGATTATGAAATATACCATATTATAAACAAAAAAATTTGTTTGTTCAAAGGCAGGGACACAAGATGAATCTACGGATGCTGTTGTTTTAGAATAGATATGCAAAATGATAATAAGCAGTTATATGATTAAACCGCCAAACTGCTGTATGCAGAATTGGCGGAGTATTTATTATGATGTTTTAGTGACGTGCAATGTACTTCTTATCACAAATAGATCAGACTCTAATCGAGGGAGAACATTACCTGGTTTATTATGTTTTCAAGATATTCCTGCTTCCCGCTGCGTTTTTCAGGTTCTCCATGTTCAGCAGCGTAGTTGCGTAAATCTTCAAATGAAAGTTTGCCCTCTTCAAACTCCCTGCCTTTGCCTGAATCAAAGGAACTGTATCGAGAATCACGGAATTGATCTAATCTGCCGTCCTCTAGGAGGGCATCAGCAGTCCGTAGAGCAAGAGCGAATGTATCCATCCCGCCTATATGTGCATGGAAGAGATCATTGCTGTCTGTTGAATTTCTTCTAAGTTTTGCATCAAAGTTCAAACCGCCTGGAGCCAAACCTCCATTGCGGAGAATAACCAGCATGGCTTCAGCAGTATCATAGACACTAGATGGGAACTGATCAGTATCCCAGCCGTTCTGAGCATCGCCCCTATTTGCATCAACACTGCCCAAAAGGCCTGCATCCGCAGCAGTCTGAAGATCATGTGCAAATGTATGGGATGCTAAAGTGGCATGATTAGCTTCAATATTGAGTTTGAAATCTTTATCAAGGCCCCAGTTACGGAGGAAACCAATCACTGTGGCAGCATCAAAATCATATTGATGCTTCGTTGGTTCCATGGGTTTCGGTTCTATAAGGAATGTACCCGTGAAACCGATCTTTCTTCCATAATCCCTAGCCATGCTTAAAAATCGTGCAAGATGTTCCTGTTCACGTTTAGTATTGGTATTTAATAAGGACATGTAGCCTTCTCGTCCGCCCCAGAATACATAGTGCTGTCCGCCCAGGGAAACATTGCTCTCCATGGCTGCTTTAATTTGAGAAGCCGCATAACTCAGCACGTGAAAATCAGGATTTGTAGAAGCCCCATTCATATACCGGGGATGGGTGAATACATTTGCAGTGTTCCAGAGAAGTTTTACATCCGTTGCTTCCTGACGTTCTTTAAGCCATTCAGTTACCTGCTTAAGATTTTTTTCAGTTTCTGGAATAGAGTCACCCTCCGGGGCGGCATCTATGTCATGAAAACAGTAAAAAGGGATTCCCATTTTCGTTGTAAACTCAAAACAGGCATCAGCCTTGTTTCTCGCTGTTTCCATGGCATCTCCAGTTTTCCATGGATGATCCATGGTACCTGCTCCAAAAGGATCATTGCCTTCAGCGCAGAAGGAATGCCAGTAGGCTGCCGCAAATCGCAAATGATCTTTCATCGGCTTCCCACGGATAATTTTCTCGGCATCATAAAATTTAAAAGCCAAAGGATTATCCGTTTTGGGCCCTTCGTAATTGATCCTGCCTATTCCTTTAAAGAACTCTTTGTCACCAGTAAAATAATTCATATGCTTATTCTCCTTCATTTTGTGAAAATAGTGGACTTAATGCTTCAACATATCTCTTATATGTCTGATATGACTGCTTATATATCTCTACTGCTTTTTTATTCGGGAAAACGGGATCTGAGCTTTCCGGAAGACCGTACTTTGAAATAATTTCAGAAATATCAAGCGGTTCCCGGTTTCTGCATTCAAGTGCCCAAAGGACCTGCAGAGCTCCACCGAAAGCGGCAGTCTCTTCGATGGGAGGTGTTTTTACCGGTAAATTAAGAATATCCGCTGTTATCTGTCGCCAAAGGGGACTTTTTGCTCCTCCACCTACTAAATAGGTACTTTCAGGAGTGAAATTCTGCTCTTTAAATGCCTCAAGGCCCATCAGCATTCCAAAAATAGCAGATTCAAGTGAAGATCTGAGCATATTGGCTTTTGTGGTATTAGTACTATCCATGCCGACAAGACAACCTTTCCCATAGGGTAGGTTGGGAGTCCTCTCTCCATTGAAAAATGGAATCGTCAGAATACCGTCTGCTCCGGGTTCTGCTTCAGCAGCTATTTTGTCCAGGGTTTTTACATCCAAGTCGTACATTTTTCGGTAGAGCTCAGTTCCTACGGTACAGTTCATTGTGCAGAGGAGGGGGAGCCAACCGCCGGTAGAGGAACAGAAAGCGGCTAGTCTCTGTTTTTCATCAATTATCGGTTTTCTGCTGAACCCGTACATGGTTCCTGATGTTCCAAGACTGATTGCCAGTTCACCATCCTTGATAACGCCGGTACCAATGGCTGACATCATATTGTCGCCGCCGCCGCTGGAAACAGGAATCCCTTCAGGTATACCTAGTATTTCTGCAGTCTCTTTTCTCACAAATCCGCCTATCTCATATGCTTCAATTAAAGGCGGCAGTGATGAACTGAGATCCCTCGTATCATCAATAATATCCAGGATAGATTTGTCCCATGTCCGCTTATTAATATCAAGAAAGCCGGTGCCGGAAGCATCACCATATTCCATCCAGGTTTTTCCGGTTAAGAAAAAATTGATGTAATCATGGGGGAGAAGTATTGTCTTCATAGTATTGTAAACATCTGGATGCTGTTCTTTCAGCCATAATATTTTTGATGCAGTATATCCTGGTAGAATTGGATTACCAACTGTATGCGTTATTTTTTCGTAACCGCCATAAGCGATATTCATTCGTTCAGCTTCTTTGGACGTTGACGTATCACACCACAGTTTCACCGGATAAATGACATTGCCATCAGAATCAAGCGGTACAAAGCCATGCTGCTGTCCGGAGACACCTATACCGATTATTGACTTACGTATATCCGAAGGTATTTGCTGAAAACAGTCCCTAAGGGCTTCTATCCACCAATCTGCATACTGTTCCCTTGTTCCGTCCTGCTTGCTTATAAGTTCATGGGATGATGAAACAGATGAAACAATTTTTTTATTCGTGAAATCATAAATGAGTACTTTTGTACTTTGTGTGCCATTATCTATACCTGCAGTATATTTCATATTACTGTTCTCCTTTCTGAAATGCGTGTAATTACAAGCAGTATGCTTCTTGACATCTTTATTTTCATACGCTTATGCTGAAATGAGAATAGACAATATTGATAAAACATATATATAATTGACTTAATGAGAATAAAAGATGTTGTGTTTGTTTATCAAATGAAATCTGTTCAGGAACTTCGCTGGCACGGTCGTCACCATGAGCATGGAGGTAACGACTATGAATTGCATTACTTTCTTCAGGGCGAAGGATATTTTCTGAATAATGCAGCAAAACATGTGATACAGAATGGTAAGCTGTTTTTAACTGAACCTCATTCCGAGCATGCTATTATAGCAAGCAGTATTAAAAGACCCGTCTCTTATTATGCCGTTTTATTCAAGCTGGAAACTGATGATGACGAAATCAGGGAATTACTGCGGAATAAGTTCCACCCCGTGCATGGAGCAATTATTGGAACAAGCTATAGATTCTTTTTTGAAGAGATTAAAGAGAAGGGTATGTCGAACAAACCATACTTGCAGAAATCTGCGGTGTACCAGCTGCTGTCCTTCCTGTATGGCAGCTTTTCCGGTAATTCACAGAATTTTCTTGGGGATGAGACCAATCATCACATTGAACGTGCTTTAAGCATAATGCAGAATAATGTATTCAGTTACATGAATCTTGAAATGCTTGCAAAGCGTCTTTATTTGGATAAATCATACTTTATTCGCCTGTTTAAGAAAAAGATGCAGACAACTCCTATGAAATACTATATGAAACTGAAAATAGAAGCAGCCTCATCCATGCTGATAAACACAGATTTGCAGATACGTTTGATAGCAGGAAAACTTTCATTCAGCAGTGAATTTCACCTAAGTCGAGTATTTAAAGAATATACAGGGATATCGCCTTCAAACTATCGTAAACAGTATATTCAGACTCTCGGTATTCCGGTAAAAAGGGAGTAGATACATGAGAAATAATGTATGTTTCATACTTTCTCAGGTTTCTTCCATCATACTGAAAAAATCATTCAGTAATTCCGGATCAAAAAATTTCCCCGAATTATCTTTCATATATGTGAAAGTTTTTTCATTATTCCAGGCTTTTCTATAAGGTCTGCTCGTTGATAGAGCATCCCAAACATCAATAATGCTGAAAATTCTTGCATAAAGAGGAATTTGTTTCCCCTTCAGGCCTAAAGGATAACCTGAACCATCCCAGTGCTCATGGTGACTGTAAGGAATCGTCACTGCATCTTGAAGAAAGGAGATATGTTGAAGTGATTTATAGGCCAGGGTAGTGTGGCTTTTCATAATCTCCCATTCTCGTTCGTTTAATGCACCCGGTTTGTGCAGAATATTATCTGGCACAATGAGTTTTCCAATATCATGCAGCAGAGACCCTCTGCGTATATTCGTGATATCCTGTTCAGAAAGACCTAAATTCTGGGCAAAAGAAATAGCTTTTTCTGTTACTCTGCTTGTATGGTTCTCTGTTTCCTTATCCCGGAATTCAAGTATTTTGGCAAAACTTTCCAGTGTGGAATCATAAGCCTCTTCCAATTTCTTTTTTGATGTATATATTTCATCAAAAAGAAAATATTTATCAAAGGCAAGGGAAATTTGATTCTTGATGGTATTGATTTGATGTAACCAATCATCTTTGGGAACAAATTCTTCCTTAAACAGTAGTTCCAATGTGCCGAAAGTTTCTCCGTCGCGAATAAGAGGCA
>JAIPFQ010000082.1:0-9691 GCA_021736605.1 Spirochaetales bacterium | reverse complement strand
TAAGTTTGCTGTAATCACTGGTTTTACGGCTGTCACTCAACAAAACCGACAGAATCACGCAGCGCTGCATCTTCTATATGCGACTGCAGAGCAAAACCGATATCCTGAAGAAAATAAGCTTCTTCATGGGAAAACTGCAGCAGCTCCTTTACCTGCCCGGCAAGAAATGATGCAGTATTCTCCACTGTATGAAACAATTCCTCTTCATTCTGTGCTGCATGCACTTGTTTCAGTTTATTCAGCAGAGGCTTCCCGAGATGCGGTAAATCCTCCAAGGCACGAAACTGCCATTTATAAAACGGCCGGTATCTTCTCTCCAGGAGAAAGGCCAGAGCAACTGATTCATGAATAAACATGGCCTTAGCATGCTCAACGGCGAGAAGATCTTGCCGCTTCAAAGCTCTCTGCAAATTGTACTGTCCATATTGAGAGATCATAAAACAGCGGGATATGATTTTCCTGAGCCGGACATCTTTGGGATAATAGGAGAGCAGGGATTTTCGAAAGGCGGAAAACTCGCCTGAGAGATCGAGGAAGATTCGACCATTTGTACATTGCGCTAACTGCTCATCCTTCAGCATCAGCCACTCTGAAAGAGAAGACGGGGGATGTTCCAAACCGATAGCAGTGCTGAAAAACACTGGAATTGATATGATCCCATCACGACGGATACCTGTATCCTTTCTCTGTACCGCCTGAAAACCGCAGCATTCACCGGGAAGTGCTTCGTAGGACTTCTGCAGACGGCCGCCATGCGCCGCATATATCCGTTCAGGAACCCAAATACATACCCGAGGCCCCCAATCATGATCCCGGGAAAATTCATCATCAAATCCGTAACACTCCGATCCCGGGCCTGCTAATCCGAAAGCCATATGCTGATACAATGTAGGGAACTGCTTCCTGAAAGCAGGCTGCACAAGCGATTTAAAATAATTTTCCGCCAGCTGCATCCCTTTCATCTTATTCAGCTCCGACGCTTACCCGTAAATCGTACTGCTTACCAATTTCTGCAAAGGGATAACAATCTTCTTCGGCTAGACTTTCGGTATCACCCATCAGATACTCCATACCAAGTCCGGCATATTTCCCCATACCCAATCGGTGATAGGGCAGAAGCTCTACCCGTTTGATATTGGTCTCTTCCGCGAGGAACTGGTATATTCTCTTCAAGATTTCAGAAGAGTTATTAACCCCGGGAACAACCGGAATTCTGACGATCACATGCTCATGACGTCGACTGAGAACTTTCAGATTCTCCAGGATCAGTTCATTGGGAGCACCGGTATACTTCCTATGTGCTTCAGAATCGATATGTTTTACATCATAATAAAAAAGGTCTATGTACGAAAGAAGGGATTCAAAACGATCCCAAATGACAGCACCCGCGGTCTCAATACTGGTATGAATACCTTCCTGCTTCAAAAGCTGTGCCAGTTCGGAAATTTCATCGGACTGCAGCATCGGCTCTCCACCGGAGAAGGTGACTCCGCCCCCGCTCTCTTTATAGAAGCCTGCATCCCTGACGATTTCCTTGAACAGTTCTTCAACTGAATACTCTTTTCCAATAATTTTTCTCGCATCATAAAAGCATGCATCAACACAAGCTCCGCAGACGGTACATTTCGCATGATCCGTTACATATCCATATTGTTTATCAAAGTAGATTGCATTTTCAGGACACGCCTCCACACATTTTCTGCAGCCGACGCATTTCTGCTGATAGTACATTACCTGTGCTCTGCTGTCCTGAGATTCAGGGTTCTGACACCATACACACCTGAGATTGCAGCCCTTCAGGAAAATTACCGTTCGTATTCCCGGTCCGTCTTCTGTTGCATAGCGTTCAATTTCAAAAACATTCATGTATACCCCTCAAGCATTCGTCGTGCGGATGGCACCGCGTTCAACGCCGCTGTTTAGTGCTGTTTTACTAGCGCTTGCCGTCATGAAGAGGACCGATCAGCTTTCGGCAGGTATCCCCAATTTTCAACTGCGTGGGAATTACAATCTTCTTCTGCTTCTCCTCCTTCTCTGCTCCTCTCTGAATATTGTCCATCAGCAAGTAAAAGGCATTTTCGCAGAGTTCAGGAATATTCTGCTGAACGGTGGTAAGCTTTGTGTTGAAGAGGCTGTAAAAAGGAATATTGTCGAAACCGATGATGGAGATGTCCTCAGGGATGGAGATATTCAGACTTCTTGCCTTGGTCAAAGCTCCAAAGGCCATTTGGTCATTTGCGCTGAAAATCGCTGTAGGCCAATCCGGAAGCGCAAGAAAATACTCTATAGCAGCTATCCCGGATTCAAATCGAAGATCTCCCTGGAATACTAATTCGGGGGAAAAGGGGATTCCATGCGCCTCAAGAGCATCGCGATATCCGGCTAATCGGTCATCTGAGGAATTCCAGTTTTTCGGTCCTCCGATAAAACCAATTCTTCTATGATTCAGCTGAATCAGATACTCTGCAGCTTGTTTTCCGCCGTTATAGTTATCGCTGCTTACTTCAGAAATGGAGTCATCTTCAATATAGCGATCTATCAGTACGGTTTTGGTATGTTTTTTTGCTCTCTCAATAATTGGTATGGATATGCCTTCAGCAAAAATGATTCCTCCTATTTTATTATCAAGAAGGTAATCTAGGTATATTTTTTCCTTTTCCGGGTTATTTTCAGTATCACAAATGGTCAAGGGGATTCCCTGCTCCATGGCGAGATGACTTATTCTCCGTACGATGAGGGCAAAAAACGGGTTGAGGATATCAAAGACAAATAAAGCGAGGCCCCACCGTGATTTGGAACTCAGACGCGATGCAAAAGGGTTCGGTTTATAACCTAGTTCTTTTACTTTTTGTGCTATCCGCTCCCTCAGGGGGTCAGCAACAAGTTCCGGGTTGTTCAAAACACGGGAAACCGTCGCGGGTGAGGTGCCGCATAATTGTGCTATTTCAGTTATCGTATATTTTGACACAGAAGCTCCCTATATGAAAACGCTTTCAATACAGGAAAAATAGTAAGAGACTTCTTATAAAATGTCAAGGAAATACCTTCTGAAATATGCATCTGCCTCAGAAGCAGATGTTTTCAGATTACAAATTACAGATTCTCGTTTTTCTTCCCATACTGATTCTTCGCAAAACTCTGCATAGCATCAATTTCAGCCTGTGAAAAGGTGCGGATATTATTCCCCAGCAGTTTTGCAAAAAGATATATCTGGGCATTTTTTTCCAGTACCATGCTTACTTTCAGTGCCATCTTCATATCTTTACCGCATGAAAGGGCACCGTGTCCCGGAAGCAGTACAGAATTACGTTTTCCAAGCCATTTTACAGCGGTTTCTGCAAGCTCGGGAGATCCTGGAAGCTCATAGGGGCGGGCAACCAGCACTTCATCTCCAACAATTTGAACAAAATCTTCACTGACTGCTTTAAGAGGAGTCTCCGCTACACCGAAAACAGAGGAAAAGGTAGGGTGGGTGTGAATAACTGCATGGGCATCCTGCCTTTCCCGATAAACCGCTGCATGCATATGCTTCTCTATAGACGGCTCTGCATTCCCATCCGCGATTTCCAGGTTCTGTTTCATTACAACCACATGTTCCGGTCTTATGGACATATAATCCATACCACTGGGACTAATATAGATAAGATCAGTCTCCGGATCCCGTGCACTGATGTTTCCCCACGTACCGACTGTAATTCCGCGCTCTATCATTTCAACACCAGTATCCACTATTAATTGTTTGTAAGATTCTTTTATTTTTTCCACAAAAACTCCTAATGTTTTAATTTTACCAAATTTATGGTTATAAAATACCACCTTCTCTTAAATATGTCAATATTTTTACAAGTATATACGATTTACTTTTTTTTATACACATATTATACTTGCTTTATGAAAGGAAAAGAAAAACGTTTGTCAGATTTGAAAAAGATGCTTCAGATTGAGAATTCCATGAAAATATCTGAAATTTCCGATGAACTCGGCGTCTCTCCCATGACCACGAGGAGGGACATCGAAATACTTGCGGAACAGGGAATAGTAAAAGTTCTGCATGGAGCTGTCATCTACAACTCAAACGATAGTGCCGGCGGACTTTCGGATTATATGCTTAACATAGCAGAAAACCAGAATGTGGATAAGAAGAAACATATCGGTCGTATTGCAGCATCTTTTGTGGAAGAAAATGATATTCTTTTTATTGATGCAGGATCAACAACTGAATCCTTGGCGCATAATCTCCCCATGGATATTCCGTTAACCGTAGTCTGCTACTCAATCAACATTTTTCTTGCTGTAGCGGGAAGGAAAAATATAAACATCATTCTTTCCGGCGGAACCTACAACAGAACTACTATGATCCTGGAACAGCCGAAAATTGCTGATGAACTGCTGAACAACCGTACAAAAAAAGCCTTTATCTCTGCCAGCGGGTATCATACAAAATTAGGGGTCACCTGCGCCCATCAAAGTGAGTGTCTGGTGAAGCAGACAGCCCTCTCTTCAACGATGGAATCCTTTCTTCTTGTTGATTCAACAAAATTTGATAATGTTCACTCCTGTTTCTTTGCGGGAAGCGAAGATTTTGACCATATCATTACAAACGGGGACTTACCGCAAAACTATCGGGAATATTTTGATCAGCTGAATACAAAGATTCACTATACTGAATGATCTGAAGGAATACTGGCTCGAAGCTTTGTGATAAACATACCTTGAGGATTTTTCAGGATTTTCTCCCTTGCTCAGACTGAATTTTTTTCAGTCGGGCAGCCATAAAACTTGCCATAAAACTTGCAGCAGAGGGGCTGCCTAAAAAATATCATGCTGATCTTCCCCTTCAGCACCAACAACAAGCTTTTTACCGCCTTTCAGGGGACACTTAGCAAATAAAAGCAAGCATTCGAGATAATCGGGAAGTACTGCAGAATTTTTAATTTGCAAAAATCCGAAATCCATGATATTTTTATATACTATGAAAACGTTTTCAGAGGAGGATACGTTATGAACCCCCGAATTGAAGAACTGCGAGAAGGATTATTTAAGACTATTCCGGAGATTTGTCCTGAAAGGGCTGAAATTTTCACAGAATCCATGAAAAAAAGCGAAGGAAAACCCATCGTTAAGCGCCGGGCACAGTCCCTCTACGATGTACTAGATAATATGACGCTCTTTGTTCGCGATGGAGAACTTCTGGTGGGCAACCAGGCATCAACTGTTCGCGGCGCACCCGTTTATCCTGAATACTCAGTGGACTGGATCATTGACGAGTTTAACGGTAAGCCGTACCACTTTGCTGAACGGCCCTGTGATCAGTTCTCCTATACAGAGGAGACTAAACAGCGGGTTTTGAAAACTATAGACTATTGGAAGGGAAAAACCCTCATCGAAAATGTCTGGGAAGAACTCCCCGAAGAAGCGCGGAAAGCTTGGGAAATCAATGCCATCGATGACACCTGGTGCGCCGCTGCAGGACTTGGAAATGTACTTCCGGATCATGAAATGGTACTGAAGCACGGCTTGAAATCCATAATAGCAAAAGCTGAAAAACGGATAGAATCGCTGGACCTGACTGAACCGGATACTGTTTCTCAATACTGGTTTCTTCAGGCAGTCATTACAGCAAATAAAGCTGTGATACGCTTTGCTGAACGCTATGCCGAACTTCTTGAAAGTAAAGCTTCAGAAGAAATAGATGAGAAGAGGAAACAAGAGCTGCTCACCATGGCTGAAAACTGCAGACGAGTACCTGCTGAACCGGCACAGACCTTCTGGCAGGCAGTTCAGACAGTTTGGTTTATCCAGCTTATTCTGCAGATTGAAACTAACGGCCATGCAGTTTCATTGGGAAGATTTGACCAGTATCTCTGGCCCTACTATGATCATGACATAAAAGCAGGAATTCTGAACCGTGAAGAGGGATTGGAAATTGTTGAATCCTTTTTCATAAAGGCAAATGAAATCAACAAGCTTCGCTCCTGGCCGGACAGTGAATATTTCCCCGGTTACCACCTTGCTGAAAACCTCGCCATCGGCGGGCAGACTGCTGACGGTAAAGAAGCTGTCAATGACCTGAGTTATGTTATTCTTGATGCCGCAGCAGAACTGAGGCTGACAAAACCCTCTGTTTCACTTAAATGGTTTGAAGGCACCAGTGATGATTTCATGGATTATGCTCTGAAGGTTGTTGAAAAACATAAGGGTGGTCAGCCTGCACTATATAACGATCTCGGAGTCATGAGAATTCTGGACAATATGGGCGTTAAAAAGGAAGATCAGTACGGCTGGGCTCCTGTGGGCTGCATAGAAGCATCGGTTCCAGGTAAATGGGATTTTGCAGCAAAGGGCAGCTGGCTTAATGTTGGGAAAATATTGGAAATCACCCTGAACAACGGGACTGATCCTAGTACCGGCGTTACCCTCCTTCCAGGAGATGGAGATCTTTCCACTTTCAAGAGCATTGAAGAGATTCAGGCCGCCCTGAAAAAACAGCTCCGCTACTTCATGGAACTGCAGGTAATTGTAGAACACATCAGCGATGAAATGCATATTCTCCATGACCAGAATGCTTTCCGATCTTCTCTTGTTCATGACTGTATCGAACGGGGAAAATCTCTCATCGAGGGAGGAGCTGTGTACACCGCCGACGGTGGGCCTACTGCCGGAGTCAACACCGCTGCTGATGCCCTTGCCGCTCTGGAATATACGCTTTTTGACAAGAAGCTGCTTACCCCGGATCAGTTGAGTCATGCGCTGAAGACAAACTTCGAGGATATGAAAACATCTCCCACCGGGGAAGAAATTCGTCAGCTGCTGGTAAACAAGGCTCCGAAATTTGGAAATGATGATGACTATGCGGACCGTTTTGCTGTTGACCTTGGTGAGTACCTCGGATCCACGTATCAGAAGGATTTTAAGAGTTCCCGCTACGGCAAAGGCCCTGTACCCGCAACATTCGCCCTCAGCCAAAGCTCCGTGACCGGAAATGTCGCCTTCGGAAAATCTGTCGGAGCCTTACCGAATGGAAGAAAGGCGGGAACTCCGGTGAACAATGGAGTTTCTCCCTCAAACGGGGCGGAACAGAAAGGACCCACTGCAACTATAAATTCAGAGGCGAAACTGCCGAGTATCTGGTTCCAGAAGGGCTCTATTTTTAATATGCGTTTAACTCCCCGGACACTGAAAGAGAAGGAGGGCAGAAAACGCGCCCTGGCTCTGGTCAAAACGCATTTCAAGAATTATCAGTACCATATTCAGTTCAATGTTGTGGATGATGCTACCCTGAGGGAAGCTCAGGAGAAACCCGAAGAGTACAGGGACCTCATGGTCCGCATTTCAGGATACAGCGCATTTTTCACACCCCTGAATAAAGAACTGCAGCAGGATGTTATACAGCGCATGAAATTTAATATGCAGTAGGATTTAGAAAGATTTAGAAGGATTCAGACAGATTCGGGAATGCAGCTTGATGCAGACGACTGCGAACTTGCACATGTAAGTCCTTCAGACTTTTACTTGTGCAGATACCTGTGCAGGTTTATTAAAAATGATCACATCCAGAATACGCAGGACGGCTTTTCAGCCGTCCTGAACTTTTTTCAGCTTTTTTGACTTTCGTTTCTACTTATTATGATCTAAACTGAACAATCTTGAACGATCAGGTTTTTCCCCTCAGATCCGTTTTACACAGGTTTTATCCTTACCGCTGCTGCACAGCTTCCAAGCTATTTTTCTTCTTTATTTCATGTCAGCTTTTTTGTAAATAAGAGTGTTTGAAAAAGAAATTTAATCTTGAAAGTATAGAATCTTATCTATATAGTTATTATGTGTTAATTTACGTATGGAATACCGCTCCCCAAAATAATTGTAAACAATTTTGCGGTATCCGTACAACCCCATGTTTAGTAAGGAGCGCAATGTGAGTGCTATTGAACAAGGTCTAACCCTTATGCTGATCGGTATGGCTGTAGTATTTACCTTTTTGATACTGCTGGTACTGGTCATGAAAGTTCTTTCTGCATTTGTGCAGAAGTACTTTCCGGAAAAGGAGAAGCCTGTTGCCGCTGCACGTCCGGCGGCCAGTAACAAGGATGCAGAAATTGCAGCAGCCGCTGCAGCTGCAGCAAGCTTTTCAAGACGTTAGAAAAAATGAGTAACAGTAAGGAGCCTTCATGAAAAAACGCGTAAATTTTATGGTTACGGCATTCCGTGACGGATTTCAGTCCGCATACGGAGCCAGGGTATTCACAAAAGATTTTATGCCCGCCGTTGAAGCTGCAACCGCAGCAGGAATTGATCACTTTGAAGCTGGCGGCGGTGCCCGATTCCAGTCTCTCTATTTTTACTGCAATGAAGATGCTTTCGATATGATGGATACATTCAGAAAGACTGCAGGACCCAAAGCTGATTTACAGACCCTCGCCAGGGGCGTCAATGTAGTCGGCCTTGATTCTCAGCCCAGAGACATCATCAATCTTCATGCAAAAATGTTTAAAAAACACGGGATCTCTACGATCAGGAACTTCGATGCCCTGAATGATGTAAACAACCTCATCTATTCAGGTAAATGTATCCACGATGCAGGATTGAACCACGAGGTAGTAGTGACCATGATGGCGCTCCCTCCTGGAGCATCCGGCGCCCACGATCCTGATTTCTATGTATCCGTACTGCAGAAAATCCTGGATGCGGGAATTCCCTATAATTCTGTCTGTTTCAAGGATGCTTCAGGCACGGCAACACCAAAATATGTCTATGAAACAATAAAGAAAGCACGAAAACTGCTTGGAAAAGATACCAAACTGGTTTTTCACTCCCATGAGACTGCGGGAGTATCCATTCAGCAGTATATGTCTGCTATTGAAGCAGGAGCGGACCAGGTAGACCTCTCCCTTGCTCCTGTATCAGGCGGTACTTGTCAGCCGGATGTCATCACCATGTGGCATGCTCTGCGTCATACCGATTATGATTTGGGTATCGACATCGACAAGGTAATGGAAGCAGAAGAGGTCTTCAAGGAATGCATGTCCGATTATTTCTTCCCCCCTGAAGCATCAATGGTTAACCCGATTATTCCTTTCTCTCCCCTCCCCGGAGGTGCATTGACAGCGAATACGCAAATGCTGCGGGACAATGGTCTGATGGACAAATTCCATGAAATCACCATGGCCATGGGCGAAGTTATTGAACGAGGCGGTTTCGGAACCTCCGTTACCCCGGTTTCCCAGTTCTACTTCCAGCAGGCATTCAATAACATCATGTTCGGCCCCTGGAAAAAAATTGCTGAAGGCTACGGCAAAATGGTTCTGGGATATTTCGGTAAAACTCCCATCAAACCGGACCCGGAAATTGTTAAAATTGCTCAGGAACAGATCGGCCGAGAACCTACGGAACAGCTTGTTGTTGATATCAACGACGCTGATGAGACGAAGGGTGTTAAAGCTGCTGAAGCAATGCTGAAGAAAGAGAATCTTGAAATTACCGATGAAAGCACCTTCATCGCTGCAACCTGTAAAGAGAAGGGAATTCAGTATCTTAAGGGTGAAGGACGAGTCAATGTCCGTAAAGTTGATAAGAGCAAGAAAGAAGAGGCTCCAGCTGATTCTTCTTCCGCTTCTTCAGCTGCACCGACAGCCTCGGGCTACACAGTTACTGTTAACAACAAGCCTTACAAAGTTAAACTTGAAGGCGATAA
>JAIPFQ010000081.1:0-9742 GCA_021736605.1 Spirochaetales bacterium | reverse complement strand
ACCCATTCAATCACTCCTTTTCTGCTCTAACTGCTTCTCTATTCCTAGTTCCCTTCAATTAATCCTCTTTTTTCCGAAATTCACCCTTCTGAGGACCGCAATCATAGGTATTTTCATGCTGATGTCTCCGTCGCCCTTTCCAAAAACCTCGTTTCGTCCTGCCTTTTCCTGCTGTGCCGGGATGATGATTACGCCCTGCTCCTTCTCCACTCGGCCCGGTATGCCCGCTATGCCCAGAACGCCTGCCGAAACTGTAATACGAATTCCTCGGCGCAGGCTCCTTCAGCGGCCAGACATGAATTTCACGGGCCATCTCATCATCCAAGGCAATACTGCTCCCTTCACACTCAATTACGATACTCGGTTTCGACTGATGAAGCTTGACAACCATACCAGGACGAATTTGAAGAGTTTCGAGAATATGGAGATGCTGGTCGCTAGGGGCATTCACGGAAACAACTCTCCCCTGCTGCCCCGGTTGAAGCTCTGCTGCCGGAAGGACTGCAGGACTTACGGTTCGGTTATCAGCTTTACAGCAGTCCCCTTCGGGAATGGGAAGCCCATCCGGACAGCGCCTCGGGTGGCCGAGAAGCGTGCAGATTCCATCAACCAAATCGGTATCTACGATGTGTTCAAACTCGCATGCCGCCACTTCGTAATCTTGCCGACCGAAAACATCATACAGCAGCCGTTCCGCCAGTCTGTGGGCACGTATCAGTCTCCTTCCCCGCTCATAGCCGTCCTCGGTAAAGTCCACTGCTTCCTGTGCTGAATTATCGATGCTGATCAGATTCTGGTTTTTCATGTGTTCAATGATTTCCGGTTCATATTGACTGCCGAAATAGTTTTTCAACTGCTCAAGGCCGTAAAGATCTTTCTCTCTCAATACCCAAATCGCTTCCAGATATTCATCAATCACTTTTTTCATCGGCATATCTGCTTTCATTTCAGCCTCTTTTGATAATTTCTAAACCAGCTAACACTCATTTTACTCAAAATTTTCAACTCTCCTGCTCAGTATCTGCACTTCTCTTATTATCCTGGACTGTATCATCATTTCAATGGGCAGCTGAAGCTTGCTTTTCACAGGCAGCTGCATATTTCACAGACAACTGTATGTTTTACAGACAGCTTATTTTTACTGCATACTTTACAGAAAGCTACATACCAAAAGCCAGAAGCAGCCAGTTCAAAGCTCCCCCCAACAGAATAGTAGATACATTGATACCTATCAACATCAGCAGGGCATTTTTTGCTCCAGCTTCTTTAAACATCGCCACAATATTTGCAAAGCAGGGAATGAACATGGTGGTTACAACCACCGCCACAATACTCTGTGCCTGGGTAAGCATGCCTGAAGAGGCTAGGCGAAGGATAAGTCCGGCGGCCGCCTCCTCACGGGCAATCATCAGAATAAACGCCTCCACCATCTCAATAGGCAAGCCCATCCACTGAACCACCAGGGGACGCAAAAAAGTCCGCATGCCCTCAAGAAAGCCGAAAAAATCGAAAAAGAAAATCACGGCGGCGGCAAAAATAAACACCGGTATTGCCTCTTTCAGAAACCAGTAGAGACGATAGCCGGTCTTTTTCAGAAGTTCATGAAAGATGGGAACCCGGAAAGGGGGCAGCTCCTGGATAAAAAACTGCTTCCCGTCCCCTTTGATGGTACGGTTCAGAATTTTCCCAGCAATGATCTCCACCAGCACAAGAAAGACTATGGCTATAATAAACGAGAGGACTCCAGTTCTGCCGAGGATAGCCATATTCAACGCAAGCTGGGCGGAGCAGGGAATCGCAAAAGCAATCAGGTAAATTGCAATCAGTTTTTCTTTCCGGGACTGCAGGCTCCGCGTTGTCAGCGTAGCCACGGTCTTGCAGCCGAATCCGAGAATTATAGGCATAACTGCCTGACCGGAGAGTCCAATTTTCTGGAATCCCCTTCTCAGCAGTACTGTCAGATTCGGCAGGTAGCCGATATCCTCCATGAGACCGAACATAAGGTAAAAGACGGACAGGACAGGAAGCACGGTTACCACAGCATTGAATAGGCCTAAGGTAAGAATTCCCATATCTCCAATTAAAAAGGCTTCCCAGAAACCCGGTGCCAGCTGTGCATCAATAAAAGTAAGCAGGGGCTCCGTCAGGTATGTTTCCATTGCTCCCGTCAAAAATCCGGCAACCGTAACCACTAAGTAAAAAGTGATCAGAAGAAAAAGCAGCAGAAATACAATACCACCCAGAGGGTGCCTGCTGGCATAGGCCAATCGTTCAGCCCATTTTTTATCGGAGACCTTCTTCCTGCTGACGCTTGCCGATACAAGTTCATCTATCCAGGCATTAATGCTTCTCCGGATAAGCGTAGGAATATCCCCGCGTATACCCTCCCGCAGAGCTAGCGCTTTCTGCTCCAGAACTTCACGCTCTTCCGAAGTAATGTCCCAGGTTGAGAGTCGCCGGTTCTTTTTTTTCCCGTAGGAAGCTTCCGTAAATTCGATTTTCTTCAAGAAGGGATCTCTTTCAAGGACCATCAGGGCAAGATAGCGATGAAACGGAAAGCGTTCCGGAAGAGTGTGCGACAACTCCTGAAGAGCCTCTTCAAGTTCCTCCTGGTAGACAGTACCCTGTCCCTGATTACAGGCCTTTGTCAGTGCCTCCTTCAAGTCGTACATCCCCATACCTTCCGGGGCTATGGTCTCCACCACAGGACAGCCGATAAACCGGGACAGCGTATCCTTATCTATATGTATTCCCTTTTTTGCCGTCTCATCTACAACATTCAGGGTGATGGCCATGGGAAGACCAAGCTCCTTCAGTTCAGCGGTCAGAAAGAGAGACTGCCGCAGCCGATTGGCATCAATGCATTGCAGAATGATATCAGGTTCCTCTCGGGCAATGATCTTTCTCAGGAGAAGTCCCTCCTCGGATTTTCCGGAAAGCGTCCCTACCCCGGGAGTATCGATAAGCTGATAGTCCTGACCAAGAAACCGGAACTCTCCCAGGGCGGTTTCTATGGTTGTCATCGGATAATTTGCGACAACTTCATAACCTCCGCTCAACTGGTTAAATATTTGTGTTTTACCTGCATTGGGAAGCCCCGTGATAAGTACTGAGTGTACAGATTCCTGTTTTCTTTTACCCATACTACCCCTTAAAAAGTTAATCAGCCTTAACTGACTGGTATAGAGGGAAGTATGCCATATTTTTTTTTATATTACAGCAGTTTTTTTTCGCAGAGGCCGGATAATATCAGATTTTTTTCTGCTGATGCTTACGTTAACGATTTTGGTAATGCTGCTGATGTATACGCTGATGCTTCCGCTGGCGATTCTGCCGACCTTAGGTATGCACAAAGATATCCCAACCGAGATAATTCTGCAGTGCCTCTTCAATCACCGCTGCAGTGTAGCCGCGGGACATGGCAACATGATGTTCAAAACCCTGCTTGCAGATATACTGGAGAAGCTCACGCAGTTTGGGAACTTTTACCACGGCAATACCTCCATCCATAGCAAAAGGATCGTCAGTGAAATCAGCTGTTCCCGTATACCCCTTCACTTTACCATGTCTGTCATCGGTAGAGAGCCGTAAAAATGTTGCAGGACCGGCGGAAACTTTTCCTTTGACTGCTCCGAAAGCTATCTCCCTGCCCAGATTTTCTCCCAGCAGGTCAAGTTCAGAAATTTCTATCTCATTCCCGACAAAACTTTTAGGAAAATTTGAACAATGCGTATTAACACATACGTCCTTCTCCTTCCCGTAGTTATTATTCCAATCCAGCAAAGCAGCAGGAGTCTGAGATGCTAGAGAAATGACATACATGGAAAGTGCTCCAGTCACATCCGCTTCACATGCGCTCGGCCTCAACGCCTCACTCATCATACTCATGGTGACACAGGCAGCACAGCCATAGTTCAGCTCCATGGCATTCCAGCACTGGATCGCACTGGCATCACATTCATTCTCATCCAGCCACTCTTCTACAACAACCGAAAACTTCACCGAACGCAGAAGCTGCTCCTCTGTAATCCTTTCAGGAATATTTCCGTAACCCTTCAGTTCAGCCAGCTTTTTCTGCACCCTGCTGTCCTGATCTTCCAGGGCTTCAGCCTTGATGAACAGAGTTGAAAGATCTGCGGGAACGACGGTAATCCCATTTTCCTGCAGAAGTTTCTCGCTGAAACGGACTGTCTGGAAGGCTGCAGGCCGGGTACCGATCATTCCTATGCGTGCACTCCTTACTCCATTCACCACTCTGCAGACAGAGGCAAATCTAAGAAGGTCTTTTTTAAAGATTTCGCTATCCGGATTCTCCGTATGTTCCGTAGTTTCCGTATAGGAGTAACCATACTGGTAGAGATTATTGCATACAGAAATTTTTCCGCAGAACGCATCCCGTCTGGAATAAATATCTACTTTATCTATATCATCTTCAGAGGCCTGAACAAGGATGGGTACATTCAGCCGGGATTTTCGAATAGTTTCTATAACAGCTATCTCATCACCGAAGTTGGGCAGAGAGACGATAATACCATCTATTTCATCTGCATGTTTCCGAAAGAGCGCTGCGCAGAGTTCAGCATCTTTACGGGTCTCTATTCCCCCGTTTGCTGTATCCTTTTCCGGCGTAATACAATAGGAAAACTGCATCTCTTCTAATGTCCTCAGCAGCTTTTTTCTGTCCGCCGCCGCAGCTGCTGAGTTAAAAATCCCTCTGGTACCGACAATTACGCCGAAAGTTATTTCCCGTTTCTCCATTGCATACCGCATTATATACCACCTTTATTTAGCTGCTGATGCCGCCTGCTGCTCCTTCAGGGCTGCTTCATTCTGTTTTTTCAGCTGATACTGATCAATAATAACAGCCAGCACAACTACCATACCTTTTATGGCTGTCTGCCAGAATGAAGAAACACCCACCATCACAAGTCCGTCATTCAGAACGCCGATAATGAGAGCGCCGATAATAGAACCTGTTATTGTTCCTCTTCCTCCGCTTAGGGATGTTCCGCCCAGCACAACAGCTGCAATAGTAGTCAGCTCATAGGTCTCACCTGTTGCCGGATGACTGGCAACTAGCTGGGAAGCAAGAATCAGGCCGGTGAGCGCTGCAGTGAAACCGGAAAACATGTAAGTGGTCATTTTTATTTTATTCACCCGAATTCCGGATAGTACCGCGGCATCTTCATTGCCGCCTACTGCATACACATGCCTTCCAAAGGGGGTTTTTTTGGAAACATAGGCAGAAAGCGCGGCAATAATGATTGCCAGCCATACAATAAGAGGAAGCCCCAAAATAGATGCAGATCCTAAAATAGGAAAACCGGTATTCCCCAATGCCGGATCACCTACAAGATTGGGAAAAGTTTTTCCGCCGCTTCTCAGCATTGCAAAACCTCTTGCCATATAGAGCATACCCAAAGTTGCAATAAAGGGGGCAACTCCCAGTTTTGTGACAAAAAGACCGTTAACTGCTCCAAGGACAATCCCAATGAGCAGGACAATAAGTACCAGCATAGGAATACTGAAAAATATGACTATATCAAACATCGGCAGTCGGAGTCCTTCAGAAATCAGCCCGCCTGCAATCATTCCGCAAAGTCCGGCTACGGAACCTACGGAAAGATCAATACCACCGCCTATGATCACATAGGTCATTCCCATGGCAAGGATTGCCCATATCGCCGAATGTTTCGCCATGGCTACCAAGTTCGCCACAGAAAGAAAATGGGGAGCAATAAATGAAAATACTATCAGAACAGCAAAAAAAGCTATCAGGGTTCTCAATTTCAATACAATCATTCCGATGGAGAACCCGGCATCGTTTTGTTTTTCTTTTGCAGTCGCCATACGCTAACTCAACCTCCATTTAGTGAGCATCTGATGTTATACCGTGTCCGATCTCCGATGCTTTTCGTATCTTTTCTTCAGTAGCTTCGGACCTGTCGAATTCTCCGGTGATTTTCCCTTTTGAGAGAACAAGTATTCTATCGGATATGGAAAATATCTCCTCAAGTTCTGAAGAAACAAATACCACACCAAACTTCCCTTTTGCCATTTTATTCATAATTTCAAAAACGTCGGATTTTGCACCTACGTCGATACCGCGGGTGGGTTCATCCATTAAGAGCACTTTCGGCTTGGTTAAAAGGCCCTTCCCGATAACTACTTTCTGCTGATTCCCGCCGCTCAAGGCGTTAATGGAAATTTTCGGAGAAGATACCTTTATTGCCATCTCGCTGATCATTTCACTGACCCGCTTTGCTTCTAAGTTCTTTATGATATGAACGCCTTTTTTTACAAAACGCAGAATACTTGCCATCGTCAGGTTCTGGTCAACAGCTAAATTCAGAAATAGTCCTTCACGCTGCCGCTCTTCAGGAATCAGCACAAGCCCCTGATGAATGCGTTCTCGGGTATCCTTGCCCCGCAGATTTTTTCCTAGAAGATGGACATCCCCGTCGGCTTTGTCCATAACACCCATAATGCTTTCCAGCAACTCAGTTCGACCCGCACCCATAAGTCCATATATACCAAGTATTTCACCTTCATGCAGATTAAATGATACGTCATTGAGGGTAAAACCTCCGCCGAATCTGGGAAGGGTCATATGTTCAACGTTCAGGATCTCTTTCCCTATTGTATGGGCTTGGCCGGTAAAAAACTTTTTGGGATCCCTTCCAACCATTTTCTGGATGATATCCGGCATTTCGATACTATCTATTCTGCAGCTTTCAATAAGACGGGAATCCCTGAGAATAGTGATATAATCTCCAATTTCCTTGACCTCTTCCAGTCTGTGAGATATATACACAATTCCAACACCCTGCTCTTTTAAATCATGAATAACTTTAAAGAGAACCTGCACCTCCTGAACACTTAATGAAGAGGTCGGCTCATCCATTATGAGAATTTTCGGCTCATCGATCATGGTTTTTGCAATTTCAACAATCTGCTGCTGTCCAAGACGCAAATTTCTCACCAGGGTTTTTGGGTCGACTGCCTGCCCAAGCCTTTTTAGAACAATTTCCGCATTGTCCTGCTGAGCATTGTGGTCAATATATGCAGATCTATAGCGCTTTATCTCTTTGTTCATGTATATATTCTCGGATACATCAAGATCCGAGAACAGATTGAGTTCCTGATGAACTATTCCGATGCCTTTTTTTGCTGCATCACGCGTAGAAGAAAAGGAGACTTCCTCACTTTCTCCATTCTCATTATACAGAAACATTTTCCCGGAGGTCGGCTGTTCAATTCCGGCAATTACTTTCATGAGGGTTGATTTCCCGGCGCCATTCTCTCCTACAAGAACATTGATTTTCCCTCGGTAAATCTTGAAATCAACATTCTGAAGAGCCGTGGTTCCAGGAAATACCTTTGTTATCTGTTCTGCCTCCATTACGAGGTCTGATTTAAGGTCTGATTTAAGGTCCTGCATCTTACTCCTCTTCTTCGGGGGATTCGGGGTTTTCGGGGGATTCTTCATTTACAAGTTCGATGGTCAGCGGTGTAATGACTACATCCTCATAAGTATCATCTTCTTCCAGGTTAAAAGCCCCGTAAAAAGAAATTTCTTTCTCTTCCAGGTTTTCCAAATCGAGGGGGTCAACAGCTTCTCTTCTCATTCTTGCATTCAGTTCATCAGCTAAACTGGCAAATTGAATTTGGTTACCTATATCAGTAAAGTTTATGAACGAAACAGAATCCCGCAATGCAGTTTTCCTGATAACCGGTCCCACCTGCAGAAGGACATCTTTCTGACCGTCTGCCGGAACAATATCAAGTACTAAAAGTCCATTTCTTGAACTGTCATCATAAGACAGAACCACAGCATTTCCCTTCACTTTGAATATCGGTTTAATCTCATCTGAGCTGCCCTTAAGCCCGTACTGCTGTACAGCTTCTTCTCTGCTGTTTTTCAAAGCTTCCAGAACAGCCGTCAATTCCACGGACTCTTCGTGAAAAGCAGGTATTAACTTGCTTTCCCAGATAGAATCGACATACTGTACAGGATCAAACTCTTTCCCGCTTTTTGTCCAGGTAGAATATTCATCACCCCCATCGCCGCCGTCCTCCATTTCACTTATTTTTTTCACTGTACAGGAACTGAATATGAGAAAAATAATAAGCAGGAGAGTTACTAGTGCTTTTTGTGTATTCTTATACGTTCGCATCATTTGTGAATTACTCCAGGTTAGAAAGATTTAAGAAGAAAGTCTCCGCTCTATTCTTATTGTCCATTCATGCTTTGCATGTTTCAAACGAAGACTTCCTTCTGTATTACTGGGGTGATTGTTTATTCCCAAACTGAATGAGTGGAAAGGAAGCATTTTTATGCTTCCTTTCCCAAGCAAGTGCTGGGAACGCTAGGTGAAATACCCCACTCCTTGGCGTCCTTAAGGAAGCAAAGCCTCCTAGGTCCAGGGCTTGCCCTGGGGTATCGACACCGTTCATTTAATTTTTGTAAATCCTCTCCACTGATCTGCATTATCAGGGGTAATAAGGAAACAATCATTCAAGATTTTTTCTTCATCCATACCGGTAGATCCAGTTCTGATGTATCTGTCCGCAAGCTCTACAGCCATCTGGGCATTCTTCGCATTGGGCTGCATAACGGTTCCGTCAATTTTACCCTGCTTAATGGAATCAAGCACGTTATCGTTTCCATCAAAACCCATAACTATAATGTCACTTTTACCAGCTGCATCTATCGCTGCCTGAGCACCAAGAGCCATCGTATCATTACCACAGATTATGCCGTCTACATTAGGATTTGCCTGAAGTATGGATTCAACATCGGAATATGCTTCCGTCTGACTCCAGTTTGCCGTTTCTCTGGCGACCATATTCATGTCGGGATACTGGTCAATAATGTTGTGAAATCCTTTAGAACGCACACCGGCATTTGTATCAGACTCTTTTCCGACCAGTTCTACATAGCTGCCTTCTTCACCCATGAGTTTAACAAATTCTTCAGCACCAAGTTTTGCTCCCTGGAAGTTGTTTGAGATCAGCTGAGCTTTGGCAATTCCTGTAGCATTAATTTCACGGTCCATACAGAATACGGGAACGCCTGCATCAGTTGCCCGCTGCAGGTTATTCGGAGAAGCATCCGCATTGGCAATATCAATAATAACGGCAGCTGCATTTCTGGAAATAGCCGTATCAATGATATCCCCTTCCTGTTTCGGGTCATCCCCATGAACAGCCATCAGGGTGTCATATCCAAGTTCTTCTGCCTTTGCTTTGGCAGCATCAGCTTCTGCTGTAAAAAAGGTGTTATCCTTATCCGGTGTGATAATTACCATAAGATTTGATTCTTCCTGCTGCCCTTCAGCTGCCAGGAAAGCCGCGGGTATCATACATACCGCAATAATTAGAACTAATAATTTTTTTGACATAAGTCCTCCTTCAGATTTTTTCTTCACACCTGCTTCAGGTGTACCCCTTTTTTATTGCTTTCCGTGCTGTCAGGACACTGAAAGCGATTTCAGGTATGTAACAATTTTACCATGCCATGGTATCTTGTCAAGAAAAAATTTTCTAAATACAGGTTCGTTTTATCGATATGAACATATTTTTGTGCGATATTTACCATTATAAAGCAAAATCATTACAGTTCTGCTGGAAAGAGAAGGTGAAAACGTTTTATATACACTGCCGCAGAAACTCAGCGCTGCAGCTCCTGCTCATAATCCAGCAGAGATTTTTTGCCTGCCCTTCGGACAAGATATTCATA
>JAIPFQ010000080.1:0-9760 GCA_021736605.1 Spirochaetales bacterium | reverse complement strand
CTATGATATCATCATTATAAATGAACAGGTTCTGCAGGGGCTGCATAATTCGTACTTCCAGAAGAGTCTTACTGAAGTAATGAGAGCTTCCGGAAACAGGGAGTTATGGCTGACGGACAGCAGGAAGCTGCAGGATGTCTATACCCACACTATCCACAAGCTGAATAATCACGAAGCCCGAGAATTATACGCCTCCTACCATCAGCAGATTGGGAACTATCAGCAGGATGGAAGTCAGCAGGATGGAAAAGCTGAAGGAAACGATGCAGATAAGGAAACATCGTCACAGAAAATCAGGAACATACATGATAGGGATCTGCTTCTTTGGCTGCATGACCATTGGAAAGAGCCTGTCGTTATTACCAGGGGAGAAGATGGAGCTGTAAGCTATGACGGAAAAACCATGCACACCGTGCTGGGACTGCATATTATTAAATCCATTGATGCCGTGGGAGCGGGGGATGCCTTTATTGCCGGTTTGGCCATGGCCCTGGCAGCGGGGGCTTCGCTGGGTGAAGCTGCTGAAGTTGGAAATGAGACAGCAGGCGTGAGTGTCCAGACCCTGTATGAGACGGGCCACCCCACCATTGATGAAGTGCTTGAGATTCATAAACGGGGGGACTATCGATACAATCCTGAACTTGCACGGGACAAGCGGCTGGCAGAACTACTTCCAGAAACAGATATTGAAGTGATCCGCAGCTCCCTTAAGGGTAGTTTTGATCATGCATATCCTGCAGTCGTTGTATTTGACCATGACGGTACCATTTCAACCCTCCGACAAGGCTGGGAAGAGGTGATGAAACGGATGATGGTCATGAGTATTGCAGGGAGCGCTTATAACGAACTCTCTTCAGCTCTTCTTGAAGAAATTGAACTTAAGGCTGATCAACTGATAAGCAAAACCACTGGAGTGCAGACGCTGATTCAGATGTATGAGTTAGTTGACCTGATACAGGAAAGCGGCTTCATCCCCCGAAAAGAAATTCTGTCTCCCGCGGAATACAAAAGCATCTATAATGAAATGCTCATGAAAAACGTACATAAAAAGGCGGAGCGGTTTCAGTCCGGGCAGCTATCCTTGGAGGATGTCACGATGAAGGGGGCTGTCGAATTCCTGAAGACCCTGCGGGAAAAGGGAGTAAGCCTGTATCTTGCCAGCGGCACAGACCAGGAAGATGTACGTAAGGAGGCTGAACTGTTGGGCTATGCCGACTATTTTAACGGAGGAATTTACGGATCAGTGGGAGATGTCAGTCGGGATCCCAAGCAGATGGTCATGAAGGGCATACTGGAGAAAATAGAGGAGCGTCCTGATATTGATGCTGAACGATGTGCCGTTTTTGGAGATGGTCCTGTGGAAATCCGTGAGGCTCGTAAGCATGGAATGCTCGCCGTCGGTATATTGAGCGATGAGCGACAGCGCTTCGGCAGGAATGAGGCAAAAAGGGAGCGTCTTGTTCTTGCTGGATCAGATCTGCTTTTGCCGGATTTTTCCTGCAGTGAAGAGTTCTCCCGGTGGATAGGGTGGATATCATGATACGAGAGCATCTTTTTAACAGAAAAGAACTGCATCCCTTTCCTCTGAAGGAGCGATTAAACAAGATTGATATCCGACGGTCGCAAGTTGACCCCTATGCTCCTGTGGAGCATATCGACGAGCATCTGCAGAAGCGGATATCCCGGATTGCGGATGAAATACAGGATGCCCAAAAAAACGGGGCGGCTGTGATCTGTGCTTTTGGAGCCCATACCATTAAAAATGGACTTGGAGGAGTTCTGGCTGCCTTTGCTGAGCGCGGCTGGTTTTCTCATCTCGCCACAAACGGGGCTGGAGTAATTCACGACTGGGAGTTTGCCTATCAGGGAGAGAGCAGCGAAGATGTCAGAAGAAATGTGCAGGAAGGAAAGTTCGGTACATGGAAGGAGACGGGTCTCTATATAAATCTTGCTTTAGCTGTCGGTGCTTATGAAGGGCTGGGCTATGGAGAGTCCGTTGGGGCAATGATCAGCAGTGACGGATTGGAAATTCCGGAGCGGGAAGACCTCAAGGAGATAATCTACGGTACTGAAGATATCGCAGATCAGCCTTGGTCGAAAAAAGCCGCCGCAGCAGACCTTCTGGAAGTGCTTGAAGCCCTCGAAATTCCTTCAGGATTTCTGCATATCAAGCACACAGCTCCGGATACAAGTGTCCAGGCGGCTGCGTACCGCAGCGGGGTCCCGTTTACGAGTCACCCGATGATCGGTCATGATATCATTTATACGCACCCGGCTAACCGAGGAGCGGTAATAGGCCGCACTGCGGACAGAGATTTTCTCTCCTATGTAAACAGTGTACAAGGCCTTGAAGGCGGAGTCTATCTCTCTGTGGGATCCGCGGTGATGTCCCCGATGATTTTTGAAAAATCCCTATCTATGGTGAGAAATGCCGGAATTCCCCATGGCAGTAAACTTAAGGACTGCGGAATCCACGTGGTTGATCTGCAGGAGGAGACCTGGGACTGGAATAAGGGAGAGCCCCCTTCGGATAATCCGGCATATTATCTGCGCTTCATGAAAACCTTCAGCCGTATGGGCTGCAGGAAGGATTACACCTGTGCAGATAACAGGATCTTCTTTACAGGACTGTTCCAGGAGCTTTTACGGCGGGAAGAGTAAGGGTGCAGGGTATTGCGGCACTGCTTACTGCAGATGAAACTGCAGATGAAACTGCAGATGAAATGGGTGAAGATGGATTTTTCTGTGAATTGAATGTGAAGTTTTTAGAGGATACACAATGATATACGGCAAGGATGAGTGAAAATGGATAGAAATCAGATAGCTGCTTGGAAAGAGGAGATAACAGATCATCTTCATAACGAACTGCTGCCCTTCTGGCTGGATAGATGCTGGGATAGTGAGAATGGAGGCTTTCTTACGCAGTTCGGTGCTGAAGGAGAAGATACGGGAACGGATGAGAAATCGCTTCTCGCGCATATGCGTACGATTTATTCCCTGAGTCTCGCTGCAGAGTATGGACATGATCAGGACGGCAGATGCCGCGATTTAGCCCGAAAAGGCGTAAAATTTGCGGTGGACAAGTACTGGGATCCCGTCTACGGAGGGTTTTACTGGCTTTTTGACCGGAAAAACCGCGTGCTGGAGGATAAAAAGATTATCTACGGCATGAGTTTCTCCATCTATGCCCTCTCCGTGTATTCCCGAACGTTTCAAGATCCTCTAGGGCTTCATTATGCTGAACTCTGTTTTGATCTTATTCAGAAATATGCCGCAGAAACTACATACGGCGGTTATTGGGAAATGTTTCATCGCGAATGGTCGCTCTGCGGACCGGGCAGTGAGGGGGGAGACCGGAAAACTTTAGATGTCCATATGCATCTTATGGAAGCTTTTACCCAGTTGTATGCAGCAAGCGGAAAAGATATTCACAAACGCAAATTGCAGGAGATAATAGATATCCTGACAGGAAAGATCCTGCATCCCCAATACCGTACCGGGATACCCCAGTTCTACAGAGACTGGACTCAGGCTCCGCAAATAAAATTCTCAATTGTATGGGGCTGGGATCGCTTTGATTCGAGCAGCGGAGAAAAGCAGAATGCCTTTGATAATACATCCTACGGTCATAATGTGGAGTTTTTCTGGCTGCTGAATGAGGCGCTGGGCATCATGGCTGAAGATCCTGAACCCTATCTGGATATGTTTACAAAGACACTTGATCATGCAGTCAAGCACGGGGTGGACTATGAGTACGGCGGTGTTTACGTCGAGGGTTCTCATGATGGAACTGTTGTCTATGACGATTCCAAAGAGTTCTGGCAGCAGGCGGAATTTCTTACGGGAATGCTGGATGCCTATTTGCTCTTCCATGATGAACGTTTTCTAGATGTCTACGGGAATGTGCATGCATTTCTCATGAAAAAGATGATACACCATGAAATTGGAGAATGGCTGCCCCTGCTGAATAGAAAGGGAGATGCTGTATGGAGGCATATGAGTCATTCATGGAAGGTGAATTATCACTCTATCCGCGGAGCAGTGCTTGCAGCGGATCGTCTTGGGAAGATTCTGACTATAGAGTCTTGATAAAAAGAGAGGCATGACCAAGGCAGTCAAAACAAAGAGAGCCATGACAATAGAAAGGCGCAGCTTTGGGGCGCAGCTTTGGGGCGCAGTTACGGCTTGCAAAGCTTTATGCCGTCTTGAAAAACATACTAAGTGAATTGAACGGTACCGTCGGGAGGGAAAATACAAAGAAATTCCTTTTTCGCAGTTCCGTTTGTTTAAGCCTCCGTGGGGGGCTGATACATTTTTTCAAAAGGAGTGTTATTATGAGAAAAAGTGCTTTAATTATGCTGGTTCTTCTGTTCAGTATCCCTGCTTTACTATTTGCAGCGGGTGAACAGGAACTGGAAGAGGGAAAAACTCTGGAAATTTTCAGCTGGTGGACAGCTGGAGGAGAAGCTGAAGGACTGCAGGCTCTCATTGATGTATTCAATGAGAAATACCCGGAAATTGAAGTTGTCAATGCCACCGTTGCCGGCGGAGCAGGAACTAATGCAAAAGCTGTACTGGCAACCCGAATGCAGGGCGGAAATCCTCCCGATGCATTCCAGGTGCACGCCGGGCATGAACTGATTGACACCTGGGTAGTATCAGACTATATGGAACCAGTAACATTCGTACTGGAAGACAACGGCTGGCTGGATGTGTTCCCTGAAGATGTCATTGACATCATTTCCTATCAGGGTGAGGTGTACAGTATTCCTGTAAATATACACAGATCCAATGTGATGTGGTACAATGCAGATATTCTGAATGAATATGGACTGAGTGTTCCTGACTCTATGGATGAATTCTTTGAAGCTGCTGAAGAGCTGCAGAAAAACGGTGTTACTGCGCTGGCTTTAGGAGATACCAATACATGGCCGGCAACACATCTGCTGGCAAGTGTTATTCTTGCATCCACGGGTCCTGAAAAATACAAAGGTCTCTGGGAAGGAACGGTAGATTGGTCAGATTCTGATGTAAAGGAAGCTCTGGAGAATTATGCGAAAATGATGGATTATGTAAACAGCGATCATGCCGCATTAACCAATATGGATGCTGCAGGATATGTTGCTGAAGGAAAAGCCGCCATGAATGTTATGGGTGACTGGGTTGCCGGTTACTATATGTCCCAGGGATATACCCAGGGTGAAGAATGGGACTGGGCTCCCTCTCCTGGAACAGCTGGCAATTTTATCATGCTGTCGGACTCCTTCGGACTTACAAAGAATGCACCTAACCGAGAAAATGTGGTTAAGTGGCTTGAGGTATGTGCTTCAAAAGAGGGTCAGGATGCTTTTAACCCCATCAAGGGTTCTATTCCTGCTCGAACAGACAGCGACAGATCAAAGTATAACAGCTATCAGCTGGCTGCGATGGATGATTTTTCATCGGATTTCATAGTTCCCAGTCTGGCCCATGGCTCAGCTGTTTCTGAAGCTTGGCTGACAAAGATAAATGACGTTATGAGTGTATTCACCACTGAACTTGATGTGGATAAGGCAATGAAGGAATTTCAGTCTCTTGCAGAAAGATACGCACCTGCTAATAAGTAAAGTATTCATGAAAGTTTAGATATCTCACAGGGCTTTTCAGCCCTGTGAGTATTTTGGGGATCGAAGGAGTTGTCATGTATAGTCCAAAGAAAGAGATACAAAAGGGGCTTATTGTTGTTTTACCGATGATAGCGGTCCTTTTCATATTTGTATACGGCTTTATCTTCTGGTCGCTGCGCGTTTCATTCAGCGCTTGGGATGGGATACTGCCCAACATGAAATTCATGGGCTTAAGTAATTATAAGACACTTTTTGCATCCCAGCGCTTCCAGACTGATTTATTTAATACCTTTTATTTTACCCTGTTTTTTATGGGAACCTGCATCATCGGCGGCTTTATCCTGAGTTATCTCCTCTTTTCAAAACTGAAGGGAGAGGCAGTTTTTCGGACCATTTACCTGTTTCCCCTATCCCTATCCTTTGTTGTAACCGGAGTTTTATGGCGGTGGGTGCTGTCCCCTGAGGTTGGGGTGAATGCCCTTTTCAGGATGATGGGATTTCCTGCTGAATTCGGCTGGTTCACCTCAACGGAAAGCATTGCTGAATTCAATCTTGCTGTTATATCCCTGATAATTGCTGCTTCGTGGCAGTATTTGGGATATACCATGGCTATGTTTCTGGCGGGACTGCGGAGTATTCCGGACCAGATTATTGAATCTGCCAAGATTGATGGTGCCGGTGAGTTCCGCATCATCTGGAACATTCTTATTCCTATGGTTAAACCGATTACGTTTTCTGCAATGATTGTACTGGGCCATATTTCTCTGAAAATATTCGACCTGGCCTACGCCATGACCGGTAAGGGGCCGGCTTTTGTCACTGATTTCCCCGGACTCTTTATGTTTGAGACGACATTTCGCGGAAATAATTATGCTGAAGGAGCCGCTATTTCTATTGTCATGCTGCTGCTAGTTGCTCTCGTTATTATTCCGTACCTGTATTCTATTTTCAGGGGGGAGGAAGTATGAGAGAAGTAGACTGGAGTAAGGTGATCAAATATATTCTAGCGGTAGTGTTCGTGCTCATGTTTCTTTTTCCCATGTATGTACTGTTTAATACAAGTCTGAAGCCATTTTCTGAGGTACGCATCAGCGAAATGTGGCTCCTCGCCCAGTCTCCAAGTCTTGAGGGATTTTTAGAGTCCTTTCAGAAGCTCAGACCTAATATGATAAACAGTTTTCTTCTGGTTATACCGGTCTCCTTTTTCTCGATTTTTCTCGGTTCTATTAACGGCTATATGTTCTCCAAATGGAAATTCAAATATTCCAACTTGATTTTTGCCCTGATAATTTTCGGTATGTTCATCCCGTATCAGAGTATTCTGATTCCCCTTGTGCAGGTGCTGAATAAATTCGGACTGTATGGTACGCTGCGGGGATTGATACTTACCCATATCATATACGGTCTTCCCATTTCGACGCTGATGTTCAGGAATTATTATGCAAAACTGCCGGATGAACTTCTGGAGGCCGGGATGCTTGACGGTTTGGGAATTTGGGGGGTGTTTCGGCGCTTAATTGTTCCTGTATCTGCACCGGCAACGGTGGTTGTGCTTATCTGGCAGTTCACCAGTGTCTGGAATGACTTTCTGTTTGCTGTGGCAATTACCCAGAAGCCTTCAATTCAGCCGATTACCGTAGCACTGCAGAATCTTGCAGGGAGTCAGGTGATTGAATGGAATGTACAGATGGCAGGAGCCTTGATAGCCGCTCTGCCGACACTCTTTGTCTACATTTTTCTGGGACGATTTTTCATTAAGGGTCTTCTTGCCGGTTCTGTTAAGGGCTGAGAGATTTTGCAATTTTTTTAACACCGCTTTACTGAAGCAGCAGCGTTTTCAGCTGCTGTTTGCAATGTACCAGTTTTTCGGAGGATAATTTGAGTCATTTGTTCATAGGGTTGGATATTGGAGGGACGAAAACTGCGGTCTCCTTGGGAACTGAATCAGGAAGTATCTTGTGGAGAGAGCAGTTTCAGACAAAACCCCAGTATTCAGATGTTCTGGATGATATTCAACTCAGCGTGGACAGGCTGTATCAGGAGCTGGAGACAGAAAGTTTTTCCAGAAAATTGAATAAAAACGGCATTGCGGAGGCATCAGCAAGATCAAAGATCCAGTCGGTGGGTATCAGCTGCGGGGGACCCCTGGATAGTAAACGGGGAATTATTCAATCACCGCCGAATCTGCCGAATTGGGATGATGTTCCCGTGGTGGAGATACTTGAGAGACGTTTAGGGCTGCCCTGTTTTCTGGAGAATGATGCCAATGCCTGCGCCCTTGCGGAGTGGTACTGGGGTAATGGAAGGGGATGCAGGAACCTGATCTTTCTTACCTTCGGGACTGGGCTTGGGGCAGGTCTTATTCTTGACGGCAGATTATATTCCGGGACCCTGGGTTTGGCTGGGGAGGTCGGACACCTTCGGATGGCAGAGGATGGGCCGCTCTGTTATGGTAAGCATGGTTCGTGGGAGAGTTTCTGCAGCGGAAGCGGCTTGAAGAAGTTATACGGCCATCTTCATGGAGATGAGCTGAGTGCGAAGGAGATCTGCGATCTGGCAGATTCCGGGGATGAAAGGGCGCAGAAGGTTATTGAGATCAGCAGTCGATACCTCGGCCGAGGGCTTGCACTGCTGATTGACCTATTCAATCCGGAGTGTATTATCATAGGGAGTATTTTTTCCAGGAGTGAGCATCTGTTCCGCAGACTCATGGAGGAGGAGATTGAAAAAGAGGCTCTTCCTGCTGCAGGGAGGGCATGTTCTATTAAAACAGCGGGACTGCAGGAAAGCTTGGGTGATATGGCTTCTCTGGGAGTCGCGATTAACGGAGAAAAAATTACGGAGAGAGAATGAATTCCAGGGCGGATAGCGTCAGGGAAAGCGAAGTTCGGCGAAAAAAATGATTAGTGGAAAATTAGTGGAAAATTAGTGGAAAATACGTAATCATCAGGCGGTATACATGAACACACATACACAGGAACATGAGAAATCACAGAGTCAGCGAATTCTTGAAGAGCATCTTGAGGATCTTATTACTCGATATCCTCGTCTGAAGGGGGTTCGCCGGAATATCGGGGAAGCGGCGGAACTGCTCCTGAAGGCTGCTTTGGAGAAAAAAAAGGTTCTTATCTGCGGTAACGGCGGAAGTGCGGCGGATGCGGATCACATCGTAGGGGAACTGATGAAATCTTTTAGAAAACCCCGGGCTATTGATGAGAGTCTGGAGGAGAAACTGCTGAGTATTGATGACAGTTTGGGGAAAGAGATTGCGGGTTCCCTGCAGCAGGGTATACCGGCTCTGTCTCTGACCCAGCATACTGCCCTCAATTCCGCTTACAGCAATGATGTTAATCCGGTTATGGGATTTGCTCAGCAGGTTTCTGTTCTGGGCAATCCGGGAGACCTGCTTTGGGCTTTGACTACTTCGGGAAACTCCAAGAATGTGGTCGCTGCAGCCCTGACTGCCCGTGTCAGGGGTATGCGTGTTCTGGGCATGACGGGGGAAAACGGGGGCTGGCTTAAGCGCTATGCTGATGTCTGTGTCCAGGTGCCTGAGCAGGAGACCTATAAGGTGCAGGAGCTCCATTTGCCGGTCTACCACATGCTGTGCATGGTTCTGGAAGATTCCCTCTGGTAGGGCAGGCTGCTTCGGAGTCTGCGAAGATTTGCGGCGGGGCATCAATTTGCTGTGGGGCGACAATTTTAGGTTTTTTCCTGTAACGTAAAGCATTTTGTTGACTCAGCCCATTGTTTCAAGTAAAATACAATAAATTTTAACAATACTTGTATGCGAGGAAGAGGAGTGTGAAGCTCCCACGGACCCGCCACTGTAATTGGGAACAAATCCGTATATGCCACTGAATGCAGAGAGCATTTGGGAAGGCGCGGATGAGGAAAAACCCATAAGTCAGGATATTCCATGCAGGTACAAACCAAATCATTTCAGCTTCGAGGATTGAGCTGGAGTAGACCTGTCATGCGTATATTCTATACCCATATCTGAACAGGATCTCTGACAGCTCCTTTTTGAAGCAAAAAGGAGTAATTGAAATGAGCACACAGAAAACGCGTCTTTCGAAATTGCGGTCCCTTGCCCTGGGGCTGGCACTGCTTGTCACGGTCACCCTTGCCTTCGGCGGGTGTCAGCTTTTCTT
>JAIPFQ010000079.1:0-9763 GCA_021736605.1 Spirochaetales bacterium | reverse complement strand
GAAAGAACTGCTTGATCACGAGGGAATTGAAACAATCGAGATACCCGAGGAGCTGCAGAATCGGCTCCATCTCGATATATACCACAAGAAATGGGGCATAAAAGCATTAAGCAGTGCTAATGACAGGGTTAAAAAGGATATGGAAGGCTTTGCTGAGATGCTTATTGAAAAGGGTGCAGAAGGCATCATCATGGGATGCACGGAAATTCCCCTAGCCTTTTCACTTGATTCGTTTCTTGGAGTACCTCTCATCGATCCCATGACAGCTTTAGCACGGGGACTCATACGGGAAGCGGATCCGGAGAAACTTCGGCCTCTCAGTTTTACCCTTCAATCATAAAAAACCAGCCATTATGCATGGCGTAAGCATCAGCAAAAATCAAAAAAATCTGCTCCAAGACAAACCAAGGCACGTAACATGCAGTTATCAAAGCAAAGTAAAACAGCTGCCGGTTCAGCTTTCAGTCAATCAGGTCCTTTACACCATCAAGGATGAGATTAGGGCCATAGGCAAAAGTTTTCGGTGTCTCCCGGCTGGAAACTCCGCTGAGGACCAGCACTGTTTCAATTTCGCTCTCAAGTCCCGATTTGATATCCGTATCCATGCGGTCGCCGATAATTGCCGTCTCCTCTCTAGTACAGTTTAGCCGTTTAAGGGCATGACGCATCATCAGGGGGTTGGGTTTGCCGATAAAATAGGCTTGAACCTCAGCAGCAAGATATATGGGTGCTATCAATGCTCCAGTGGCAGGCATGATGCCTTTTTCAATGGGACCGGTAATATCAGGATTCGTTCCGATCAGACGGGCACCTGCCTTCACCAGATTAACCGCGTGGGTCACCGTATCCAGATTATACGTTCGGGACTCGCCGACAACAACGTAGTCAGGATTTACATCGTTCATAGTGTAGCCGGCTTCATACATGGCATTGATCAGACCGGCCTCCCCCAGAACATACGCCGTTCCCCCGGGTTTCTGGCTCTTAAGGAATGAAGCGGTAGCCAGAGCGGATGTATAAAAATGCTCCTTGGAGATTTCCAGCCCCAAACGAGCCATTTTCTGCTGCAGCTCCATGGGAGATCGCTCGCTGGAGTTAGTGAGAAAGAGAAATCTCTTGTCATGATCCATCAGCCACTGCAGGAAAGCAGGAACCCCCTCCAGCAGTCGGTTACCATGATAGATAACACCATCCATATCGCAAATAAATGCTTTCTTCTCCCGAATCCGCTTAAGAATTTTCTGATGATCTTCACTCATAGCTCATCTCCCCTTTTCCTGATGTATCTCTGATCTCTTATTCCTCTAAGCCCTCTAAGCCTGCAAGCCGGTTGGTTACCTCATCAATTATCCAGGCGGGAGTTGATGCCCCGGCAGTTACACCTACCCGGGAATACGTAAAGACTTCCTCCGGTATCTCACCGGCACCTGATATATGCCATGCCGCTTTTCCGCAGCTCAAGGCGCGCTCATAGAGTCTCCTGGTATTGGCACTTGCCTTTCCGCCGATCACAACAACCGCATCCACTGAGTCGCACAATTTCTTCAAGGCCTCCTGCCGCATCATGGTGGCTGAACAGATGGTGTCTATGGTTTCAAAACTGCAGCCCGCTTCTTCACAGCTTTTCTGCATAGCGTTTTGAATCTCAGCGTAGATATAGGGGGAAAAAGTTGTCTGGGCAATCAGGAATACAGGCTGATGCTTACGCTGTCCATCTTCGCCAATGGCTAATTTTTGGATCTCCTGCAGGTTTTTTATGACATAAGCCTCTTCATGCATAACGTGGCCGAGGATAGACTTGACCTCACCGTGTCCTTCATCGCCGGCTATAACAATCGCCCAGCCCTGTTTTGAGTACTTCTCAACCATTTGCTGTGAACGCTTCACCCGACCGCAGGTTCCATCCACCAGCTGAAAACCCGCCTTACGGAAACTCTCCCTCAATTCAGGATCCATACCGTGGGCGCGAATTACCGCTATTCCCGGAGGCGCCTCCTCCGGCTTGCGGATGATGGAAACTCCCCGCTCTCCCATATGGTCCAGGAACCGCTGATTATGGATAAGCGGGCCGATTGAGTAGACAGGAAGACCTTCCTGCTCACCTCGGGCTATCGCCTTCTCCAGAAGTTCCACCGCCCGGTTCACTCCGCTGCAGAATCCCATGACTTCTGAACGCCTAATAATCATGCTGAACTCCTAATTTGAGACTGACTGCCAAGCCGTGACCGACGGGAAGCAGAGTCGAATAATAGCGGGAATCTGAAAAGAGAACGGTATTGTAGAGCTCTACATGACGTTTCAAACCGTTACGGACATCTTCTACAGGAAAAGCGGTATCATCAGTAATCAGCAGCCCGCCGGGTTTGAGCAGTCTGTATACATCTTCATACATCAGAGGATAGAGATACTTGCCGCTGTCCTGAAAAATAAGGTCATAGGATTCCTGTTCTACCTTCTGCTCTGCCAATTCCGGTATATACTGCTCTATATCTTTTTCCAGACATCTTACATAGCCCTCCAGACCGGCTGATATAACATTCGCCCGAGCTTCCCTGCTGGTCCGCGGATGATTATCCACGGTGGTCAGCCCTCCGTCTGTCGCTTTTACCGCTTCTCCTATCCAGATAGCTGAGTAGCCGAGGCCGGTTCCAAGCTCGAGAATCTTCTTCATATTCTGACTCCGTATGAGCAGAGCTACAAGTTTAGCTGTCTCCTGCTCCACGAAGGGCTGCACATCAAAACGATCTCGATGATCCGTATCAAGAGTTCTGAGCAGTTCATTATCATAGGAAATAAACTGCCGAATATACTGTGTGTATTCATCTTCCTTCATAATATCCCGCCAGAAGCGCCGCTCTGCCAGGTTTGCGTTGAAGCTTCCATGCTCACCTCGGCATCAGCAGCTGAATGTCATACTGCTCCATAAGAGCCGCAAAAAAAATAGCCGACCGGAAAAACCAGCCGACTACAGTATATCATATCGCTAACTCTTTTTCTTCTTTTTCTCCTGCCGTTTTCCCTTCTGTTTTCTTTCAACCTTAGGTACCGATGCACTCTCCTTAAGCACTGTTTTCTTTGCCGATGCTTTCTCGGAAGAAGTGTCTGCAGATTTTGCAGAACGGGTATCCTGTACCTCAGCAGTTTTCTTAGCTTTCTCCGCAGAAGAACTGGAACCGAGATGTTCGGCCTTCTTTCTATTTGCAGAATTCGTCCATGCCAGCAGCACGGGAGATGCAATGAAAATTGAGGAGTAGGTACCAATAAATATACCGACTATCAGGTTAAGGGCAAAGTCCTGAATGGACCCTGTGCCGAAAATGTAGAGAGCCAGAACCGCAAGCAGAGTGGTGAGCGAAGTGATCAGCGTCCTGCTCAGGGACTGTGTGATACTTGCATTGATCACCGTTTCAAAGGGGCGGTCGACCATAAGTGAAGTATTTTCACGAACACGGTCAAATACAACAATGGTATCATTCAAGGAGTATCCGATAATCGTCAGTACCGCTGCTATGGTCGCTGTATTAACCTCCAGCTGGCTCACTCCGATGAAGCCGACCATAATAAGAATATCATGGGCAAGAGCGGTGATGGAGGAGATCGCAAAGCCGAGTCTGAATCTGAACCAGACATAAGCCAGAATCAGCACTAATGCTGCAATCACGAGAACAATTGACTGCTGAGCTAAATCAGCTGAAAATCGAGGTCCAACATAATCGGATCGTTTTATCAGAACATCATCCTCTCCGAAGGCTTCGCCCAGCATGGTGGACAATTTGTTTTCCAGGGCTTCTTTCTGTCCGCCCTGATCATCCTCTGTACGTATCAGGAATTCCTGTTCATGAGGAGCACCGACAACCTGCACCTGCAGACTGCTGAGCTCCTGAAGGGCATTTCTGACCTCATTGATGCCGATATATGAAGCACTGTCAGTATTCTTTACATTCAGTCTGGCGACATCTTCACTATCCATAAGTTCAAAGGGAAGGCCTAAGCCGGTGGTAATGCTCTCTGTGGAGGCGTTTCCGCTTCCGACAACTTCAGCGGTAATATTTTCCAGCTCCTGAAGTCCCTGGGCCAGCGATTGCACCGTCGTGTACTCATCCGCCGGGAAGGTCCAGGACCGCACCCCTTCGGCATCACGAAGTTCAATAATAACCGTCCCATCATTCATATTCAGTCGTACATCCCCGGAACCGGTATACCGAACTTCCAGTGCTGCGGGAGCTATCTGCACCCGCTGACTGAGTCCGGCCTGAAAATCGATGCCGAAATTAAAACCGCCCTGCACCGCAGTGCCGACGAGACCGCCGATAATCAGGAGGATGGACAGAACGAACATGATAAAGCGCAGTTTTGTAAAATTCACTATGTTTTTCATTTCATCCCCCAGCTAATATGTAGTTTCTTCACTTTAAGCTGCTCCACAGCAAAATCGAATACCAGCCTGGATACGAAGAGAGCCGAGAACATGGAACAAACAATTCCGACTGCCAGCGTGTTGGCAAATCCCTGTATGGGACCTGATCCCAATTGAGAGAGCACCAGTGCGGCAATAAATGTCGTAATGTTGGCATCCATGATAGTCCAGAAAGCTTTGGCGAAACCTGCTCTTACCGAAGCTTCGGCAGATTTCCCTAAGCGGTACTCTTCTTTGATCCTTTCAAATATAATGACATTCGCATCCACCGCCATACCTACTGTCAGGATAAGACCGGCTATACTTGTCAGAGTCAGGGTCAGCTGGAAGGCTGACAGGATTGATACCATAAACACCAGGTTCAGAATCAATGCCATATCCGCCACTATGCCTGAACGGCGATAGTAGATACCCATAAAGATAATAACCAGGGCAAAACCCAGAGCAATTGCCTGAAGGCCCTGACGTACTGAATCTTCACCAAGTGAAGCTCCGACGGCCTGCTGGTTCACGATATCCAATGCTATGGGGAGTGCGGCGGTTCTCAGCACAATGGCTAAGTCCTGGGCTTCATTAATGTCAAAGCCGCGAATCTGCACACTGTCCCGAATCGGTTCCGAGATGGTGGCCATGGATTTCACTTTATCATCCATTACAACGGAGAGGGTGTCCTCAACATGATTTGAAGTCAGTTTGTAGAAAATTTCACCGCCTTCAAGATCCAGCTGGAAATTTACAACCGGCCGTCCGGTTATCGGATCTTCTGCAACGGTGGCTTCCATAATATGACCGCCGTCCAAACCAATTTCGTCATTGATAACCACATAACGCTGCAGTTCATCTATCCCGTATGCATCCTTCGTGTAGTATCCGCGAATCAATTTTCCGGGTTCAAGAAAATCGGGTCTTTTTACTTTACCATCCGCAGTGTAGACCTGATCAGGATTTTCACTGAAATATCTGCTGAGCTCCTGACTGGCTTCCTGGTCCACTATATGGAAATTCAGAGAGCCTTTTCCCATGAGGAAAGAGTTGACCCGTTCAGGATCCGCCGCTCCGGCAATTTCCACTGCAATCTGCGTGTCACCCTGTTTACGAATCTGCGGTTCAGAAACTCCGAACTTGTTGATTCTGTTGCTGAGGATTTCTATATCCTGGTTGACAACTTCGTTTATTTCCGCCTGGCTGGCGCTTCTGCCGAGCTTCTCTTCATAGCCTTCCACATCCGCCTCAAGCAGAACACTCAGTCCTCCTGACAGATCCAGACCTAACTGCAGAATCGAATCGCTCTCCTCTTTCAGTTCCAGAAGCGAGGAACGATAATCGTCCTCCATGGCATCGAAAAAAGCCTGTTCCGATGGAAAAGCCTTCATGACACTGGACAAGGTCCATGAGTCAGGCACCTTCTCACCATTGCCCTTATACTCTTCCCGAGCCAGCTCTTTTAAATAATCCATATCCTTGGGTATTTCGGAATCAGGATCCTCTGCGACCAGGGCTTTTACACTCTGTAAATCTTTTGTAGCTTGACCTCTGGCATACTCTTTTATCTGTTCACGTGACCCCGATGCAAGGTCTTTCGTTACTTGAGGTACCCCGTAGTACCAATTGATGGTGGGGAAGATAAAATATCCGCACACCAAGAGAACCAGAAGCACGACGATCAAACGCCCACGTTTTGACATACTTCAACTCCAATCTGAGATTATGCTGTAAGATGTTATTTCTTTTCTTTTGACTGTTTCGCTTTCTGCTGATTCGTTTTCGCTCCGCCTGTCTTTGTTCCGGAAGATTTTGAACCAGCTGACTTTGATCCAGCCGTTTTCGTACTTTTCTTAGGGGCTTCCTTCTTCTCCGGCGCTTTAGCCTCGGAATCACCTTCAGACTCATCATTTTCTTCAAGTTCCTCTGTGTCTTCAGGTTCCTCTTCAGTCAGCTGTTCGTCTGAAGCCTTCCCGCCCTTACGGGCTTTCTCTTTTTTTGTCTCTTTTGCTTCCAGGACACTGGAAACCGCTCCTTTCGTGAATTCGATTTTGGTGTTGTCGTCTACTTTCACGACGATAGTCCCCTCTTTCACAGAGAGAACGGTACCTCGAATTCCGCCGATGGTCGACACTTTGTCACCCTTTTTCAGAGCGCTCAGCATCTCTTTTGTCTTTTTCTCTTTTTTCTTCTGAGGCCGAATGATCAGAAAATAAAAGATGAGAATGATGAGCCCAAAAGTGATGAATGTCGTTACCATGGATCCGGACCCGGCGGCACTTCCACCTTCCGGTGCGGCCATCAGTATCGGAAATGCTGATAACAGGGATGTCATAAATAGATACTCCTCGCATTATATTTTTTCATTATCGTGAAAAAGTATCATGTTAATGAGTTACAGTCAAGGAGAGGTTGCAGTGACAGATTGGAAGTTATCGCTCTATTTTCCTGTACGTATTTCTTGTACTTTTCTCTTATCCTATTCCGCATGGTTCTAAACCGGCTTCCTGCAACATTCAAGACTTTCAAGAAAAATTTCATGAAAAACCGAAGTCTTTCGCAGAGCGTTTACGGCACTTAAGGTTCACGAAGCGCCAGCCGGCAGCCTGTTCAGACAGCCATGACTTTACTGATATCTTCCGGTACCGAAAAAATACCAAGGAGACGTTTCATCGTTTCCACATCGTCTATGGGTATACCGATTTTTTTACTGTAAACATCAATAACCCTTTTCATATCCTTCTCACTACCGTCATAAATGGCGGCTGAAAAGGCCGCTCGAAAGAGCCCGTCATCCAGCAGCTGCTGAACCGTGCATCCTTTGTACCTTTTTCTGGCTGCAGAGTCCACAACTGCCGCTTCACCCTGATAACCGATACAAAAGACAAAATCTTCTCTTTTCAGCATTCACAACCCCCGCCATCGATCTGTGCTCATTGCTCACTACAGCACTTTTACACCATAACAGTACTTTAGCAAAAAAAGACCCCCGAAACAAGACTTCGGGGGCCGCATCATTTGCTTTTATACGTTCTAAAATTGATACTGCCGGTCGGAACCGGATGTATTCATATCAGAAACGAACTAAGTCTGATGAAAGGCTGACAGCATTACATCATGCCGCCCATGCCTCCCATGCCGCCCATGCCGCCCATGCCGGGGGCACCGCCGCCTGCTGCTCCGCCGCCGTCATCCTTCTCAGGAAGATCAGTAACTGAGCATTCAGTGGTAAGCAGAAGTCCTGCAATAGATGCAGCATTCTGCAGAGCGCTTCGGGTAACTTTTGCAGGATCGATAATTCCAGCTTTGATCATGTCAGTCCACTCCATAGCCGCTGCATCAAAACCGATACCTACTTTTTCTTTCTTTGCCTGGTCAGCAATGATAGCTCCGTCAAGACCTGCATTGATGGCGATCTGGCGGATAGGCTCTTCCAGTGCTCGGCGAACGATCTTGTATCCGACCTGCTCTTCATCGCTGAGCTTTTTAACATCCACACTTTCCAGTTTTTTAGCTGCCTGGATGAGGGTAAGACCTCCTCCGGGGATTATTCCTTCGTCGATAGCAGCGCGGGTAGCAGAAAGAGCGTCTTCAACTCTATGTTTCTTTTCCTTCAGCTCCACCTCGGTGGCTGCGCCTACATTGATAACCGCAACACCGCCGGCCAGTTTAGCCAGTCGTTCCTGCAGTTTCTCACGGTCATAATCTGAAGTGGTGTCCTGAATCTGAGCCTTGATCTGTGAAATACGGTCTTTCAGATCAGCCGCCTTGCCGGCACCGTTGATAATGGTGGTATTCTCTTTCTCCACCTTTACGGATTTTGCACGACCGAGCTGTGTAAGGTCAGTATTTTCAAGTTTGAGTCCCAGTTCTTCCGAGACAACCTGTCCGCCGGTAAGAATAGCAATATCTTCCAGCATAGCCTTTCTTCTGTCGCCGAAACCAGGAGCTTTTACAGCAACTGCACTAAGGGTTCCACGAATATTGTTGACAACAAGCGTTGCCAGAGCTTCGCCTTCAACATCTTCTGCGATGATAAGGATCGGCTTGCCGGCCTGAGCTACTTTCTCAAGAACGGGAAGAAGATCTTTCATGGTGGAAATTTTCTTGTCGTAAATCAGGATGAAGGGATCATCCATAACAGCTGTCATGGTATCGCGGTTTGTTGCAAAATAGGGGGAAAGATACCCGCGGTCAAACTGCATACCTTCAACAAAATCTGTAGTAGTCTCAATATTCTTGGACTCTTCTACAGTAATGACGCCGTCTTTACCGACTTTTTCCATGGCATGCGCAATTTCTTCACCGATTTCATGGTCATTGTTCGCAGAAATAGATGCAACCTGCGCAATCTCTTCCTTGTCGTTGATGTCTTTAGCGATTTTCTTAATTTCCGCTACTGCATCAGCAACAGCCTTGTCGATTCCTCTCTTGATTCCCATGGGACTGATGCCTGCGGCAACACTCTTCATGCCCTCTTTCGTTATTGAATACGCAAGAACGGTTGCAGTAGTTGTACCGTCACCAGCTACATCATTCGTCTTTGTAGCCACTTCCTTAAGCAGCTGAGCTCCCATGTTCTCGAAGGGATCTTCAAGTTCGATCTCCTTAGCGACGGAAACGCCATCCTTGGTTACTGTTGGTGCTCCGAACTTCTTGTCCAGCAGTACATTTCTTCCCTTGGGTCCAAGAGTAACCCGCACAGAATTTGAAATTTTCTCAACACCGGAAACAAGAGAACGTCTTGCCTCCTCATTGAACTGAAGCTGTTTAGCCATCTTTTTCAACCTCTCTTCTTATCGAATTTAAAATATATGTATTGTTTAATAAAAGGCAATTTGATCTGCTCATAAGTAAAATACAAATTCTTTTCCCCAATATCAACAAAAAAATGCAAAAATTTTATTTCTATAACCAAAATTTACTGCGAAGTCCTGGAAATTAGTAAATAACCATGTTATTACTCGGTAATATGCAAGCTTGAGGCGCACTTCATTCAATAGATCTCAATTCAAAGCACCCAAAATTGATGGATCTTTAATCAAGCATTCTCTACTGTGCCCTTCAAGCCTATCTCCTCAGCTGCTTCCCGCATGCCCATGATCGTCCAGGTAATGACGTCGGTAAGCTCCATCTCCAGCATATCCGCTCCCTTCTGAATCAGTTCCCGGTCAACTCCGGCAGAAAAGGCGCGAGTCTTCCACTTCTTCTTCACAGACTTCGCCTTCATATCCAGGACACTTTTCGAAGGACGAACCATGGCCGTCGCCGCAACCAGCCCCGTCAGCTCATCTATGGTGAACAGAGTCTTTTCCAGTCTGGTTTTCGGCTCCACATCTGTAACGATGGTCCAGCCGTGACTAA
>JAIPFQ010000078.1:0-9771 GCA_021736605.1 Spirochaetales bacterium | reverse complement strand
AAGAAGTCAACAACCAGCTGTTCGTCTGCATTTCGTAGACGGCGACTGATTTCCCGGGCGAGGTTCATGATGATCATGGTATGTGTTTTCGGACTGCTTTTTGAGAGGAGGTAAAGGTCCCGGTTTGTGAATGTAAGAACTTCGGTAGCTGTTAAGGCTTTCACTGAAGCAGCGCAGGGCTGGATATCAATAAGCTCCATTTCTCCGAAGGTGTCGCCGTCTCCTAATCGGGCAATTTCCTGATCACGTACATCAGGAGATTTCTGTGAAGATGGCTGCTGGCTTTCATCGGTATGCTTAACAATGGAGACGCTTCCTGAAACAATAAAGAAGAGGGTGTTGTTGGGTTTCCCCTGGACAAGAAGAAGCTCGTCTTTTTTATAGCTGGCGCTTTTCAGGAATGTTCGTACCTCAGCAAGCTGATCGTCGCTTAAGCCGCCGAAGAGACTATTTCCTGTGAGAAAAGAATTTTTTATAGATGATACATCCATACCTTCATGATAAATCCATTGCGGGGATTCTGCAAGGAAATATCGATGGATTTGCTGTTCAGGTAAATAGAGGCTGCTTATTAAGCTGGCAGAAAGATGACCCGCAAATTCTATTCATCTAAAAACAATAGATTCTGAGATTTGTGAAATTTCTGTTAGATAGCATAAAGCTCTGGAAAAATTCATTGAGAGACTATTTGCTTTGTACTCATCAGATAGTACAATAGAGTATGAAAAAATATATCTTAACGAGTAAATACTTCAATTGGAGGAAGCTATGAAGAAGTTATTTAAAAAGGGACTTATGACGGGAATCGGTTTAGGCATGATGACAAAGGATAAGATTGAAGATACCGCCAGGAAGATTGCTAAGGACGCGAAAATGTCCGAAAAGGATACAAAGAAATTTATCAATGATTTGAAGAACAGTTCCGACAAAACCCGGAATGACATTGAACAGAAGATTGAAAAGCAGGTAAATGAAACTGTTTCACGTATGGGCTTTGTCAGCCGCTCTGACTACGATGCTCTGCAGAAGAAACTGGACAAAATCATGGAGAGTTTGGATAAGGGAAAAGCAGAAAAATCGAAAACAGCTGAATCTGCAAAGACTGCAGGCGATGAAAAGGCTGAAAAAACCGCAGAGAATACCGCAGATGCAGGTAAGGATACAAAGAGCACTGGTCAGGCAAAGCAAAGCGGGGCTGCAGCTGAAAAAACATCTGATGCAGAAAAGAAGTCTGAATCAGCTGGCTCAGCAAATACGAAAAAAGCATCCTCTGAAACGAAAAAAAAGAGCAGTTCAAACTCCGCCGCTAAAGCATCAGCCCAGAAAAAATAATGTTAGAAGCCGTTCCTGAGAACATGGCTTGAGAAAAGAAGATTCAGGATTTGTACCTATGACAGCGCAATTGGATTTTGTAGGAAAAACCTACAGGCATGTAAACAGATATATTGAAATACTCAGAGTCCTCGTGCGCTTCGGCTTTGCTGATATTGTGTCCCAGTCAAAGATTGAACAGTTTATTGATTTGAGCAGGAAAACGGTATTCCGAAAAACAGATCCGTCAATATTTTCCTATTCCCGGGCGGAGCGCATCCGTATGGTCTTTGAAAATTTAGGTCCCGCCTTTATCAAATTCGGCCAGCTCATGAGCATGCGCGGAGATCTTATACCCATCGAAGTGATTCAGGAGATGGAGAAGCTGCAGAAAGAGGTGCCGCCGTTTCCTGCAGAAGAGGCCAAGCGGATTGTTGAAGAGGAACTTGAGCAGAACCTTGATGATATCTTTACTGCGTTTGAGAAGGAGCCAGCCGCTGCAGGATCCATTGCGCAGGTACATCATGCGGTTCTGAAAGACGGCAGTCCTGTCGTTGTAAAAGTTCAGCGGCCTGGGATTAAGGAGCTTATACGCACGGATGTAGAGATTCTGCACCATTTGGCGGTGCTCATAGAGAGGTATATCCCGGAGCTGCGGGTCTACAGCCTCACAAGGATAATTGAGGAGTTCTCCCGCTCTATTGAGAAGGAGCTGAATTTTCAGTATGAAGTCTCGCAGATTGAACGTTTCCGCTCCTATTACGGCGATTTAGATTACTTGTATGTACCGACGTCGTATAAGGCACTTACCACTCGCCGTGTCCTGGTAATGGAGTATGTGGACGGGGTAGCAATTTCCAAGCTGGATAAGCTTAAAGAGCGGGGATTGGATCCGAAGACCGCTGCAGTAAGGGGCGCTGATGCGGTTCTTTCTCAGATATTTGATAAGGGCTTTTTCCATGCAGACCCGCATGCTGGAAACATACTGGTCCTGGAGAATACTGTCATCTGTTTCCTTGATTACGGGATGATGGGTAAACTGAGCCCTTCCACGAAAAAGCTTATCACATCAATTCTCATCGGCGGAGTCCTGAAGGATAGTGAATTCATCATGCGCAATGTGCTGCGGATGTGTGAAAGTCGGGGAGATGTCAACCAGAGAAAGCTTGAGACGGATATATCAGAGATTGTTGACCAGCTTTTTTTCCAGGACCTGGAAAGCCTTGATGTCCCAAGCCTGCTGCAGTCCATCATGCGGCTGTTTCCCGATAATAATCTCATTCTGCCGGCTGATTTATACCTCCTGGCTAGGGCTCTTCTTCTCCTGCAGAGCAACGGAGAGAGGCTTGATCCGGAGTTCAATGTTTCTGAACATGTCAAACCCTATGTCAGGAAGCTGTATCGGCAGAAGCTGAAGGTTTCAAGTCTTTTAAAGGATATGTACCTGTCTGTTGAGGAGATCACAGAACTGCTCAGGGCATTTCCTTTTGAAATTCGAGATATCCTGGATAAAATCAAGAATGGAAAGATGCGAATTGAGTTTGAGCACCGCGGTCTTGAACCGGCGCAGCAGACTTTGGAGCGTACCTTCAACAGACTTTCATTTGCCGTTATTGTTGCGGCAATTCTTATCGGTTCATCCCTCATTATATTTTCCGGGATGCCTCCGTTGTGGCAGGGGTACCCGGTGCTGGGGATTATCGGTTTTCTAGCCGCGGGGGGACTTGGACTCTGGCTTTTAGTTTCTATCATACGCCACGGGAGGATGTGAAATGGAAATTCGATATTATCATCGCCCTGAAACCTTGGATGAGGCTGCTGAGCTTACTGCCCAGTATGAAGCCCTTGTGCTCGGTGGAGGAGCATGGGTGAGAAATCATAAAAAATATGCCGAGCATGCGGTGGATCCCATGCATATTGAGCAGCTGAGGCATATTGAGGAGTACTCCGGGGGTGTTCGCATAGGCGCCATGGTCAGCCTGCGTGAAATGGAGACATCAGATATCCTTGCAGCCCGGTATGGATCTTCTATCAGGGATGCCCTGCAGCATATAGTGGGGGTGCAGATGCGGAATATCATAACAGCCGGCGGCTCAACTTCCGCTAGGCTGGGTTTTTCCGATGTGAATACACTTCTGACAGCTCTTGAGGCAATGATCGTACTGCGAAAGGGGAGTGAGGAGCTTCATGTCCCGGTGGAGGCTTTCCTTCGCGGTCATGAATATAGAAAAGGAGTTTTTGTCACACATATTGAAATTCCCTTTCTTCAGAAGAATGGAGCGGCCTCCTTTGCATCCATACGCCGCACCTTTACGGATATTTCCGTACTGAACTGCTGTGCTGTTTTTCATGATCGTGACTACAGAGAGATCGCGGAGATCGGTAAGGCAGCCTCAGGTCCGCACTGGCACATCAGTATAGGTTCCCGTCCGGCTGGACCGGTAAGCGCCTATGAAGCGGCGGAGCTTTTGGGAGAGAGCAGAAAGCCGGAAGAATCTGCTATTCAGGCCTGTCTTGAAAAAATTGAAGACGAAATGAGCTTCGGTTCAAATATACGCGGCAGCGGCGAATACCGTAAGCATCTGAGTACGATCCTGGTAAAACGGGCAATTCAGGAGGTTATGGAATGAACAACCGAAATGGAAAGAGTGTGAACAAAGACCGCAGAGACGCTGCGTATATACACTGTACGGTAAACGGCCGGAAACGGGAATTTGCCGTGCAGCCCGGCGAAATGCTGCTGGAAGTGCTTCGGCGGGAAGGCTATACGGAAGTGAAAAAGGGTTGTGATACCGGAAGCTGCGGGGTTTGTACTGTCCTGATAGAGGGGAAGCCGGTGCTTTCCTGTTCTTATCTAGCCATGCGGGCTGATGGGAAGAACATAAGCACCATACGGGGACTCGAAGCGGAGGCATCAAAATTTGCAGATTTTCTTACCGCTACCGGGGCGGATCAGTGCGGTTTCTGCACACCGGGATTTACCCTGAGCGTCATTGCCATGAAAAGGGAGCTGAAAAATCCTGATGAAATGGAAATAAAAAAATACCTAAGCGGCAATTTGTGCCGCTGCAGCGGGTATGAAGGGCATCTCCGGGGAATCAAGCGCTATTTGGAGGCATCCCATGACGAGCAAGTTTGACATACATAATCAATTCAAGGAAGTAAAAAAAGAGCGGGCAAAGATTGACGGAAAGGGGCTGGTACTTGGACGTCCTGCCTATACCGATGATTTTGCGCCGCAGGATGCGCTGGTGGTGAAGATCATCCGCAGTCCTCATGCCTTTGCCCGGATTCTGCGTATCGATACAGCAAAAGCCCTGGAGCTTCCCGGTGTTATCTGTGTGCTCACTCATGAAGATGTAGAACGCATTCCCATTACTCGAGCCGGGCAGGGGCATCCTGAACCGAGCCCGCGGGATAAATTTATATTGGATCGTTATGTCCGCTATGTTGGTGATGAAGCAGCCGTGGTGGCTGCGGAGGACGAAGAGAGTGCTGCTGAGGCGGCTGAACTGGTGGAGATTGAATATGAACCCTTGGAGCCGGTCCTGAATTTTGAGAAAGCCATGGATAATCCCGTGCGAGTGCATCCGGAAGACGATATTAAGGAGAATTTTCCCATAGGCTTTGAACCGGAGCGGAATATTGCTGCAGCCTATCATATGCAGGTCGGGGATGTTGATACGGTACTGGAAAACTCTGAAATTACCATGCGGCGTTCCTATTATACCCAGGCTCAGGCTCATACGGCTCTGGAGCCGCATACGGCTTTTACCTACCTGGATCTGCATGATCGCTTGAATGTGGTAACTTCGACTCAGAATCCCTTTCACACCCGAAGGCTCATGGGACAGGCCCTGGGCATGCCTCTGCGGCGTATCCGAGTGAAGAAACCGAGGATCGGTGGAGGCTTCGGAGGGAAACAGCACCTGCATGTGGAGCTCTTTGCAGCCCTGGTCACATTGAAGACGGGCAGGCCGGCAAAGGTGGTCATGACCCGGCAGGAAGTATTTGAAGCCACCTTCACCCGACATCAGATGCGTATTGATGTCCGCCTGGGATCAGACAAAAGCGGACGCATTACAGCGGTGGACATGCATGTCCTTTCGAATACCGGAGCTTATGGAGAACATGCCCTCACTGTATTCATGGTTGCCGGATCGAAAACCCTGCCTATCTATAATAAAGTTGATGCTGTGCAGTTCGGAGGAACCATTGTCTATACCAACAAAGTGCCTGCCGGTGCGTTTCGCGGCTATGGGGCAATCCAGGGGAATTTTGCTCTGGAATCGGCGATTGATGAACTGGCGGCGGAACTGGGTATGGATCCCTTGGAACTCCGAAGGAAAAACATGATCGCCGAAGGGGAGACAAGTGATATCTTCAAGATCATGGGAGAAGGCACCGAAGGGGTTGAAATGGTGGTTGAGAGCTGTAAGCTCGACTACTGCACCTCCCGGGGAGCAGAACTTATCGGCTGGAATCCGGAAAGCAATGCCCGTTGGATTGATGATCATCGAGTCAGGGCGAAGGGGATGGCCATAGCTATGCAGGGTTCAGGCATACCCCTGATTGATATGGGTTCTGCGATTATGGAGCTTCAGGATGGGGGCTGTTTTAAGCTCCATATTGGAGCTACGGACTTGGGAACGGGAAGCGATACAATCCTCGCCCAGATTGCTGCGGAGGAGCTGGGAGTCTCATCAGATAAGATTATTGTCTACTCATCCGATACGGACAGAACCCCCTTCGACGTGGGAGCTTATGCCTCCAGTACGACCTATGTATCCGGCAATGCAGTGTATACGGCGGCGGTGAACATGAAGCAGGTTCTCTGCAGCGCGGTGGAGAGGAAATTTTCCCAGGAAGAGCATTCGGTAAGCTTTGACGGAACTGTTTTCTGGGGTGATGAAGGACGTCTGATCACCCTGGACGAATTGAGCTATGATACCCTCTATCACGACGGGAAGGACATGAAAACGCTTACTGCATCAGGATCTTTTTCCGGAGAGAAGTCTCCTCCGCCCTATATGGCCGGTTTTGTGGAAATTGAACTGGATGTAGATACCGGTAAAATTGATGTAATCAATTATGCTGCGGTGGTAGACTGCGGTACTCCAATTAATACGAACCTTGCCCGGGTGCAGGTGGAAGGCGCCCTGGTTCAGGGGATCGGCATGACCCTCTATGAGGATGTTCTCTACAGCGAAAATGGGCGGCTTCGGACGAATACCCTCTTTGACTACAAAATACCGAGCCGTATGGATGTGCGGAAACTCACCGTTGAATTGGCTGAGAGCTATGAACCTTCCGGTCCCTTCGGAGCAAAATCAGTAGGGGAAATAGGGATAGATACCCCTCTTGCGGCAATAGCAAATGCACTCTACAATGCAGTGGGTATTCGCTTGCGTTCAGTGCCGCTGACGCCGGAACAGGTCTGGCGGGAAATCCGAAAAACAGGTATTCTGAAATCCGGCATCCGGAAAGCAGCAGACTAAGACAGAAAACTTCTGAGAAGCTTTATGTGCATGTATGTGCAGGCATCAAGAATGTATGTGCAGGCATCAAGAAAACGACAGGATGGTGAAAATGATTGAGCGAAAGGAGATATTTCCAGCGGAGTCTTGGGAAAAATACCTGATAATTACTGTGCTCCTGCTCTGCTTTGTCCTGCCTCTTTCCGCAGAATCCAATGCTGAAGAGAATACCCCTCGGGAAAGTTACGGGCAGGAGAAGTATTCCTTCCAAGCTGAGTTCAGGTATGCCGATCATGTAGAAGTGAGCTATCACAGTTATTATAAAGAAGTAAACATCAGCATCCCCGGTTCTTTCAGCTCTTCGGGTTCGGAAAACGAGAAGTACAGCAGCTCGTATCTTCTGGTTGAAAAGGGTGACAGCTTTGATGTGCCCTCAGGCTATCCATCCCATACGGTTATCAGGATCCCTGTAGAATCATCCGCCGTGCTTTCGGGTGAGCATTTTCCCTATCTGGAGGAGCTCGGCCAGGCCGGAACAGTGCAGGGAACTTCGGTAATCGAGGAAATCCTCACCGAAAAGCTGGTTGAGCAGGTAGAGCGGGGGGAAATAACTAATCTATCTTCCAATTCTGATGCTTCCGTCATGGGAAAGCTAGATCCGGCTGCGTTTGATCGGAACCCCTACGATGCAGTATTCTCCGGAGATCCCACGTATGACGGGCTTCTCTATCCCCTGAATCTCCCGCTCTTCACCGCTTCTCCCCTCTATGAATCCTCCCCCCTGGCGCGGGCGGAGTGGATAAAAGTCTATGCCCTCTTCTTTAACCAGGAAGAGAAGGCGGAGGAGCTGTTCAGTGCAATTGAAACTGCGTACCAGAAAACAGGTGCAGCTGTGGAGGAGATGTACCCCCAGGCGGAACTGGACTTGTACTACTCCCCGGAGGATCCTATGTGGCAGTCCCCGGAAAACGAGGAGTACTGGGCGAACTTGGCGACGGACATCGGGAACGTAGACATCAGCATACAGGAAAATGACGCAAGACGATTTCCTGCCCTCTCCATTGACGGGGACGGGTATTTCTTTTCTGGTGATAAACGGGTAAACGACTATGGTACCAATGATTTGTACCGTTCAGGGATGCTCCACCCGGAATGGATTCTGCTGGATATCCTCATGATGAAGCAGCTTTCGGGGCTGAAACTGGAGATCAGTGATTTGGATGAAGATGTCTACGAGGCCTTTAAGCGTTACCTGAATCGCCTGGTTTTTTTCTCCTATACCGATAGGGAGGCCTATTTTTCTCGGGAACCTGAGACGTTTCCCCGGGTGATGCAGGCAGCTGCTCCTTCGGAAGGGACTGATGAGTTTCAGGAAGCGGAAACTATTTCCATCTTCAGCTCATACAGCGCTTTTGAAGCGGACAGACATCCCCATCATGTTTCCCAGCTGCCGGGGGGGAATATTCGAAGTGCTGATGCCGAAGGGCTGCGGGATGATGCGGGGCTTGTCCCTGGGCTGGAGCTGTTTTCCCTGGGAGGAGTACTGCAGCCCACTGCGGTGAGTACACGGGGTACTGCTTCGGGGGATACATTCGCCGGCCTTCAGACAGCATCCTCCCCGGTCCCCCTTTACAGTGAAGATCCAGGCTTACTTATGAAAAATATCCCCGCAGCCGGGATTCAGCAGGTCGAACTTTACAAAGGGCCTGTACTGGATACGATGCAGCCCGCCGGGCTGGGGGGCTTAGTGAATATTCTCCTTGATGATTCTCCCGATGAAGCCTTCGGTCTGACTGCAGGATACCGCTACAGCGGAAGTTTTGATACGGATATCTTTGATTGGGGGAATTTTGACTGGGGCAGTTTCGGCTGGGGCAATCATAGCCACAGCGTGAGTCTGGATTCGGAAGCCTCCTGGGACTTCAGTACCGGGAGTGAGGAGGACAATCCCGGTCGGGAAGTGCGAATTTCGGGTATGGATCTCTCCGCCGGTTTTCAGGGTGTTTTTTCCGATGGAAAATTTCCCTATGATCCTGATGATCCTGCAGAGCCAGATACCCGGAAGAGGCGGGAAAATGCCGGCGGAATAGCCGGCGGCGGCTATCTGTCCATGAACTGGGATCTTGATGCCCTGAAGGGGGAGCGCATCAACGCCCTGTTTACCCTTCATGGGAAGGACACTGAAATTCCGAAAAGTCTTGATTCATCCCCGCCCACGGATCAGGCTGAGTCCCTGGGCAGCGGCTTTCAGGGAAAACTGGAATACCTCAGGACGGAAACTCCCCTGGGAACCCTCATCGGCGGCCTGAGCGGGCTATGGGAGCATCAGAGAATTAGTGATCCCGGTGCTGCCTTTTCTCAAGTGGATGACAGCTATACGGAGAGATCCCTGCATTGGCACGGCGGGATCCTAAACAGGAATGATGATTTCGGCATTTTCAGAACCGGTTTGGATCTTACATACAGCGGAGGAGCAGATCTCTATGACTGGCAGCACGATTCTGTTCCTTCAGATGAAGATGCTTCGCGCTGGACCCACAACTTGAATGCCGGCCTTAGTGTGGGGATAGCCCCCTACAACTCGACATACAGGGAGACAGAGAGCAGCCGCCTGGAACTCTTCCCATCCCTCAAACTCAGCTGGACAGATATCTCTTCCAGTGATGGATCCTACGAGAAAACCTTCTTCAGCCCCGGCTGGAATGTCGGCGGGATACTGCCCCTTCAGGCTGATCGCTATCTGGAACTGAAAGGCAGTATCGGCACAGCCTACCGCAGCCCCTCAATTCAGGACCTCTTCGGAGCGGAAACGTCATTTTTAACTGGGGATTCCAGCCTGAAGCAGGAAAAGAGTTTCGGAGGGGATGCCGGCTTTACGCTGAAGGATTTGCCGGGCCTCTCTGGTCTTGAATGGTATGCGGGCTATTTGGGAAAACGGATTGAGCATTACATCTTCTGGGATTCCGTGGATCCCGGCTTAATA
>JAIPFQ010000077.1:0-9859 GCA_021736605.1 Spirochaetales bacterium | reverse complement strand
GATTGATCACACCGATCAAAATCGATACAGCAACCATCAAAATCCCTTTGCTTTCCACAAACGGACCAACCAATTCAAACAAGAAGAAATACAGCATCCCTATCATACCTTGTCTTCCATAGCGAGGATTTCCAATGAGTTTTCGATGAAACAACATGATGTCGATCAAGCCGCGATGCCAGCGATCGCGCTGACGATGAAGAACTTTCCAAGTTTCAGGTACTTCTGTCCAGCAGTTTGAGTGAAAGGCATAATCAACGCGGTAGGGCCGATTAAGTTCGCGAAGCTGCCGTGTTATACGGACCACCAGCTCCATATCCTCGCCAACTGTATCTTTATGATACTTACCGCTTTTTGTTAAATAGCCGCCGCTGCGAATGGAAAACTCACGATCAAAAATCCCAAAGGCTCCAGAAATGATCAGCAGAGAATTTATGTAAGCCCACCCCACTCTGCCGGCCATAAACGAACGAATGTACTCCAATGTCTGCAGTCTCGGAAGAAAAGAGTCTGGCAGGGCAATCTTTTCTAATGAACCGTGTTCAACCGTACAGCCGTTAACCGGATAGATATTTCCGCCTGCGGCAAAACTCTCCTCGGGTGTATCGAGCATTACTGATACAGCCTTCAGCAGAGCATCAGGTTCCAGCAGGGAATCGGCATCAATTCCGCAGAAGAATTCCTTGGAAGAAATGTTGATGCCTAAGTTCAGAGAATCAGCCTTACCCCCATTGAATTTATCAACCACAATTAAATTAGGAATATGGCGATTTGTGTATATACCGCGAAGTCTCCGGGTTTGTAAGCGATATCTCACAATTTTATCCTGTTTTTCCAGCTGGTAGTATGAAATCAATGTGTTAAGAGTATCATCCTTAGATCCGTCATTGACAATAATCAGTTCATAATCAGGATACTGCTGATTCAGGAGCGAGTTGGTACTCTCGATAATGCTCACAGCTTCATTGTACGCAGGGGCAATAATAGATACTGCAGGAAGGAGATGTCTGGTAAACAGCAGCTGCTTGTCCTTGATATCCCATAACTGCTTTTGAATATGTGCTGCATAGAGGGAGATTCCGAGGAAAATCAAATAGATTGAATTTATTGCAACAGAGTAGAATACAAAGAGATAATTGAAGCGTACAACATATAATGTTACAAGTTCCTGCCAGCCGAGCTCAAAAAAAGTCCTGAATTCCATACCAAAAATAATGAGCGGAAACATAGCAAGGACAGCGGCTAGAAAGCCTATCAGTTCCATTCGCGAAGGTGGGTCCTGATGCGGCAAGGGGAGGCTTTGTGTTTTTGGTTCAGTCATCTGAAATTTTTTGAGTATTTCAGGATGCAGATAATACCGTATTTCAGAGCGTAGATAGCTGCTGCTGGCCATCTGTTTCTGTAATACCTCAATAAGCTTGTCTTCAATTTCACTATCCTGGTTACTATTGAGAAATACCAGAATCCCGCTGATATGTTTTGCTTTTACCAACTGACTTACCAGACTTACCACCCGCTCTTCCAGCGACGTATGGATACGTGTAAGAAAATATTCTATACGGTTGGAGAGTACCTTTGCCAGCAGCCCCTTGATGCGTTTGTCACTGCTTGTGCTGAACAGTCTGAGAAGTTCATACAGAACTGCAGGTTCATTAGCTGCCATGCTTGACAATGCCTGCACAATTTCATCATGGACTGCTGGTATTCCTGCATAGTCTAGTATCCGAGTAATATTCTGTTTGCCTCCAATTTTCCCGTAAGCTGTAATTACAGCTTCAATGATGTCTCTCCGTTTCGATTCAGTAAAGGGCGGTTTCAGCAGTTCCTGCGGGAAATGCTTCAGCAAAGCTTTAATGGCCAGTGAATTGACGGATTTGTGTTTTGACCAGGCCCGCTGTACCAGCATTCCACGGAGCTCCTCAGCGGGATAATCAACAGCAAAACCGCAGAATAAGACCTGCATATAAATACGCGAACTCATCAGCCGCGTTCTTGCATAGCGAAGAAAATCCTTATTATACGTGTAGAGAATGGCTTGTATTCGCTGTGCATACCAAGGATTCATCGTCCTGAGCTTTCTGACTGCCAGAGGAATAGCCTTCGTCACTCTCTTTCCAGCATCCCTCTTTCCAGCATCCCTCTGTCCAGCATCCCTCTGTCCAGCATCCCTCTGTGCAGCAAGGGCATCAACAATATGGAGAATTACAGGAGGATAGGTTTCCCGCTGCAGCGCCTTAAGAAGAGCCTCAGTGACCTTTTTACCTTTCAGGTATTTTAAGTTGTGGGCTGATTCTGCCCGTACCCTGCGGCGATAAGACCGGAGTTTTCGGATATAGGTATCAACCAGGGGAGATTCCAGCAGATAGTTAACAATTTCCTGTCGCCGTTCCTGGGAAAGCTGAACCTCATTTTCAAGGGTGATGAAAGAGCGCATAAGCTGCTCTGGTTTTATGTTCTCTAAGTTTAATCCCCCTCCATCTGCAAGCTGCCGCTTAATCTCCTCTTCGTAAAACAGTTTCTTTCTAACGCTTTTCACTCTGTAATACCGTGCCGCATAAGTGAGGCAGAACATTAGTACATCTGCAGCAGCAACCGATCCGGTGATCAGCAGGACCATTTGCAGACTCATAACCGCACGTCCCTCCGCTGCGTTGAACCAGTGATCATGTTAACCACTCCTATGATCTCCGTAAGCATGACCGGTTTAATAAAAAAGTGGGAAATCCCTAAACTCAAAGCCTGTTTTACCGTCTGCTCCTGTTTATTTACAGATAGCAGAATAAAGGGGATGTGCGCACTTTCTGCTGATCTGAGCAGTTTCTTCCGTAAAGAGAAACCGCTGAGTTTGGGTGTCATCAGTTCGCTGATGATAATATCAGGAATCTGCTGCCTGACCAGCTCCAGTCCCTGCCGACCATTATCAGCAGCTGCAACAAAATATCCTTCCTGCTCAAGCGCATTCTGCATAAGATCACGGGCTAGCCCAGCCTGGTCGATTAAGAGTACCGTTCCTGCAGCACCAATAGATTTACTCTTCAGGGGTTCATACAGCACTGTATTGCCGCCTAACTTCTTTGCCGCTTTAAGTCGTATTCGCGCCTGCTGCAGGACTGTATTTTCTATTGTTTCAGCAAAATCCATGTGTTCAGCCTTCAGCTCATCGCTGTGATACATACCGATGGAAATTGTAACTGGAGTGATGAAAAGTTTTGAGTCCAATACTGTCTGCTTTAACGTACTGGCTCTCTCAATTGCTTCATTCTGAGGTATCTCCGGAAAGTATACAGCAGCCACCCCGCCCTCAAGTCTGAAAGTCTGCAGGGAAGTACTGACAAACTGCTTAAGAATATAAGCCAAATTACGCATCGTAGTATCTCCCTCATCACTGCCGTACTGTAAATTGATATCAATAAGGTTATCGATACCCAGCAAAAGCAGAGCAAAGGGAAATTGATTCAGATAAAACTGCTGCATCTCTTGTGTAAAAAAGATGTCAAAGAAGTTCTGATTGTACATGCCTGTAATGGGACAAATAGATAATTTTTCCTCTATTTCATGGAGATGCGCCTCTAAGGCAATCTTCTGGTTTTCCAGTTCCTGGTATTGAGCGTTCATTACATCCTGATTTTTCTGAGCATCAAAGACAATAGACGTAAAAGCCCTAGGAAGCTGAATATTATACGCTGTTGAAAGAGATTCAACCAGGGGACTCACGATGGTCAGCCATGATATTCCTTTTGTTTTAACTACATGATCGAAAAATTCATCCCACATCTGGGATTCCGGGACAGAACTCTCTGCTATTTCCCGCTCTGTGAAATCAATAGTGAAATGAGATTTTGCAAATGCTTTTTCGACAGCTTTTTTCCCGTAAATAGCAAAATACCGTTTAACCACCTGGGAGCAAAGATAGATGTAGCCTCCCACATCAAGAAGCTCCTGACGAACAGGATTCATGAATAGTCCGCATGGAAGGTCTCTGAGAATATCAATTTGTTCCCGTATATCCTTGTTGATAATCGAACCGTGCTGAGGACAGATTAACTGGATATCATAATAGTAAAGCTGATTCATTACTGATTGAAGTATTTCATGGGAGGGCATATAGGATTCATGGAATGTCTTCATGTTCTCTCGGTAATCTTCTCCAGCATACAGAGTCCATTGTTCTGTCACTGCCCCGAACAAATCCCCCGAAATAAGCGTTTTCTGCTGAGGAAGATACGTCATGATTGCACCCGGGAAATGCAGATATGGCGCATAAAGGAATTTAATGTATGAACCGTCTTTCAGTTTGTAACGATATTTTTTTGTATTGACGGTATAAAAGGGAGAGGAGATTCCATAAAAAGTGATAATCCAAGCTGCCCGTTCATGACAGCAGATGACTCCTTTAAAACCGTGCTGTTCAAGTATGGGCAGGGAGGAGCAAAGATCGGGATCCTGATGACTCAGCACTACAGCTTCTATTTCACTAATATCTATGAGCTGTTTTACTTTATCCATAACTTCATGAATATCCAGGACAGAGCCTGGATCAAACAGAATTACGGATCCTCCGAAAAGAAGCAGGTAAGGATTGCATTCAAGTCTTCCTTCTGCAGTTCCTTTTCCAACCCACCACAGCCCTTCTGCCACGTTTACTGGATTTGTTGTACTCATACTTTTTTCAATTCCCTCGGTTTGCCCTTTTCGGCTTTCCTTTTTCGGCTTTCCTTTTTCGGCTTTCCTTTTTTGGCTGCCATGTGCTTGTCTTTGCATTGGCATTGGGTTGGCATGCAGTCGTTATGCTGGCGTCATGCAGGCTCAGCGCCTCGCATTATGTATCCCCCGGCCTTACCGTTTAAAACCAAACTTATTACAGTATAACATAAGATGTGCATTTTTTCTCCGAGACGATTTGCAAACCATGTGGATTTTTTCTCCGAGACCAAATCCACACTCCTCACTCTGGCCTCCCCCGCTCCGAAACCGACTCCCCAGCTCCCCAACCACCAAACCAACCACCGAACAAACCAACCACCGAACAAACCAACCACCAAACCACCAAACCAACCACCAAACCAACCACCAAACCAACCACCAAACCACCAAACAAACAAACTTTATCCACCCTTTCTCCTTGACAGCCAAAACGTTTTGGGTGTAGAATTCTTATTGTCCAAAACGTTTTGGACAGAAATTATAAAAAAGGAGATTTATAATGAAACAGAAAATCCTGATCATGTTGATTGTCATGTTTGTCGCTATATCAGCGGGAAGCTTGTTCGCCCAAGGAGAGCAGGGCACAGCCCCCGCTGCAAAACCGGTAAGCATCGACTACTGGACAACGGCAACACAATCGGACCGTATGGCAACTATTGAAGTGCTGATCGATACCTTCACCGCCATGAATCCGAATATTTCCATCAACCTCATACCGGTTGATGAGAATGATCTGGCCACCCAGGCGCAGACCGCAGCAGCAGCAGGAACCCTTCCTGCCTTGTTTGACGGCCCGGCTGAGACAGCGGTATCCTTCGGAACCCAGGACGTCCTGGATCTGAAAGCTGCAAAAGCCATCGTTGACAAAATCGGCAAGGACAGATTCTATTCAGGTCCGCTGAAAGTACTGGAAACGACGGATAAGAGCAGCTACTACGCCCTTCCCTATCATGGATGGATCCAGGGAATCTGGTATCGTGCTGACTGGTTTGAAGAAGCCGGCCTTGAACCCCCGAACACCTGGGAAAATACCTTAAAAGCTGCGAAATATTTCTATCGCCCCGACAAGAATCAGTACGGGATACTGGTAGGAACACTCCCGGAAGCCTATGCTGAACAGTGCTTCACCCCGATCGCCATGTCCAATGACGCAGCTCTCTTCGACGCAGACAAAAATCTGGTCTTCAACTCTCCGGAAATGAAGGAAGCCGTAGAATTTTATGCTGAACTGGCCAAGTACAATCCGCCGGGACCTCAGACATGGCGCGCACGTGACTACTATCTGCAGGGAAAAATGGCCATGTTCTTCTACTCAACCTATATTATGGATGACCTGGCTAAGCTGGAAGCTGCAGCAGGTTCACTGACCAGTGAAAATTTCAGTGACCTGGAAGGGGCTGATTTCGATCCGAAACTTGTAGATAATACACGACTCGCTCCGGTAATGACGAAATCTTCACCCGCAGGATACGGAACCGTCGTCTCTTTTGGATTCTTCAAACAGGAAAATCAGGCCAAGACAGAAGCAGCCAAGAAGTTTATCGAGTACCTCTATACTCCGAATGCCTATATTACCTTCCTTCATATGGCACCCGGCGGCATGAATCCCATGCTGAAGGAGATTGCCGGAAATCCCCGTTTTCAGAATGATCCGCAGGGACTTTACAAGAGTTACGGCACGGAGAAAATGGAAGAGATTATCAGCGGCCTGGAAAATATTGAAACTTTCAGTATTGTTGATGGGGTAAGGATTGAAACTGCAAGTGAAATTACAGCACAGCAGATCATCCCCCAGATGCTGTACAGGATTACTCAGGAAGGAATGAGCGTGGATGCCGGAATGAAATGGGCAGAAGCTGAAATGCGAAAGCTGCTGGACTGATTTTTAACGTTGATTTTTAACGTTGATTTTTTAACGCTGATTTTTTGATGCTGATGTGTACGTGTACGTGTCTGTGTTTTGTATGCAGCTGCGTACCGTCAGCGTGGATGACATGATGTTCTCATGATGACTTCATGCCTGCATGTGTCATCCTGTCCATATATCACCAAGTCGGCAGTCCGGCTTGGTGATCATTTTACCTGGTTTTTTTATTGATCATTGTATCTGATCTTTAATTGATCATTTTACCTGATCTTTAAATCGATCATGTTTCTTAATCATGGATACTGATATTTTATGCTGATGTTTCAGCTGTCCATTTTGGCCAATTGTTTTCGTATGTCTTTTTAAAAGAAGAGGGAGGAATTTCATGCTGCTTCATTCTGAAAGCTCATCAGGCAGCCTTTCATCAGGCAGTCTTTCATCCGGGAGCCTTTCATCAGGCATCCTTGCATCAGGAAAGCCGCCAGGCGGAACAAAAAGCAGACCGCCAGGAAAATCACCGGACAACCTGAAAGGCAAGCTAAAAGGCGGACCACCAAATCGCCCCCCGAACAAAAACCCGAAAACAAGACTGGAACAGGGATTTCTCGCAGGACGTACCAGAGCTCAGCGGGAGGAGCTGCTCGGCTGGACGCTGGTACTCCCTGCCGTGGCAATTATCCTTGCCCTCATCCTCTATCCAGTGGTCTATAATATCTATCTCAGTTTTTTTCATGTCAGTTTATCGGGAGCCAGCCAATTCATCGGATTTCAGAATCACGCCGAAGTGCTAGGAGACAGTGAATTCTGGAATGCCCTGCTGACAACCATCCTCTACGTCTCCTTCACCACCGTAGGAACAACCATCGTGGGCTTGGGCGTTGCCCTTGTGATGAACCGCAAGTTTCCTCTTCGGGGACTCGTCAGAAGCCTCATCCTGCTGCCGTACATTGCACCGGTCATATCCGTTGTTTTTGCCTGGCAGTTTTTCTTTGACCCCGTAAACGGAATATTCATGGATGTTTTCTACGGAAAACTGGGACTCTTCAGCGAACGATTCAGCCTCATCGGGTCGCCGAAAACTGCCGTATGGGTAGCCATCGTCTTCAGCATCTGGAAGAACTTTCCCTTTTCCTATCTGATGATACTCTCGCGGCTGCAGGCTATTGATCAGAATCTCTATGAAGCGGCGGAGATGGACGGAGCCAGCGGCTGGCAGCAGTTCGCAAACATAACCCTCCCGGAGGTGTATTTCGTGGTGAACGCCATAATTCTGCTGCGCGTAATCTGGAATTTCAACAAATTTGAAGAGGTCTATCTCTTGGCAAGCAATGTCAAAGTGCTCTCAGTGTATACCTACCTGAAAGCATTTACCGGAACCATGGACCTCGGACAAGGGGCGACGCTGGCGGTGCTCCAGTTCATCATACTCATCGGTTTCATCCTATTTTATATCAAGAGGGTAATCAAATGGTAACAAACAGAAAACCCATCCGCCGAATCGGTTTTGCCCTGCTGGTGCTGCTGATTGTTCTCTTCAGCCTCTTCCCTTTCCTCCAGATGCTCTCCCTCTCCCTGAAGTATCAATGGGACTGGGGAAACCCCTCGCTGATACCGAAGCAGATCAATCTTGAGGCATATAAGGAGCTGCTGAACATCGGACAGGAACTCAAGGATGTGCCGGAGTCCATCATCAATCTGCTGGAGGAGTCCCCGGACCTGACGCAGGAGCAGCGGGATGCAATCCTCGCGAAATACCGGGACACAGGGGATGTCTTTCCCTTTCTGCGCTACTTCGGAAATTCCCTCGTGCTGTCCCTGACCGCAGCCTTTATATCCGTAGTTCTGGCGATACTCGGCGCCTACTCCTTCAGCCGCCTCAAATTCAGGGGCCGCCCGGCGGTGCAGCGCGGGGTACTTCTGGTCTACATGTTCGGAGGGATACTGCTGCTGATCCCCCTGTATCAAATGTTCGTCGCCATCGGCCTTCTGAGCACCCCGACGGGCACGTTTCTCGGCCTTCTGATCATCTACATGGTGCAGACCCTGCCGGTCTCCCTCTATATGCTGGGAAATTATTTCCGCACAATCCCCTTTTCCATTGAAGAGGCGGCTATGATAGAAGGTGCCAGCCGTTTCGGCACGATCTGGAGGATCATCATTCCCCTTTCCATCTCAGCAATCATCACGGTGTATATCTACTCCTTCATGATTGCCTGGAATGAGTATCTCTTTGCATCGGTTTTTCTGAAGAATTACAAATCCCTCTACACCCTTCCCATCGGCCTGAAAACGCTATTCGTCTCAAAAAATGCCATATGGGACAGGATTATGGCGGCATCCATGCTCACTGCAGCACCGGTTATCGTCCTCTTTATGACGATCCAGAAGAACCTCACCGGAGGACTCGCAGCAGGAGGCGTGAAAGAGTGACCGTATGCAGTGTATAATGATTTACAGGATGAGAAGGAGCACAGCAAATGGCTAAACGCATCGGAATGATTCACTATAAAACAGGAGGAACCGACGGTGTTTCTCTGGAGATGGATAAGTGGCAGCGCGTTTTTACTGAGGCTGGTCACGAAGTCTTCTACTGCAGCGGCAGGCACGACCGGGAGATCGCCCAGGACGGGGTATCTGTAACAGTTATTCCGGAACTCTTTTATCATCGCCCGGAAGCAGAGCTGGTGAATAGAGCAGCATTCAAGGATCTGTCAGTTTTTCAGAATTTTGGTTCTGCTGATGCTCACGCTGCGGATTCCGGCTATGCTGATGCTTCCGCAATGAAATCCGCCAATGCTGATGCTTCCGCTCACGCTGCGGATTCTGCTTCAGCGGAAGCTGCCCCGACGACTTCTGCAGAGGCCGCCTTTCGTCGGGAACTGGAGCGGCAGACTGAAGCCCTCGTACCCCGGCTGCGGAAGTGGATCGCCGACAACAGCCTGGAGGTCATTGTGGCGGAAAACATCTGGTCCGCAGCGGTGCATCCGGCCGCGGCAAAAGCCCTTCGAATAGCTGTGCAGGATACGCAGATTCGCGTGCTTGGGCATCACCATGATTTTTTCTGGGAGCGGATCGGAGGTGCTGAACCGACCTGTCGAACAGCGGAATTGCTTGCGGATTTTTGCCTGCCCCCGAATGCTGAGGCATATCGGCATGCGGTGATAAATTCTCTGGCCGGGGAGACGCTGCGGCGGAGGAGGGGCATCCAGGCCGGCGTCATACCCAATGTCTTTGATTTTTCCGGTCCCGATTGGGTCAGGGACGATTTTAATCGTGATTTTCGGCAGA
>JAIPFQ010000076.1:0-10062 GCA_021736605.1 Spirochaetales bacterium | reverse complement strand
CAGTCGCCGCCGGCGATATGCTTATCCCGGCAGATGAATTCTACGAACTCACCAGCACATACAAAAAACTCATCCGCTATCATGATGCCTACGTGATGCTGGACGAAAAAGAGCTCAAGAAGATGAGAAAAGCGCTGGAGAAACCTGTTTCACTGAGCCCTCTGGATATTGTGAAGATTCACCTTGAAGGCAGCTGCAACAATGTTCCGATTCAGACTGATGCATCCCTGAAAAGTATCATAAACAGTCTTTTTACGGTTGATCCGGTCCCCCTGCCGGACCGACTGCAGGCCGACCTGCGCCCCTATCAGGAGAAGGGCTTCCAGTGGCTCTACCACAACCGCAGAATCGGTATCGGATCCCTGATTGCCGACGATATGGGGCTCGGTAAGACCCTGCAGGTGCTTGCGCTGCTGCAGAAAATGAAGGAGGAGGGATCCCTCACTCCGAAGAAAGCTGCCATTGTCATAGTGCCGGCAAGCATAGCTTCTAATTGGCAGAAGGAGATGGAGAAATTCACTCCGGACCTGGTCCCCGGCATCTATCACGGGCAGAACCGTATGCTGGATCCGGAATGCGAAGTCATCATAACTACATACTCTGTTGTTTCCCAGGATACCTCTCTGCTCTCCAAGAAGAAGTGGTCTGCGGTCATTATCGACGAGGCTCAGAATATCAAAACGCCGACCGCCGCCAGAACAGCAGCGGTAAAATCCCTGAAGGGAGAAGTGAAGATCGCCATGACCGGGACCCCGGTGGAAAACCGTCTGATGGACTACTGGAGTGTCTTTGACTTTATGATGAAAAATCTTCTCGGTAAGAAGACGCACTTTAAAGATGCTTACGCCCTCCCCATTGAGCGCTACCGCGATCGAAAGGCTCTTGAATCCTTCAGGAAGCTCAGCTCCCCGTTCATCCTCAGGAGAATGAAGACTGATAAAAAGATCATTCAGGATCTACCTGATAAGGTAACGCTTAACACCTATACTGAGCTCAGCGCCGATCAGGCGGCCCTTTACGAGTCCCTGGTGAGCAGCATCGAGGAGATGACCGACCAGGCAGAAGGCATCCGCAGAAGCGGTATGATTTTCAAGCTGATCACCGGCTTGAAGCAGATCTGCGACCACCCCGCCCTCTACCTGAAACAGGATATGAAACAAGACGTAAAGCAGGACGTGAAGCAAAACGTGAAGCAGGAGGTGAAGCAGAACCTGGATCAGGCTCAGGATATAAAGCAGGATATGAAGCAGCCTCTGCGGCCAGAGATGAGACAAGGCATAAATCAGGAAGTCCATTCCAGCCGCCTATCGGGCAAGGCGCAGCAGCTGCTGCTTCTGGTGGAGAAAATCCTATCCCGGAATGAGAAAGTCCTGGTTTTTACGCAGTTCGCCCAAATGGGCCGCATTCTCCAGACTATCTTGGAAAAGGAGCTCTCCATAGCTGCTCCCTTCTTCTACGGTGCTCTTTCAAGAAAAAAGCGGGACGAGATGGTCAGCGCCTTTCAGCAGGACAGCGGCAGCAGCGTAATGATCATCTCTCTGAAGGCCGGCGGGGTCGGCTTGAATCTTACCGCAGCAAATCATGTCATTCACTACGATTTATGGTGGAATCCAGCGGTGGAGCATCAGGCGACAGACCGGGTGTTCCGCATCGGCCAGAGAAAGGATGTGCAGGTGCACCGCTTTATCACAAAGGGGACCTTTGAGGAGAAGATAAACAGCATGCTGGAAGAAAAACAGGAGCTGGCGGATCTCACAGTGGCTCAGGGAGAAAAGTGGATTGCCTCCATGAACAACCGCGAGCTCAAGAAGCTGCTGAAACTGGAGCGCTAGCAGGCCTCCCCTGCGATAAAAGAGTGCAGCTCCATTTTTGTAAATCCCCTGACCAGTTTTCACGCCGGTGAAGCTCAAAAAGACAGCTTTACCTCTTTGCACATCTTGGCGAATGATGGTATTCCAGCTTTGGATGAATTCTTTCTTCTTTTACTACGGCAGCGTTTACTCTGCATTTCTCGGTATCCGACTTGCAGTTTTTCCTCCAAATTCCTTCAGTATCAGCACAAAATCGCAGAATCGTTTCATTTTTCATAGGATGTTTTCGTTGTTATTGCTCTAAGAGCACCCTACAATTAAAGTGTAGAAACAAATTACGGAACATCTTAAAGGAGGAAACAAGATGAAGCGAATTCTTTTCACATTAATCATTCTTTCCCTTGTTGTATTGTCGCCAGTTTTCGGCGCGGGAGCACAGGAGAAAGAGGAAGGACCTATCACACTTACGTTCTGGACTCATGAAGATCCGAATAGAACCGAGATTGAAAATCGATATATCGAAGAGTTTGAAGCTGCAAACCCGGATATAAAGATAGAGCGAGTCACTCAATCTTCTACAAAAATTCAGGAACTGGTTCTTACGGCTTTTGCAGCAAATCAGGGACCGGATATCTTCAATATGTCAATTGAAGATGAGTATGCCTACATAGCTAACGGCCGTGTAGCTCCTGTTGACGCTGAGGCTGCCGGCTATGCCGGAGATCAGGAGCTTGTTGATGCGTATCTTAAAGGTTCACTGGATCCAGTAACTGTGGACGGTAAAATTTACGGCCTTCCCCTTGAACTGACAAACTGGAGCATCTATGTAAATAAAAATGTTTTCAGAGATGCCGGTCTTGATCCGGAAACAGACTATCCGAAAACTTGGGAAGAGATGGCTGATGTTTCTGAAAAACTCATCATTCGTGACGGAGATATCATCACCAGAAGAGGTTTTGATTTCCGCTATCCCTACTATTTGGTATCCATGGTTCCCATGGTTGAACAGCTCGGCGGCAAACTCATCAGTGATGATGGAACAAAAGCCATCGTAGGAGATGCAGCATGGCTGAAGTTCCTGAACTACATGCAGGAATGGGGTCCTTCGGGCAGAAATCTCGGATCCCCCACATACAGCAATGCCAGAAAACTGTTTAATATGAATAACAATGATATCGCTATGGCATTAACCGGACTGTATCAGCAGGGAAGAATTAAAGCGGACAATCCCGATTTCTACGACAGTGACGACTGGATGGTAATCCCCTTCCCCGTATTCGAAGATGCTGTTAATGATACCGCCGCCTGCTACTATGGTCATTACTATATGGTCAATTCCCAGAAGAGCGCCGCACAGCAGGAAGCTGCCTGGAAGTTCATCGGCTATATGCTGCAGCATGCTGAAGAGTATCTGAAAACGGTAAACATCGTACAGCCGACTAATGAACTGCTGAACTCTTCTACCTATAGAAATATGCCGTATTCAGAAGTATTCACCAGTGATATGGAGCGCGGTCATATCGTTTATTACGCTGAGAACAGTGCAAAGCTGCAGGAACTTATCAAAGGTGCCGTAGAATCAGTCATGCTTTCCGGAGTACGTCCGGAAAAAGCACTGGCGAATCTCCGTGCAGAGGCACAGGAATTACTGGACGATATGTAATATACAGGACCTGTAATGCTGCTAAGACGCAATGCAGCTAAGCTGTATTAGATCTAGGTACGATAAAAGCTAATCTCAATTCCGGCATGGGGAGATCCATGCCGGATCTTGAATATTCAAAAAAACTTGGATTTCTGTAAAGGCTCGATTATGCAATTAACAACAAAACGAAAAAAGAAGAAAAGTATTGAGAAGCATCTTTCAAGATGGGGACTCACATTTGTTATTCCATCCATACTCTTCTTTTCCCTTTTCAATTTCTATCCCATAATAAATGCTCTCTATACGAGTCTCTTCAAAAAGATGGTTCTTTCACTCAACCCGCCGACCTTCGTCGGTTTGAAGAATTATATCTATCTTTTTCAGTCGGCAAACTTCTGGAACTCCATCCGGGCAACGGTGGTCTTCACCCTCGGCACCTTCATTCCCCTGCTGGTATTCAGTCTATTGTTCGCCGTGCTGGCTTCATCAGTAAAAAAGGGGAGTAAATTCTACCAGATGGCATTTTATTCACCTGCTGTGCTCTCTTCCGTTGTATCGGCGGCAATCTGGCTTCAGATTTTTGATCCTCGGGGACTTGCAAACCAGTGGTTAAATTTTCTGCTGAACAGCTGGGGGACCGACCACAAATGGCTTGCCGATGCTGCCATGGTGCAGTTCTCCACTATGCTTGTCTATTTCTGGAAGTATATCGGCTATTTTATCATCATTTTCATCGCCGGTTTATCTTCCATCCCCGGCACGCTCTATGAAGCCGCACGTATTGACGGTACCAGCCGTTGGCAGGAGTTCTGGAGAATAACGCTTCCGCTTCTGAAACCGACAATTGTACTTGTCTCCGTCATGTCAATGCTGCAGTGTCTGAAAACGTTCAGTACCCAGTATCTGTTCACCCAATCGGGGGCTCCCCTCGATCCGATAAATGTAATTACTATGAATATCTACAACACCGGTATTCGCGACCACCGAATCGGCAGAGCGAGCGCCATGAGTATCATACTGTTTGTAATCATGCTTGTTTTCACCTGGTTCCAATTCAAGGGATCCAAAAGTGAAGATGTAGAGTATTAGAAAAGCTTAAGTTTTAGGGAAAAAGGATAGCAGGAGACCATAATGACCGTTATGCAGCTGATTCGAACAGCACCAGTAAAGAAAACCTTTCAAAGCCTCACTTGGCAGAAACTGCTCATTTGGGCTTTACTTATCATATTGACGATATTCACCCTTACTCCCATCCTCTATATGATTACAGCCTCTATGATGCCGGCCAAAGACATTCTCAAAATGCCGTATCGATGGATCCCCCGTGGTTTTGAGTATAAAAATTTCTTTAAAGCCATAGCTGGAAATGACGGATCTTATATCTTTTTGAGAAACTTCTTGAATTCGATTATAGTAGCAGCCAGCTGTGCGGTTTCAACCGTGCTGCTCTCTGCACTCACCGGCTACGGATTGGCAAAATTCAAGTTTAAGGGAAGAACGCTTCTGTTCATGATGATCATGGCCACTATGATGATTCCCTTTGAAGCCATTATGATACCGCTCTATATGGTTGTCACAAAGATAGGTATCCAAAACTCCTATGCTGGTTTAATTCTCCCCTTTCTGGTAAATGCTTTCGGCATCTTTCTCATGCGGCAGTATATGATTACCTTCCCCGCCGAATTTCTTGATGCTGCACGAGTGGACGGCATGTCCGAACCCGGAATTTTCGCTAAGATTGTATTTCCCAACTGCAAACCAGCTATAGCAACCCTGGCAATTCTCGCTTTCCGTTCACAGTGGGACAACCTCTTATGGCCCCTTCTCGTAGCACAGAGCGAGAAAATGAAGACAATCCCCCTCTATATAGCAAAATTTACCGCTGAAAAACATACTGATCAGGGTGCCATGATGGCGGTTGCTGCCCTGGCAAGCATTCCCATGTTCATTCTTTTCTTCAGCCTGTCAAACTACTTTATCAGCGGGGCTTCGGTCTACTCTTCAAGGAAAGGATGATTGATGTACGACCTCTATATTTTTGACCTGGGAAATGTGATAATTACTGATATAGATGTGGTTCCATCTATTTGCAGGAGACTATTGAAGGAGCTGCTGCCTGCGGTATAGATGCCTGCTTGTTTACTAGCCCTGATTCTCTGCAGTCGATTATCTCATGGTGAATTGCGGAATTCCGAGGGGGTAACTCCGGTGTATCGTTTAAAGACCTTGCAGAAGTAGCTGCCGTTTGAGAAACCGCAGAGGTGAAATATTTCACTGACATTACGCCTCGGATCCTTGAGCAGCCGCATAGCCTCACGAATTCTTCGATCCTGAAGATAGGAGAGAACTGTAAATCCGGAATGTTCCTTAAAGAGATGGGATAGGTGACTCTCAGAAACCCCGAGATGAGATGCTATCTGATACATACTGATATCTTCTGCATAATGCTCATCAATATAATCCATGGCAGCACGGACATAGATATCCCGAGAGCCGATTGCTGAACCTGCTGAACCTGGTGCAGAAGAGCTGCTTAGAGCAGAGCGCTGATCACGCGGACCAAGTGCGGCTTCCTCTCTCTGCAATGCAAGTCGTTCTGTGAGTCGTGTAAGCGTTGCGTACAAGGTCTGTTCTTCAACTGGTTTAAGCAGGAAATCATATACCCCCAGTCTGATAGCCTGCTGGGCAAGTTCAAACTCCCCATAGCCGGTAAATATGATCGCAGATCTTGGAGGAGCCTTTTTCAGCATAGTCAGCCCATCCTGACCAGGAAGCCTGATATCCGTGAGAACAATATCAGGATCAAGTCGTTTTATAAGTTTCTCTCCCGCGACTCCGTCAGCCGCTTCTGCAATGACGCGACAGTCTACTGACTCCCAATCAACGGTTATGAGCAGTTCTTTTCGTATTAACTCTTCATCTTCAACTAGAAGCAGCGTATACATAATCTCCTCTTCTGTTTTGGCGATGCCGACGACGGCAGTTTTTACTGTTTTGCTAAAGTAATCCGTACAACTGTTCCGACATTCTGTTTTCCAGTTATACGGATTTCAGCTTTCTCATGGTAGTACAAATCAAGTCGATGGCGTACATTTTCGATACCCACATGCTCATTTCTCACCTGTTCTTCCCCTGCACGCTCATTCCCAACTTGCTCAGCATGGGGCTGTACGGATGGAGCATCTTCGGGCATATCTTTTGTATACCCGATTCCGTTATCTCGTATACAGATTACCAAGCTTTCATCAATTGCGAAAGCATCAACACGGATATACCAATCCCCCAATTTCGGTTCCAGACCATGGGTGACTGCATTTTCTACAAAAGGCTGGATAATCAGTTTGGGCGTTACAATCGCCTCGCATCCTTTTTCCATATTAATGTGGTATCTCAATTTATTAGGAAACCGTATCTGCACAATGGTCAGATAGTCTCTTACCATATCTATACTCTCCTGAAGCGGCAGCACATCGGTTTTACTGCTGATGGTTTTTCTCAGCAGTTTTCCCAGGGATGTTGTAATATTGAGAATTTGCTGCTCACCATGCAGAGAGGCGAGGGCTTTGATGGTATAGAGCGTATTATAGAGGAAATGGGGATTAATCTGCGCCATAAGAGCTTTCCGCTCTGCTTCACGGAGCTGCATCTCCTCCTCTCGAGTCAAATCCAAAAGCTCTTTGGTTTTTATGATCATCTTGTTGAAGCCTTCATTGAGTGCTTTGATCTCATTGGTATCATGCGAGTCGATAACCTGGACATCAAGATTCCCCCGTTCCACCTGTTTCATGGCAGAGACGAGATTACTTACCGGTTTAGAGACATGTTTTGAGGCAAAAAAGGCAAACAAGAGGGAAGCCGCCACACTCAAGCCCGCAATCAGCAGGGTAACTAGAGAAATATTGTTCAGAACCAGCGTATACGGCGGTTTTTCAATAATTCCAGCTACGGCATACTGCGTTCCCGGAATCACTTTTTCAGCTATAACATGGTTCTGAGACACTCGTACACCTTCACTAGAAGTCTTGGATGCCGCTTCCGTCAAGGCAGGGAATCTGCTGTAGTCCCCATGCAGATTCGTATGCAGCATCGAGCTGGCCTTCAGCGTCGAGCGGTCGATGAGCACGACATCACTGAAAATCGGTTCCCTGCAGAGCTCAGCGAGGGACGATGAGAATAGATCGATGATTGAATACCCGATCAGCTGATTATTTTCATCATTAATGACCCGAAGCAGGTTCATCATGATGATATCATTACGATTATTTGTGTAGCGTTCTGTGAGCAGGATCGTCGGCCCCTGCAGAGCTGCCAGAGTCGCAGCAATACTTACATCATTACGATAATGCCGCAGATCATAGTGTAAAGGGAATTCGTGGGTAGAATATTTTGTTTTACCGTCTGCACTGATAAGGTGCGCTGAGGCATCATATATCGTTCCTCTCATTGCCTGATACAGCTGCTGGTAGACCTCTGATGAAACTGCTGTTTTGCCGTCGACTAGAGAATTTCTGATAACTTCATTTGTAGAAATGGTATAGCTTCTGTGCCGATAGTCATCGAGACAAGCTGAAATGTTCAAAACTACCCGGTCAATGGCTTGTTCCGCCTGCTGGGAAAGGTTATCGTTAAGGGTTGATGATACGGAGGTGTAAAAGTAGATGCTCAGGACCAGAACGGGAAGCAGCGAGATAATAAGAAAATAGGTCATCAGACGAAAGATAAACGATGTTCTCATCGAATGAGTCCTTGCACTATTCTTGAAATGGATGTCTCATGTAGTAACATAAGCACCTACACAGAATCACTTACAAATGAGGTCCAGTTGTTTTGGTGAATGAGAGTAAATTCTGCTCCAGGATAGGTTTCTCTGAAGGATACGGGCATCTTCTTCTGTTTTTCAGTCAGCTTGAACTCAAAAGCCTGCAGAGCGCTATCCTTTTCTTCAACATAATCGATTTCAGCACCAGTATATGTACGCCAAAACCATCTGCTGCCGTAAAAGCCTCGATAAGAATTATACTTCATCCGTTCACTGACCAGAAAATTTTCCCACAATGCACCTTGATCTGAACGTAAATGAAATTCTTTATAATCATCAATCACTGAATTGCGGATGCCGTTATCATAAAAATACACTTTATCTTTTTTTCTGATCTCTTTGCGGAGATTTCGGGAAAATGCTCCAAGACGGAAAAGAACAAATGATTTTTCCAGTAAGTCAATATAGCGGATAACTGTATCAGTACTGAGCCGGCAGCTTCTTCCAAGTTCCTGATACGATACTTCCGAACCTGTCTGATAGGCAAGCAGGCGCAGCAGATTTCTCAATTTCACGGGGTTCTTGATACTGCCCAATTCTAGTATATCCCGGTACAAATATGCGCTGCTTAACTCTTGTAAATGGGCAATTTTATCGTTCCTGTTTTCTAAAGAGAACAAGGCCGGATAGAGCCCGGTAACCAAGGCATCATCAAGAAAGCGTTCACCTTGAAACAGTCCTTCCTGTTTGAAAAGTTCCTGAAAAGCTATGGGGTACATACTGAATGACCAAGTCCTTCCTGTTAAGGCTTCACGTGTTCCGCTTGCTAGGCTGAGACTGGAAGATCCTGTGACAAGAAGCTTCACAGGAATTTCTGAGTCATATATCAATTTAAGAGCCAAGCCGATATTGGGGATATGCTGGGCTTCATCAATGCAGGCAAGTGAATATCCTGAAAAGAGCCCCTTTAATCGCTGAACATCACAGGAGGAAACTCTTTCTGCTGTTCTTGGATCTTCTCCATTGAGATACAGGTATTTGCTTCCTTTTGATTCCAGCAGTTTTTTTACAAAACTGGTTTTTCCTACCTGTCTGGGTCCAAAAAGAAGCACTATTCGTTTGTCGTTCTCCAGTTTTTCCCAGATGGTTTTTCCCAAAACTCTATCAATCCAGTACATACATCCATAATACTACGCCATGCAGGTTCTGTCGATGTATATTATGCCTTCTATTGAATGCTTTATTGAATGTAGACGATGATTTCTCACAATTTTATCTAGTTAACTCGATGAATTAGCGCTAATTTGTCGAGCAGAGTAGTTATTTTTACAAAAACTTGCAGAACACAGCAGAACTCAGCAGCCGCAGCAGAAAGGGAACACCCTCAAGCCGGCACAAAGCTTTATGCCAGCTTAAAAAGCTTACGCTTCCAAATTACGGCATTTGCAAAGAGCGTAAACGGAGAAAGGGAACAGTACAGCTCATAGACAGGAACTTCTGCAGTTTTCCACTTCTCTTTCCACCCAATTACCTCACCCCCTAATTCAAACAGCTCAATACCTTCCTCTTCATGCAGCTTGCTCACACCATCAATAAATGCCTGCTGACCGACACTGAATTTATGAAAATCTTTGTCATACCCCGTAATAACACCCCAGCAGCGGCTATCCCACACTGCAGCAAGAAAAAAAGCTGCCGGAATGCCGTTATGAAGAACAAAAAAGATATAGACAGGAAATTTTTCAGCCCAATTTACAATGCTCTCCTTCATAAAGGGAAGCAGAATCTCATGATCAACCAGGGGAGACGACTCTTCCCACTCATGCTGCCATGACCGGGACCGCAGT
>JAIPFQ010000075.1:0-10097 GCA_021736605.1 Spirochaetales bacterium | reverse complement strand
CGCAAAAACACATTAACCCCAATTTGATCAGCAGCCGGGGTGATGTGTATATTATCGAAAACAATAATTCTTTAGGGTGGATTAATAATCAGCTGGATGAATTTTTTTCTGTTGTTAAAGAGTAAGAAAATCTGATATTATAATATGAAGTACGAAAATAAGTTTTACATGCATACATACAGAAAAAAAGGCAGTTTTTCTGCCTCATTTTCCTGATTTTGTTCTGAATGAGGTTTTTATGAATAAGAAATTGATTTGGATCTTTTTTTCCCTTACAATAATTCTCCTGATTGCGGTCGGAGTCGGGATGATTGTTTTTTATCCGGGAAGTTTTTCCTTCAGGCCTCAGCCGATTGAAACCATTGTTGAGGAAACAGAACAGGAAGTATTTGAACAGGATATCGAGGACATCGAACCCGAACCAGAGCCAGAACCCGAACCAGAGCCAGAACTGCAGCCGGAGCCGGAGCCGGCGCTAGAAACTGAGCCGGCGCAGGAAATTGAATCCAAGCCGGAAATGAAAGTTAAACCGGATGTCGAGGCAGTTCCAGATAATGAAGTAGTGGAAACCAAACCAGAGTCTGAACCCGAACCAGAACCTGAAGCAGAGCCCAAGCCTGAGTCTGAACCTGAAACCGAGACAGCTGCTGATCGGGGACAAGATACTATTGAAGATATTGATAAAACAGAGGCAGTAACAGAAGGCGAACCCGAACCCGAACCCAAACCCGAACCGGAATCCCAGCCTGAAACTGTAGTTATTGTTGAGTCGGAGCCTGAACCGGAAGCCCAGGCTGAGCCTGATACTGAGGTTGTGGTCATTGTGGAGCCGGAACCAGAACCGGAACCGGAAACCCAACCAGAAACAGAAACCCAACCTGAAACTGTAGTTATTGTGGAAGCAGAACCGGAACCAGAGAAAAGTCTTGGTGTTGAGAAGGGAGAAGCATCAGTTGCGGAGGAGCCTGATGCAAAAGAAGGTGAATCCAGCATGGAAGAAACTGCACAGGCTGAAAGTCCGTCAGAAGAAGCAAGTCCCGCTCCGGAAAAAAGGGAAATTCCTCAACCTAAATTCTGGATTGAAGAGCCTCTTACCGTGAATACTGAACGGCAGGAAGCCGTTCAAGCTCTGCAGGGAAAGGGATTTGGAAACCAGATTTCAGATAGAAAGGGTGATGAAATATTGTCAATTGGGCCTTTTAATGATTTTGAAGAAGCTCAGAATGTTTTGAATACCTTAAAGAAAGAAGGGTACTTAGAAGGGGCAAACGTAACAATAGAAATACCAAGAAAAAAATAGTTGATACGAATAATACTTTTTCACATTAAACATTCAGGATGTAATCTGTTTTGCGGGTTTTCGTACATTATGAATTCCGGCTGTAATTGCTTTCAGTAATCAAGTGGTAATCACGATTAGTCAAAATGCTTCTCCATCCACTGAATACTGATAAACGAACCGAACTTTCTGCCCGCTTCTGTAAACAAACCCACGGGGGTGAAATTGAAAAAACTATGCAGGGCTATTGAAGAAGGGTTAGGTACGGCGATACATGCATACGCCCGGTGAATATCCTCCTGCTCCAGCAGTGTAAACAAATGTGCATACAACTGTTTGCCGATTCCCTGCCGTTCCAGACCCGGCTTAATATAAATACTTATTTCCACGGAAGTTTCATATGCAGGTTTAAGCCGGAAAGGGTGAGAGGCAGTAAAACCCAGCGGTATCCCCTGTGAATCTTCAGCAATGCATACCTTATGACGACTCTCAGGAGGATGCTGATTGAGCCATGCTCTTCTCTGCTCAATACTAAAGGGAACGGTATCAAACGTTACAGCTGTATGTTCGATATAGTAGTTGTAAAGGTTTGTGAGAAAAATCAGATCCCGCTCTTCTGCAAATCTCATCCGACACTGAATCATGACCCTATAGTAAAAAAATACTGTATAAATGTACAGAGGATGAGGATGCTATTCTTCCAGCAGGAATTTTTCCTTCTGTAAAAACGACATGCCTCAAGTAATTCAAGGGGAAACAGAAATTCGGTTTCGATATGTGAACAGCAGCGTAATCATGGAACGCCTTTGGAGCGGATTGCTTGAGAAATAGAATAGATGGGAGGGACATCTGCAGTCACTGGAACCGAATTTAGGGACAAAGCCATCGGAAATCCGGCGTATATCTCCAGCAAGAGAGCATTCAATATCCTTTAAAGTTCTTATGGGAAATGCTTTTATGGAATCTGCCCGAGTTGTGAGATAATCAATATGCCAACGAAGCCGTTTGTTTTTTCTTAGATGGCGGTTAATCCTCTGGAGCAGATTTTTTTTAGCTGAACCGGCATAGATATACCATCCCGGTTTCAAGACCGGACTACCAAGAGATGAAATAGGTAATTTCATCTCTTCGCTTACCTTCATGACGATAAAATAGACCCCTGCGTTTTTTTCTGCAATTTCTGCAGGGATATCCGTAACTACGGGAATATCATCCGAAATAACTTTCACTGATCCCTTTTCTGAAACATCAACACTGACGGCATGAATTTTCACTTTTGAAGAAGCCTGATGAAGAGATGCAGTAAAATCCGGATCTGTATGGAGATTCGGCATAAATTGTTCTGTATCCCTGTGGCTGATAATAAACAGGACTGAGGTATTGAAGCCCTTGTTCTGCAGTTCCGCAAGTTCATCAACATGGCGTTTCCCGCGGGATGTAGGAGCATCTGGGAACATGGCAGTACCTTTTTCCATGAGAGAACAGGATTTTACCTCCATCAAAATTGGTTTTTGTTCTGGATAAGCACTCTGTTTCAGAAAAAAATCAAAGCGTGAATTACCTATCGTATATTCCGGTATAACAATATCATATTCCGGATACAGCTGAGGTATAATACATTTCTCTGCAATAGTATTTGCCTTCGATGAGTAAAGGGGAATAATTTTATCCTGATATCGTACTCCAACTACGGTGTAATCAGTTTTGCGCTTCCGGGACGGGGTGGATTTGGAATTCGTTTTGGGTTTGGAATTCGTCTCGGAGAAAAAACCCACCTTTTTGGTTTTTTCCCCCGAGACGAATTCCACAAGCAGGGGCTGACCTGGGATGAGAAATTCTGTGAGCCTGCCGGGATTGGGGCAGTGAGCCTTATGAACAGATCCGTCGGAAGTTTTGACCATCATGACAAATCTGTTCGGTCGACTTATCAGTTCTGCCTCCAGCGGATCAGTGAAAACACGAAACTCAGAATTTTCTATCATGCGCTCCCTTCAGCTTCAACAAGATCTGACGGTTCTCCCTTGGATACAAAGCCCATGAGTACAAATGCGATCAGCATGAAAAAGGCGGCAAAGAGGAAGATTGACCGGAAACCGAATAGATCAATGAATCCTCCGGTGAGGGGAGGCGCAATAATTGAGGCAAGCTGGGAGAAGAAATAATAGAGCCCGGTATATATGCCCATATCATTGTAAGTTGCAAGCTGCCAGAGCATAGGGAAAGAGTTGGTTATTACCGAAACCCAGAACATACCGAAGAAAAACATCAGGATCCAGAAGGTGAGCTGTTTGCCGAAAACGCTCAGTCCCAGGACAGAGGTAACCGGGTCATGGAGAAATATGACGATAAGAACAATGATAAGTGCGGCTAAAGATACCCGGATAGTCTTTTTTCGTCCGTTTCTGTGGGCGATGATGCCTGAGGGTATAGCAAAAATTGCATAGGCAATACCTACCATCCCGGCGGCCAAGGCAGCTGTCCCGGAGGATGTCTGCAGGAATTCCTTGGAGTAGAGTCCAATAAAGGGCAGAACTCCCTGATATCCGATAAACCAGGAAAGCAATGCGAGAAGAATCAGAAAGGCGCTTTTATCTTTCCCGCGAACGATCAGTTTCAGAGATTCTCGAATGGGAGTGCTTACATCTTCTGTATCGTAGGATTCCTTATTCTCACGGATGAAAAAGAAGAGCAGCAAGGCGGATAGCAGTACTAGTAAACCGGCCACGGGAAAGGCGAGAATGTCGGTGGTAGGGCCTCTTCCCGGCAGCATAATTGGGATATTCATTAATTGGGCCAAGCCGATGGTACCGACAATTGCTGCGATACCGCCCATGGTATTAATAACTCCATTGGCTTCAGATCGCAGTTCGCCAGGAATAATGTCAGGCATCAATGCAACTACGGGCCCTCGGGCGGACTGTTTGAAGATGTTCAGCAGAAAAATTGATAGAACCAGAGCCCAGAGGGTGTGCATGGCAGTAAAGGGGATTGCTCCGAAAGCGACTGCTGTCAGAGGCAGGGTGGTAATTATATAGGGCATGCGCCGTCCGATTCGGGTCCGTGTTTTGTCGGAAAGTGCGGAGACTATGGGGATAAGGAAAATAGCGAATACATTATCCAAAGTCATCACCACACCGATGATACCTTTGGACGAAATGAATTTATTCAGAAAAATCGGGATATATGTGTCATAGAGAGGATCCATAAGTCCCATGGTGAAGAAGCCTAAGCCGATGAGAAAGGTTGTTTTATAGTACCCTTTCATGCTGATTTTGGGTTTTTCTGCAGTCATTGTTTACCTCAAGTGTATAATGAAAGGTATGAATTACCTCAGGCTGAGCTCTGAACCAAGGAGGATCAGCCTCCGTAAGCTCTCCTGCTCCCCTATGGGTGTATTTCTCCTTTCAATCCCGGTACTCGCTCGCGAGAGGAAGAGACATAACGCTTCCTTACCACTTGCCAGGGTTGGGATTAAGTGAATGATACTTGCATGCAAGCTGTGTTGTCAATAAGAATATCTTATATGTACTGTGCAGTGTGCAGGTATATGTACTGTGCAGGTATATGTACTGTGCAGGTATATGTACTGCTGATGATTTCTCAGCAGACCAATTCTGCTGGCCGGTACAGCTTGCGATGAATACAAAGCGGTACGTAAGACCGCCTTGTATTCATGGGACGCTATGGTATATGCTGACTTCTAACGTGAATAGAGGATTAGCTGATACGTTTATGCGTGGATTTATGCGTGGAGGAGAAAATAGATGGCAGCTGGGGAGAATAAACAGCAGGCAGCTGGGAGGGAAAAGAGCTTCTTAAGCAGCCGGGAAGATCTGGAACACCTGTTTGCATTAAGTGAAGATGAAAAAAAGTGGTTCACACCGGACCCTCAGAGCTCTCAGAAAAACCAGCAGAAAGGTGAAAAACCATTAGAAAAAAGCTTTGGAGACCCCCCCGCCACCTCTTTGAAACTCCTGGTTCCTCGCTATTATGCCGATTTAATTGATCCTGAGGCTGGAGAAGAGGACCCCATACGAAAGCAGTGCATTCCCAGGGATCAGGAATACCGCATTTTCCCCTGGGAAACGGATGATCCACTGGGAGAAGATCGTTATCAAGTCAGTCCTCGGCTCATCTGCAGATATACAAGCAGAGCTCTCTTTCTGGCAGCAGACAGCTGTTACATGTACTGCAGGCACTGTTTCAGAAGGCGTTTTGCCGGCAAAACATCCGGCCCCGCCTCGAATACTGATATTCGAAAAGCAGCCCTGTGGCTGAAAACTCATAAAAAAGTGAAGGAATTACTCATCTCAGGAGGTGACCCCTTTACCCTGCCTCCGAAGCACTTGATACATATGCTTCGTACATTCCGTACTGAAAGACCGGACATTGTTTTACGTATCGGTACAAGAATTCCTGTAGTGAGTCCGGAACTCTTTAATTTGGATGTAATTGATGAACTTGCATCCTTGAAAGGTGCATCCTTGAAAGGCTCATCCTTGAAAGGGAAGGCTGTCAATCAAACTTCGGCTCAGCTCAGCCCCCCTATCTATATTATCACCCAGTTCAACCATCCCAGAGAATTAACTGAGGAAAGTCTCCGAGCTGTATCATACTGTATTGACCGGGGTATACCTGTTCTGAACCAGACAGTACTGCTGAGGGGGGTGAACGATAACTCAGATGTGCTGGAAGAGTTGATGAATCGTCTGGTGTATGGAAGAATTATACCCTACTATTTGTTTCAGGGAGATATGACAGCAGGTACCGCCCATTTTCGAGTTCCTCTGGAAACGGGTTATGCCATAGAGGAGGACCTGCGGAGAAGGCTTTCCGGCTTGGCTATGCCCCAGTTTGCCGTTGATTTGCCCGGAGGCGGAGGTAAAGTGCCCCTTACAGGAAGCAGATATGTACGAGAAAATTCCAGGGAGTATGTGTTTCGGAATTATGAAGGGGAAACCTGTACATATCCGAAGGATCTCCCATAAGCTGTCCCAAAAGAAAGCGGGAAAAAGGGCGGTGATAACTGATTGTAAGCTGCATTTTACTTGGATTAGCAGTAAACTTATGCTTAGCGGTGAACTTGGATTATCAGTAAAATTGTGCTTAGCACTCAGCTTGTAAGCTGCATTCGGAAGTATCCAGCAGCAGGTAGTCGTCAGGCCTCTCTGTAGGGCTCCAAAACGGCTTCCTTTTCACTTGGACTAGCCAAAGCTTTGGGATATTTACCATCAACCAAATCCTGGAGTGAAATTTCTGCAAAATATTTCCGAATAAGCATATGAGTATGCTGCCAGAACCCGCATAGATAGCAGTCCTCGGCATGCTCGCACACCACGGCTTCATCTTCATCGGAACAGGGGGCGATATGATAACCTTCATCAATGGCAATAAAAATATCATCAACGGAAACCTCGGAAGGTTCCTTAACAAAGCTGAATCCCCCGCCCGGCCCTCTGGTAGATTTGATGATATCTGCTTTGCGCAGTCTGAAAAAAATCTGTTCTAGAAATTCTGGAGATAAACAGGCAATTTCCGAGAGTTGGCGAATGGAAATAGGTGAATTATCGGTATCATTAATTAAACGAATCAAAGCCCGTAGGGCATATCTGCCCTTAGTAGTTATTCTCATGTATATTTCCCCGGTAAATCAATTAGATTTTTCTATCCTCTGCCGAAACTTCTCATCCAAACAGCTTTTGATCTCAACCAGTCTGTGCCATCTGAAATGATAGACTTCGCCCGATGAATTTCGTGTAAAAGGTGCGGAAACCTGAATATGTACACAATTGCGTACCCGCTGCTGCAAGGCTGTGATGACAGAGATGAAACGAAACAAACGAACATATGTCATTTACCCAACGCAGAATCAGGATACCCAATTTTATCAAAATAGTAAATAAGCGGAAGTCCAAATAGTGAAATGTAAATAAAAGGGTAGTGAAAGAGCAAATAAAAGGGTAAGACAGGAAAAACTGCACTCCCTCCGTTCAGTTCAGCACCCGATGCCCGATTTCATCCTTTATTTGGAAAGTATCCAAACGGTAACCCTTATGTTTTTTAGAAAAGGATCTCCGCATACCTGAAATGCCGCGGGAGAGAAAGGCCGTATCTGAACTTTTCCCCGTCACCGAAAAAAAAGCGCCTGAATTCCCCGCAGAAACCAAATAAGAAGCTGTTTTCAGGATGATGCCTTCGCAATCGGATTTGGGTATGGGACTGTGGTCAATAATTATGCCGTCCAGATCGCCTGCCGGCATACCTGAAACATCGATTTCCATCCGTTTCTTAAGTAACTCCAGAGCGTTGATACTGTCGTAACCGTGGATAATATGTATCTTTTTGCGGGGATACCAGGCAGAGAGATTTCGGCTGCTTGTCTCCAAGGCAAGCAGGTCGCGGTCAGCAAGAATGATATGCGGCAGTTCAGCATCCCCTCCAGCTGAACTCTCCAAGCTTTGCATAAACCAGGCGCAGATGATGGATGGGATATGGCCTTGGCCGGGGTTCCAGAAAAAGAGCCGCCGAGGGCTATTGCTTTTTTTATCAGCTCTGTTCTTCAGTATGGCAGCAGCTTGCCTGGCCAGCAGCTGGGCTGAAAGCGGCACTGTATCAAAGCCGGGCAAATTATAGACTGTAGTGAGTGTATAAGCTGAAGGAGACGAACTTTTCGGAGAAAATGTCGCGATTTCGCGAATATACTCTTCCGGAAGGCTGCTGGTGCTTCCTGAATCCACCGCTGCATCCACCGTTTTATCCTCTGCTGCATCCGCTGCATCCGCGGCATCCGCTGAACTCCCATTCGTGGAGGGATCGAAGAAGATGACTCGATGGTCCTTCTCATCGAAGGAGCGGATATCTTCAGCATCAATCTCATCCAGTATCTCGATAGCAGTATCCGCCAGGGTCTGCACAATAACAAGTGCACATGTCCCGCCGGGAGAAAGGTGCTGATCAATTTCTTCGAAGAAACGGCTGAGCACCGGAGCACCGGCTTTTGCGGGTATATTGGAGAGAATCAGATCATAGGTTTTCTCCTGCTCTATGAGAAGCTCTCTCTCATGATCGTAAACCAGTAAATCCAGACCGGAGAGAATGGTGACGGGGGCGTTGTTTTTTTGACTGTTCCTGCGCGTATATTCGCAAGCAAGAGCATCGCGGTCGATTGCGGAGACATCAGCATGATTCCAGATTTTTTTGCATGATACGGCGATGCTGCCCACTCCGCTTCCAAGATCCAGAATTGAACCGATTCGGGACATGTTTAGATTGTCTGCAATGCAGTGAAGCAGGAATTTGCTGCCCTTATCGAGGCTGAAGCTGCTGAAGAGGCCGTGGCTTAATGTGAAAAAGAGGTCTTCTCCCTGATAATGGAATTGGACCTCTTTGTTATCGTATATGCTGCTTCGTGCTGGTTTCTGAATTATTTCGGAAGCTGGGACATGCTTTTCAGGGAAAGACATCAGGAGTTAACCCGCTCGATGTACTCTTTTGTCTCTGTATTAACCAGAATTCGCTCACCCTGTTTGATGAAGATCGGTACTTTCACCTTCAGGCCGGTCTCTATAGTGACCACTTTTGTGGCGCCGGTTACGGTATCGCCTTTTACGGCATCTTCGGCTTCTGTTACCTCATAGACAACTTTATAGGGAACAACAATTTCCAGGGGCATTTTTTCCCACATGGTGACCCGGTAGGTTTCGCCTTCCTTCATGACATACTGCTTATCTTCAAAGCCCTCGATGGGCATCTGAATCTGTTCATAGGTTTCAGCATCCATGAAATGGTAGAAATCGCCGTCTGAATAGAGATACTGGAAATCTACGTCATCAACAACTATTTCTTCAACCTGGTCCTGGGTCTTAAACGTTTCCTTGAGGACTTGGCCTGTTTTCGGACTTTTTAATTTTGCCCGTACAAAGGAAGATCCCTTTCCGGGTTTAACAAATTCTCTCTCTGCCACTACATACGGCTGTCCTTTCATGAGAACGGCCATACCTTTTTCTAATGCGCCTGCTTTGATCATATGTACCTCGTTTGTGTGAATTTTCTGTTTGCTTTTCAGTTCAGTCCCTGTCTGTCAGGGGGAACAGCATCACTCCGCCGATATCATCAATACCAGTGAGTTCCATAAGCAATCTATCGATTCCCAGGGCGGTCCCGGAACACGGCGGGTGTTTGTCAGTATATAGATCTTTGTAGTGTAAATCAATATCCGGAACAGCCTTATTGGAAAAAGATCTCTGGGCGGCGAGGGCGGCTGCGGCTTCTTCAAAGTACTCACCGACCTTAATCGGATCAGTCTCTTCGCTGTAGCAGTTAGCCAGTTCGGTTCCGTGGAGGTAAAGCTCCCACCGTTCGGACCATGGAGTTCCAGGCCGGTCTTTGGCTAGGCAGCGGATCTTATTCGGGTAGTCTTTTATAATCACCGGGCGGTCAGAGGGGATCCTGGGTTCAGCCAGGCTGATGAATATCAGGTTGAAGAGCTCCTCCCATGTGTAGGAGACAGCGGATGATGTAATCGGGGCAGAGGAACTGGAGGAACCGGGGGAACCGGGGGAACCGGGGGTCGAATTTTGTGATTTCCGGGTTCCTGCTGTTGTCTGCAAATCGGATGCTGCCTGCGAAGAAGAGAGAAGGCCGAGCTCTTTCGCCTTTTCGTACAGTTTCGGGGTGCTCTGGTACTGAGTAAGATCAAAACCCGCGTGGGTCTGAATCAGTTCCTGCATGGTGATTACTTCCAGGGGTTTGAAGATATCTTCCTGTTGAGCGCTTCCCCGGGTATTTGAAAAGACCGGCAGCTGTTGGAGAAATTCCC
>JAIPFQ010000074.1:0-10126 GCA_021736605.1 Spirochaetales bacterium | reverse complement strand
ATGGAAAAGGATGAAGAGAAAATCATAGAGAAAAATTATCCTGAGGATCATGAAGATTCTCATTTGGCGGGTAAGAAAATAACTCTTAAAGTTACTGTGAAGGCAGTGAAACAGCGTGATATTCCTGAACTGGATGATGACTTTGCCCAGGATATCAGTGAAGAATATGAAACCCTCCAGGATTTGAAGGACGATATTTCTAAGCGCCTGCAGAATGATCTTGATCAGAAACTTAAAGAGTACAAAATCAATCAAATTATTAATCAGATAATTGAGAAAACCCCTTTTGATATACCTAATTCAATGATTCAGGCTCAGTTGGAAGATTCTTGGAAACATTTCGCACAAAATTCAGGAATTCCCGAGGAACAGCTGGAGCAAATACTTCAAATGCAGGGTAAAACAAAACAGAATATTATGGATGAATGGAAGGATCAAGCTGTTAACTCAATAAAATCCACCCTTATCATAAACAAAATAATTGAAAATGAACAATTAGATGCTTCCGATGAGGATCTGGAAAAGCTGAAAGAAGAGAAGAAGGATCAGCTGCCTGAAGATCCTCAGCAGCAGAAGTATATGGAATACATGCAGAAAGAGCAGATCAAGAGTGATAAGGCTGCAGACTTGCTGCTTGATAGCGCTGTAGTAAAAACAGGCGAAAAAAAGTCCTATAAGGAATTCATGCAGAATACGGTTGACTAAACCGGAGGAAATGATGAAATTGTATAAAGAAATGATGAATAACCTTGTTCCTATGGTTGTTGAGCAGACAGGTGTAGGTGAACGTTCCTACGATATCTTCTCAAGACTTCTAAAGGAACGGATTATTTTTATAGACGGAGAGATTCATGACGGCATGGCTGATTTAGTAGTTGCACAGCTGCTGTATCTTGAATCTCAAGACCCGGAGAGAGATATTAGTGTATATATTAACTCTCCCGGCGGAAGTGTCACTGCTGGATTGGCTGTATACGATACAATGCAGTACATTAGACCGGACGTGCAGACTATTTGTCTCGGGCAGGCTGCTTCCATGGCTGCCTTACTGCTGACAGGAGGCGCAGCGGGGAAACGATTTTCGCTCCCCTCCTCCAGAGTTCTTATTCACCAGCCGTGGGGAGGCGCACAAGGCCAGGCCGTAGACATCAACATACAGGCTAAAGAAATATTGCGGCTTAAAGACCTGACAATTCAGTATTTTGCACAGCATACCGGAAAAACAAAGGAAAAAATTGCTCAGGACCTTGAGCGTGATTATTTCCTTACTGCTGATGAAGCTTTGACATATGGAATTATTGATACAGTTTTGACGAGGGGATAAGAAAATATGGCAAAATCAGGCCGATCGAACCAAAAAACATGTTCATTTTGCGGCAAAAATTCTGATATGGTCAATAGACTCATAGCAGGTCCGGGTGTATACATCTGTGATGAATGTGTAAATGTATGCAAATCCATCCTAGATGAAGAGGATGCGGAGATATCTGAAGATTTCATTGATGATATTCCGACACCGAAGGAGATTAATGCGTATCTTGATCAATATGTCGTTGGTCAGGATATGGCAAAAAAGACTCTCTCAGTAGGTGTATACAACCACTATAAAAGGGTAACACACAAGCATAAAATTTCTGATGAGGTTGAACTTGAAAAATCTAATGTGCTGCTGATTGGCCCCACGGGTACTGGTAAAACGCTCCTGGCCCGTACATTAGCAAAAAAACTTCAGGTGCCGTTTGCTATTGCTGATGCTACTACGCTTACAGAAGCCGGCTATGTCGGTGAAGATGTGGAGAATATACTGTTAAAGCTGATTCAGAATGCAAACAACAATATTGCCTCTGCTGAACGAGGTATCATTTTTATTGATGAAATTGATAAAATTGCCAAGAAAACCGAAAATGTCTCCATCACAAGGGATGTCTCCGGAGAAGGTGTACAGCAGGCACTTTTAAAAATCATAGAAGGCACTGTAGCTTCTGTTCCGCCCCAGGGAGGAAGAAAGCATCCGAACCAGGAGATGCTGAAAATAAATACCGAAAATATTCTCTTCATCTGCGGCGGTGCTTTTGTCGGCTTAGACAAGGTAATCGAAGAGAGAATTACCCAGCACCCTCTCGGTTTCGGTGCTGATATAAAAACCAGCAAGGAGAAGAATCTTGCTGAGCTTTATAAGAACATACATCCGGATGACTTGATTAAATTTGGTTTAATTCCGGAATTTATCGGACGAATGCCCATTCATGTGGCACTGAATAATCTGAGTGTTGAAGACTTGAAACGGATAATCACGGAACCGAAAAACTCCGTAATTAAGCAGTTTAAAGAGTCAATGAAGATTGATGATGTGGAACTTGAGTTCGAGGATGATGCCATTCTGGCCATCGCTGAAGAAGCGGACAGGCAGAAAACCGGTGCTCGAGGCTTACGTTCCATCGTTGAGAATATAATGATCGAAATCATGTATGAAATCCCCTCTATTGAAGGCAGCAAAAAGATCAAGCTTACTCGAGAAGTAGTTGAAGAGGGGAAAAAACCTAAGGTAGAGATAAAAAAGAAGACAGCATGAGTATGATAGAAACATCGATACAATCCGCAGTTTCCGGGCTCCCTCTTATTGTTTCGAGGGAGCTTGCTGCTTTTCCAGATATGGTAGTACCTCTCTTTACCAAGGAACAGGCTGTTATTGATGCCGTTCATTCCGCAATGGAGAAGGACAAGCACGTTTTTTTTGCATACCCCAGGGAGAAGGGTTCTGGTGACAGATATAAATTCAACTCCCTTGATGATGAGTATGTGTATAATATCGGCACTATTGTAAAAGTTCTTCAGGTTTTCAAGCTGCAGTACGGATCATACCGTATTCTCGGCGAGGGTAAAAGCCGAGCATCCATAAAATCTATTGAATGGGGAGATTCATTCAAACGTACGTCTGTTATTCCTATATACCAGGAAACTGAATCCCTACATTCCCCATCGCATAGAGAAAGTATAAAAGATCCCCAGATAGATGTATTCATGTCTATTGTGAAAAAGGACTTTGAAGAGTACAAATCCAATCTAAGTAAATTTCCTGCAGAAGCAGCAGATAAAATTTCCCAATCCCAAAACCCGGAAGAACTTGTAAATCTTATTGCAGGAAATTTAGCTGTGAATATGCAGCGGAAAATGATTCTTCTTCAGGAATTGGATATTAAAAAGCGTCTCTATGAACTGGCTGTTATCCTGCAGACAGAAAATGAGATGACCAAAATCAATGGTGATATTCAGTCAAAAGTCCGTGAACGTATTGAACGATCACAAAAAGAGTATTTTCTTAATGAGCAAATCAGGCAGATAAATAAGGAACTCGGCCGCGAAATGGATGAAGCTGATGAAGCTGAGGAACTTTATAAAAAGATTGAAGCTAAAAATCCACCTTCAGAAGTGCTGGAGAAGGCACGGAAAGAGTCAAACCGGCTCAGAAAACTGCAGCCCATGGCTCCTGAATCGGGAGTTCTCCGTACATATCTGGAGTGGATGTCTGATCTGCCCTGGTCCGAAAAAAGTGATGATCGCTTTGATCTTCGTGAGGCTGAACGCATCCTCAATGAAGATCATTACAATATGAAAAAGCCGAAAGAACGTATTCTTGACTATATAGCAATCCGGAGCATCCATCCCCGTTTGAAGGGGCCGATTCTCTGCCTTGTGGGACCTCCAGGTACTGGTAAGACATCTCTCGGAAAGTCAGTTGCCCGTGCATTGGGAAAACATTTTATCCGTATCTCCCTGGGAGGAATTCGCGATGAGGCTGAGATTCGTGGTCACCGAAAAACGTATGTAGGAGCTCTTCCTGGAAAAATTATCCAGTCAATCAATAAAGCACAGACCGTTAATCCAGTATTCCTCTTAGACGAAGTAGATAAACTGAGTTCTGACTTCAGAGGAGATCCTGCATCTGCCCTTCTTGAAGTTCTTGACCCGGAGCAGAACTCAACATTTACAGACCATTACCTTGAAGTTCCTTATGATTTATCCCAGGTTCTTTTTATTGCAACGGCAAATTCGCTTTATAATATCCCACCTGCCCTCAAGGACAGGATGGAAGTCATTGAAATTCCCGGTTATTCAGATATAGAAAAATATTTTATTGCACAGAGATTTCTTATTCCGAAACAGCTCCGTGAGAACGGACTGGATACGGCAAATATCCGTTTTCAGAAGGATGCAATTAATACGATGATTCATGACTACACCATGGAATCAGGTGTAAGAAATCTTGAACGGATTATTGCCGCGGTTCTCAGAAAAATAACAAGAGAGTACTTACGGAAACCCAGGAGAAAAGAACTTTCCCAGTTTTCACGGATGATTACAGCTAAACTTGTTGCTAAATACCTGGGAAAACAAGTATTCACGGATGAAAAAGTCCTTCAGACGAATAAACCCGGCATCTCCCACGGACTGGCTTGGACTGAAACCGGCGGGCGTCTCCTTTCTGTTGAGGTCGCATTAATGGAAGGTGAAGGGAAACTGATCCTGACCGGAAATCTTGGTGAAGTTATGAAGGAGAGTGCACGGATAAGCTTCTCCTACCTAGAGTCAAATGCTGATCTGTTCGGTATCGATCCTGGTATTTTTAAAAGTCATGATGTGCACATCCATGTTCCACTCGGCTCTATCCCAAAGGATGGTCCCTCCGCCGGTATAACTTTAACAGCCGCTTTAGCATCAGCATATAAAGGGATTCCCTTAAAAGATCATGTCTCCATGACAGGGGAGATTACTCTGAGCGGCCATATATACCCTATAGGCGGAGTTAAGGAAAAAATCCTGGCAAGTTACCGCCATGAGATTTTCGAGATTATTCTTCCGGAAGAAAACCGCAAAGATGTGGATGAAGATATCCCACAGGAAATAAAACAGAAATTAACGATACACTACGTACCAAGCATCGCAGAAGCTCTGCAGATTCTTCTGCCGAGCTGACATGCTGCATGAAAAGGATATGCTTATGCTCCCTACCCCTCCAATCCCCCAGGAACTGCTGAAGGCTTTTAATGATCACCAGCATATGGTAATTCTGGGACATAAAAATCCAGATGGCGACTGCCTGAATTCTCAATTAGCCTTGGGACGAGTTCTTGAAAACCGGGGAAAAAATATCTATCTGCTTTCTCCTGGACCTTTTAAACGGTATGAGATTCAGCAGTATGCTTCAAATTTTCTAAAGGATTTTCCTGAAGGGCTGCCGAAAAAAGATACACTGGTTATTGTTCTTGACTGCTCTACACTGGATCGAATCACCCCATTTGAAGAGAAAATAAAGGATTTTACTACTGCAGTTATTGATCATCATGCAGCGGGTAAGCATTTTGGTGATATTCAGTACATACATTCTCGGGCTTTTTCTGTCACTTTTATGATTCAGCACATAATAGCTGAAATGGGTGATGAACTTACCCAGGAAATTGCAGAGTATCTGCTTTTCGGCCTTGCAACGGATACAGGTTTCTTTCGTCATATTCCGGGAAAGCGGGGTGAAGTTTTTCATGCTGCTGCGGAATTGCTTGAGGCTGGAGCTTCACCGAGGCGGGTTCATGAATTAATGTACGGAAACAGACCTTTTGAATCCCGTAAACTATTGGGGCTTCTCCTTCACAGGGCAGAACCTTATTACGAAGGAAAGCTGATTGTAACTTGGGAAGAACGTAAGGAGCATCTTCAGTTTGGTGAAGAGATGCGTGATTCTGAGACCCTCTATGGCCAGCTTTTGGGTATTAAGGGATGTGAAATGGTTCTTTACTTACGTGAAGATGGAGATAATTCCTGTACTGTAGGACTGCGTTCCAACAACTACGTCGATGTAGGACTGCTGGCTAGTTCTTACGGCGGAGGGGGACACCGCAGAGCAGCGGGCTTCACGTATAAGGGAGAAAGAGAGGAGATTCAAACGACACTGATACAGACCTGCAAAGAGCTTTTTTTGTAGGCACTTTTTCTTAAATTATTTTTCTATCTCAAGCCGAATTTCTTCACTTATACAAGGAACAGAAATCACTAGACTGCTTTAATTTGATTTTGGCCATTTCTCATATCTTCTCATGAACTTACAAATGTTAAAAAAGTGTAAATTTTAATTCATAAAAAAAACTGACGCAAGATTTTTCAGTAACTCTTTCAAGAAACCTTCATACCTATAATTTCATAGATTAAAAAAATTTTCCTGCGCGCTGTATTTCTGCACAGAAATACCATACATTCCCTTTTGAAAGTGGCATACTATTTGCTTTTTTTCATTCAGGAGGTAGTAAGATGTATGGAAATTCCTCAGAGAAATCGCCGCTTACTGAAAAAGTTATACACTATCAAAAAACGGGCAAAGGCTATAAAGATATAGTTGATGATATTATGACCTACATTCATAATTACTCATTAAAACAAAGAAATTGGAATCCCGACATGGCTTCCGGTTTTCTGCTTTATTTTATACCGAGAATGGAAAAACTCATCACTAATTTTTCCTACCAGCATCGAAGTTTTGAATGCCTTCTTTTAAAATCATTAATTTTACAGGGAATCACATATACAAAAAAAAGTTTTCAAACAGAACGAAACAATAGGCTGATGCATTATCATTTTTCCCAGAATTCTGTATATAAAGAGGACTATGATAAGGTTCTTGAATCTATTGTACGAGAAAAAAAAGCCGCATATTATTCTGGGAAAATCAAAACAAAAGCTGATGGCAAACGACTGCTGATTCTAGCTTTAAGCAATGCTCTTGTATTTCCTGATCATCTTTACAAGCCCTTATCCTTCATGCTAGGTTTACCTCTTGAAAGCCTTCACAGGATGTTTCACCAAATCCGCGTGCTTGAGTTTAAGAAAATACAGAATATTAAGAATTTGGAACAAAGAAGAGATGTTTTATTTGCTAAAAAGATGAATATTGAAGCATCTATTTTCGAACAGCTGGATCCAGCTGAATATGATGAACAAATTTCAGAACTACGAAAAACAAATCTGAAATTAAGCCATGTACATCGTGAATTGAGTGCTTATAGAAGGGCTGCTTCCCATAAAAACATAGCTGCGGTTCTTGGGATTCCCAAAGGCTCAGTGGATTCGATCCTTTTTTATATACGACATGAAAATTTACTTGGAAACTTTCCTGGTAAGCCGAAAACAAATATCTAGACGTTCTGCAGGAAAAGGAGTATTTTCACAATATGAAACTTTTACTTGCAACAAATAATCCCCATAAGGCTGAAGAGTTCAGAAGTATTATAAAAGAGCATGAGATTGTCTCTGCCAAAGATGCCGACATATTTTTCCATCATGAAGAGGTAGAAGATACTTTTCTGGGGAATTCGCTGGGGAAGGCCCGTACATTATATGAAGCATGCCGGAAGCCGGTTATTGCTGATGATTCCGGTCTAGTTGTGCCTGCCCTGGGAGGGGCTCCGGGAATTTACTCAGCCCGTTTCGGGGATGATGTTTTTGATCATCCTTTAAGTCAGAAAGAGCGGAACCAGTATCTTCTGGACTGCATGGCTGAAACCGAAGACCGCAGAGCCTTCTTTGTTTGCACCATATCACTTATTTTGGATGAATACCGGTTTTATATTTTCCAGGAAACCTTTTCAGGCAGTATTATTCATGAAGAGCGGGGGAAGAACGGATTCGGTTATGACCCGATTTTCTATATTCCTGAACTTAAAAAAACCGCCGCTGAATTAGATGAGAATGAAAAGAATCGTATTTCTCATCGTGCAAAAGCAGGAAAAAGGGCTGAACTTCTTATTAATTCACTGAACACTTAAAAAGGCATTCATGAAAACTATTAATCTTACTATGCAATCGTATTAGTTTTATTTTTTAATCGGAGGAAGAACATGGGCAATAGAACTGCAGACAGCATCCCAAAACGAGGGGAACTCAAACCTGAAGATACTTGGGATCTTTCCAGTCTTTACACCAGTGAAGCAGATTGGGAGCGTGATATAAAAAAGGCAGCCTCATACATAGAAAAAGCTGATACATTTGCCGGTACGCTCAGATCCGGCGGAAGCATGCAAATTCGAAAATTGATGGACTTTCTCAATGAGATCGGCCTGCTTATTGAACGATCCGGACATTATGCCTTTCTAAAGTATTCAGAAGATGCAGGAAATAGTGAGAATCAGGCACGCCTCGGCAGAATTACTCAGTTGGAAACTGAGCTGTCTGCGGCACTCAGTTACGTTGAGCCGGAATTGCTCTCTATCCCCGAAGATGAGATGAAAGAAATCCTTGCATCAGAAGAATTGTCCGAGTTCTCCATCAGATTGAAAAAGATTTTACGATTCAAACCATATGTGCTGAGCAAGGAAGAGGAAAGAATTCTTGCCCTTCAGAGCGACGCGGCAGAAACACCTCAAAATGCATTTGAAGCATTGAGCAATGTTGATATGCAATTCGGTACGATTGAAACTCCTGATGGTGAAAAACCTTTGAGTCAATCTTCCCTCAGTTCCTTTCTGCAGAATAATGACCGGAATATTCGCAGTGCAGCATATAAGCAGTTTTATAAAATCTTTGACGGACATAAAAATACTCTTTCAGCATTGTATGCAGGGAGCGTTAAACAGGATGTGTATCAAGCCAAAGTTCGCGGTTACCCATCATCCCGTGCAAAGGCGCTCTATCCAGATAATGTTCCAGAGCATGTCTATAACAATCTCATCTCCGTTATTCATGAGTTCCTTCCGGCTCTCCACGAATACTACAGCTTCAGGAAATCTGTGATGGGTCTGAAAGAACTGCGGCATTATGATGTCTATGTACCCCTGGTGGATACAATAGAAACGCATTACAGCTATGATGAAGCCGTTGATACGGTAAACAGGGCATTAGCCCCCCTCGGATCTGAGTATACGGAAGTTCTGAGAAATGGACTTCTGGGCACTTGGGTCGATAAGTATGAAAACCAGGGGAAACGATCCGGAGCTTTTTCTGCCGGTTCATATGCTGGAGATCCCTATATCCTTATGAATTATAAAGAAGATGTACTGAGAGATATGTTCACCCTTGCCCATGAAGGGGGACATTCCATGCATAGCTGGTACAGCGTACACAATAACCCATTTCAGCATTATCATTACACTATTTTTGAAGCCGAAGCTGCTTCCACCTTCAATGAACAGCTCCTGGCAGATTATCTTCTGAAACATGCAGAAAATGATGAAATGAAAGCATATATTATCTCGAAACAAATTGATGATATTATTGCCACAATTTTCCGGCAGACTATGTTTGCTGAATTTGAAAGCAGGACTCATGCCTCTGTTGAAGCTGGTCAGCCCCTGACTGCAGAGCTGCTGAGATCAATGTACCGTGATTTATTGACCTCATATTTTGGACCTGAAATGGTTTTTGAACCGGAAAGTGACCTTGAAGGTCTTAGGATACCTCATTTCTATCGTGCATTTTATGTATATAAATATGCTACCGGCCTATCCGCAGCTATCGCCCTCTCTAAACAGGTTTTGGAAGGAGATGAAACTGACAGAAGCAGATATATACGCTTTCTCAAATCAGGCGGTTCTAAATTTCCCATTGATTCTCTTAAGGATGCAGGAGTTGATATGAGTTCTCCTGATGCTGTACGATCAGCCCTTGGCCAATTCACTCAGCGTGTTGAGACGCTGAAAGAGATGTTCAAGAAGAAAACCCAGTAAATTGAGTTTCAGATGAAATCAAGAATTTGTGCCCAGGAGTTAATTTTATCCTCCATTCTGCGGTAGAATTTAGTAGGGATGGGACTTGTGGAAGGCATTCGATATACCGGGATACTTGCTAATTGTGATTTTTCCGGCTCTTTTAGGGATGCGATAAGTGACCGCAGTCCCTTCTCCGCTGCTGTACCATTGCAGAACACCACCCGGATTGAAGGATGTTCCATCACCAAACCGGGAATATCATTGTACAGCGGTTCTTTGATATCCCTGTCCATACTTCCAGGGCGATAACATGATGAAAAGATATCCCAAACAGCTATGTGATGTGCAGAGAGAAGCTCCTTTTTCTTTTCATAATCATGACTCAAGGGTTCCTGGAACAGCTTGAAAAGAATCGGCCAGAAATGATTCCTGGGATG
>JAIPFQ010000073.1:0-10128 GCA_021736605.1 Spirochaetales bacterium | reverse complement strand
TTTCCAACCGTCTGTCCGGTGGGGAAGCGGGAGGAGGCAGCACCTATGAGTAAAAGCAAAAGCAGACGGGAACTGGTCGGTAAAATTCTGGCTCAAGTTGTCTTGATTGCAGCTGCAGCCGTTATCATCGTACCCTTGTATTGGGTTCTGAAAACAAGTTTGACAGGTGAGAACCTCTTTACGTATCCCCCGAGTATGTTCCCTGTGAATCCTCATCTGTTCAACTTTGTCGATGTGTTCTACTGGATACCCTTTGGGCGATTTGCTTTCAACAGCGTTATTGTTTCAGGAATTGTTGTTGCTGCGAATCTCTTATTCAATTCAATGGCAGCGATGGCTCTTACCTATGATTTCAAACTGAAAAGTGTTGTTATAACCATGTACTTGAGCAGTATGATGATTCCGTTCCAGACAGCGATCATCCCTGCCTTTCTGCTGACACGTGAACTTGGTCTCTTGAATAGTCACCTAGGTTTGGCGATGCCGCTTCTGGCAACGATCGTAAACATATTTGTGTTCAAGAGTTCGTTTGACGCGGTCCCCAAATCGATTATTGATTCATCACGTATCGACGGCTTAAGTGAATGGCGCATTCTTGATCAAATCTATCTTCCTTTAGCAGGTCCGGCGATCGCTACCAATGTCATCCTGGCGTTTGTTTGGTCGTGGAACAATTTCATCTGGCCGCTAATTATTGTGCGCGATGAGGCAATGCAGACCTTGCCTTTGGCGCTTTCCCGCTTTCTCAGCTATTTTGAAGACACCAGCGGTCAGCTGTATGCTTTCGTTGTACTTGTCGCGATACCGGTTATTCTGGTATTCCTTGCCAATCAAAAACGCTTTGTGAAAGGGATTCTTGCGGGAGCGGTAAAAGGATAGTATGATGAAAAAATTTCCAAAGCTTAGTTTTAACGTCGTCCTTCTGTTAATTATCGTTCTAATCGCCATTGCCCTTCCGGCCTGGAAAGCGATCCAGGGGACTGGAGTGATCCGAGGACAGGTTGTGGACGCAGAGGGCAGGCCGGTAGAGGATGCTCAAGTTCGGATTCGTGAAAAGACTCTTAACTTGATTAAAGAGGGACAGGTGGTTGCGACTGACCAAAATGGGACATTTATATTTACGGATATGGAGATGATTGAGTTTATCGTCGACGCTTCACACGCCGACGGAAGGGCAAGCGCTGAATGCCGATACCATACATATTTTCCTGGGCAGCATTTTGAGCTCCCGGAACCAGTGGTTCTTCAGTCCGAATACGAAAGAGACAAGGAATGACATTGCGCCGAATTCATCTTAAGGAAAGGGATACAAAACATGAGTGATGCTATCAGTTTCTATAATCAGCGTATCGAGCCGAACGAATCAGCAGATCCAATTATTCGTGTGGTTGAGACAGATATTGATCTGTACTACCATATCGCATTTGAGATGTACACGGCGATTGAACGAAACAATCGTGAAAACAAAGAGTCTGTGTTTATTGCCCCTGTGGGACCGACATTCCAGTACCGACGATTCGCATGGCTGTGCCGACAACGACCGATCGACCTGTCGCGTCTGCATATTTTCTTTATGGACGAATACCTTGATGAAAAGGGACATCTTATAGACCCCCAAAACCCTCTCTCATTTCGGGGTTTCATTCAGCGCGAACTGATTGATCTGCTGGACGACTCTGCAGCTTTAAACCCTGCGCAAATACACTTCCCTGATCCGAATAAGCCTGAAGCATATGATGCTCAGCTCAGTTCTCTCGGCGGCGCGCAGATCTGTTTTGCCGGTGTCGGTATTAACGGCCATATTGCATTCAACGAGCCGCCGTCTCAGGAAGAAGCTGGATTCCGAAAAAAACCTAGCCGTGTTGTGAGCTTAAGTCGCGAAACAATTACGATCAACAGTAATACAGCCCTCGGCGGTGCCTGGGAACAGATACCATCCCAAGCAGTGACGGTGGGGATGAAACAAATTTTGGGGAGCCGTCGAATCATGATATACCTCAATCGCCCCTGGCAGCGGGCGGCAGCACGTAAACTGTTGTTCGGACCGATTACAACTCTCTTTCCAGCATCTCTTGTACGAGAATGCAAAGATGTTGTCATCACAATGACCAGTTCGGTCGCGATTCCTGCGGATATTGGATTACGGTGAACACACAACTTACGGTGAACACACAACAAGAGAAACGTTCAGATGCTCACGTCCATTTCGGTGATTTCAGCCGGCTGCCTCAACTGTTAATATATGTGGAATCTCTCCAGCTTGATGCGATTGGTCTCATGTCTCTACCCACAGCCGGTACCGGCGAGTATGGGGATGCGATTGTCAACTTCAATCCCGAAGTTCTTGCGGCGTCATCGGTGCTCGCTGCACGTGGTACGATCGCTCCCGCGTTCGGTTCCCTTGATAATCGCTGTCGTCTGTGTTCCCCTGCTGAGGGCGGTGAACGATGGAACCCTGCGCGGCAAATACAAGAGATGCGGGAGGCTGGGTTTCAGGGAGTGAAGCTTTGGGAGGGGAAGCCGGAACTCCAGAGAAGACTTAGCTTATTCCTGGATGATCCTCTGCTGTGTAAAGCTTACCGAGAAGCCGGCAGCGCGAATATGCCGGTATTGATCCATATTGCTGATCCGCCGATTTTCTGGACTCAAGAGGAGGTTTTGTGCAGCTATGTAAACCGGAATGTTCCCGATTTTGAGGAACTGATGCGCCAGGCCGGGGCAATTTGCAAGTGCGCACCGAACACGCATTTTATATTTCCGCATCTCCTGTTTCTTGCAGGGTCACTCGATCGACTCGCCGGGTTTCTTAATCAATACGAAAATGCTTCTGTCGATCTAGCACCTGGTTTGTACATGTACCCTGCTCTCGGCGCCGCAAATGGCAGCGGGAAACCTTTGTCAGAACAGCAATATGCAGCAGCACGTGAGTTCTTTTCAAATTACAATACGCGAATTCTTTTTGGAACCGATTCATTGTTTCTAGGGCCGGAGTTTGAACTGCTTCCTCCGCATTCACTGGAAGATAATTGCGATTGTTATGAAACGCTTCTTCGTTTTCTTACTCATACTACGGTATCGAATAATCCGTTTTCCCCATTACCGGATGTCAGGAATATTGTCGGACTAGGATTGGGTGCAGAAACTATTCGTTTAATTATATACGGTAATATGAAGAAATTGTTTCAAGAACCGATCATACTGGATCCGACATCGATTGAGAAGTACCTTAACCGCTGGGCGCCACCGTTGGCGGGCGAGGCGGATGACAGTATCAGAGCTCGTCAGCAGCGGGTTGATAAAGGGTTGAAACTTATTTTTGGATAGTTACACCCAAAAGACCCGTATGGGTCGTACCCGATTGCTGTTAATACGCTGTTATCTCGCTGAAAATTCGCTGTAAAGGTCCAGCAGTTGTTTTGCCTTTATTAATAGAGCTCTTGACTGATTGAGAAGATTTTCGCACGATGAAGCATGCTTTCTGGTAATTTGATTTTATTAATGTAAGCTGTTACATCACATGTGAGTGTTTTTTTATCTGAGGGGTGCTTTTTTATCTTCATTAATCGCTCATTTTATAAGGATTTAGTAGAGTTTGTGAGGCGGCGGCTGTCTTGCAGAATACCAGCGGAAGGAATATGTTCAGCAGAAAAACCAAATTAAAAGAAAACATATATGTACTGACAATGTACTTATTACTCATTATTATTTTTTTAAATGAGTTCTTTGCGGAAAACAGCTTCCTTACATATATAAAATTCTTATTGGTAGTTATTTACTTGCTTGTAAGTTTATTACAGAATAAGGGTTTTTTTCTTTATGGTTCACTTGCAGCTTTAACAGTAAGTATGATTTTGATTTCATTTCTTCAGCTTGATGCAGGTATAATAGTTCAAGCTTTAAATGAAAATTCAGGTATTATTGCTCTTTTTGCTGCGATACCGGTTCTCAGTGTACCAGCCACCAATAAAAAGTATACAGAAGCTATAGTTGCTGTCTCAAAAAATAGAAAGAAAAACAGCTTTATGTTTTTCATTTTTCTGTCTGTTACTCATATTTTTTTATCTTTATTGCTGAATATTGGTTCAATACCTGCAATGCAGAAATTGATAGAAAAAACGGGATTAAATAAAAGATTTTTAGGCCGTTTATATACTGCAGGTTATTCGTCGTATATGGTCTTTTCTCCTTTTGATGGCGTTATAAATATGATTCTCCTCTTTTCAGCTGTCACATATGCTGAATTTATACCTGGCGGAATTATTATGGCGTTAACAATAGTGTTTATTTCTGCAATGTTGAATTATTTTGAAGGAAAACATGAGGCAATTGATAACTCCGGCAGTTTAGAAACTTCAAAAGAACATTACGCAAGTTTGATAGATTTTTTTGTCAACATTATTGTATTAATTGGAATTACTGCTCTGGTGAATGCTTTTGCAGCGTTAAAAGAGCCTCTTTTAGGTACTGCCCTTATTGTAATTCTGTATTCATTCTTCTGGTCAGCTAAACAAAAAAAATTAAGAACCTACTTTGATTCTTATAAAATTCAAAACAATGGGACGCTGAAGTTTAAACTGTTTCTACCGTTTATCATTTCTTTAGGCTTTTTAGCAGTAATTCTTTCAAAAACAGATGTGAATATACTCATTGCCGGTGTAGTTGAAAAAATCACTATTTTCCCTTTAGGTATAACCCTTTTCTTGTTCATAATAATTGTCATGGGATTAAGCTTGATAGGGATACATATGATGATTACTATTCCGACTTTAGCACTATTAATTGATCCGGCGGTAATTGGTCTCGATAAAAATGTTTTTGCATTATTGCTGCTGACAAGCTGGTTTATCGCGATGGCAATCTCTCCTTTTGTGCCTTTTTCTGCTGTTGTTTCAGATGCTGTCAAAACAAATCCTGTGAAATTTTCAATTGGACAGAATTATAAGTTTTCTCTTATAATGGCATTAGCGGCACCTGCTGTGTTAATTATGATTAACAATTGGGTGTATTAGGTTTTTTAGAATGTTAACGTATGTATCAGCTATGGTATGTGTTCAGGAATTACTCACAAATTTTAATAGATTCTGCATTTTTTGCTATTATACTTTACGGCTTGATGAATGGTGTGTTATACTTACTTAGTAAAAGTAAATAGAAAAAAACTATTTTAAAAGGAGCGTTTTTATGAAAAAAGGGTTGATTTTCACCTTGATTCTTCTACTTGCCGCATCTTTTACTCCTGTATTCTCACAGGGAGTTCAGGAAGATGAAGAAGTTGTTCTTACATGGCCATGTATCTGGGTCGGACAGGATTCAAAGGCTGACAGTATTGAAGAATTAGTAAACGAATTTAATGAGATGCATGCAGGAAGCATCCGTGTAGATATCGAACCGCAGCCGGATTACGATGGATATGAAGATACCATCAGAACGAGAATTGCTGCAAAACAGGTTCCCGATATTTTTACCTTTAAACTGAATCCCACAACAAAGGCATACTTCAGCGGTGATCTCCTGATGGACTTTTCCGATGAATTGGATGCTGGCTGGGGCGATGTATTCAACCAGGGAAATCTTAATGCAGTTGAATTTGATGGTGCTGTTAAGGCACTGCCCTATGAAATTGCCATTACTCCAATATGGTATAATTCAGAACTTTTTGAAGAAGCAGGTATAGATTCATTTCCGAAAACCATGGATGAATTCTGGACTGCAACTGAAAAGCTGAAAGATATCGGCGTTGTTCCGACAAGCCAGATGACTGGCGGAACGAATTCCTGGACCTCTATGCTGTGGTACTCCCACTTTCTGGGCAGCTTCGGCGGACCCGACATTTGGGAAGAAGACTGGGATCATCCTGCATTTGAAAAAGCAGCAGCTATCATGAAAAGACTCTACACAAACGGCAACACAACCAGTGATGCAATCGGTGCTGATGCCGGCGTATCCGGCGGACACTACCAGGCTGGAAGAACTGCAATGTTCATAAACGGCCCCTGGTACATCGGAAATATCAGAGAGAACTCTCCTGAAGTATACGAAGCTACCAAGCTTGCCGTTGCTCCTAAAGCCGGAGAATACTACGGACACCAGGCTGGCTGGCTGCATACCATTATCGGCGCTGCTAATACCGATGATCCTGCCAGAAGAGATGCTGTTGTTACCTTCCTGAAGTATTTGACGAAACCTGAAAATGCCAAGAAGGTATCTATGGCAGCCGGTTCACTCCTTGCTGTAAATTTTGAACTTGACGAAAGTGATGAAGTAGATCCGCTTCAGGCAGAATTTATCAAACAGGGAAATCAGGCGAAATTCCTCCTGGACCACATGGAAGCAGCAAAATCAGTTGATGTTGTCTATGAATTAGGTCAGGCACTCGGCTCTATGGTTCTTGAAGACAAGACACCTGCTGAATTTGTCGATATGCTGGAAGCAGCTGACGAGTAATTAATAAGGCTTTCGGTTTCTGAAAGCTTTCTGTAAGTAATTGTTTATTTAGGGCCTTAATACCAATCTGATATTAAGGCCCTTATATCACTATATGATCACCGCCGATTTGCTTGATTTATGTACTGAAAAGAGAAAAGTTCAAAGTCTGCATGCAGCTTTAACGGGCTAAAGCGTGATTATACCTAATTTATGGCCTTTAAACAGCTTTTAAGGTCTTCACCAGCTTTTGAGGTCTTCACCAGCTTTGATTGGCTTCACTATCTTCTACGGGATTATTTGAGCGAATAGCTGCTGAGAAAAGCATTCACGGGTAAACACAGGGGTGTATGTCCTCTGTTCATTCACAAAAAAGAGAGAAAAAAATGAAAGATACTTCTAAAAAAAGAAATAAGAACATGAAGTATATTATTCTGTTCCTAGTTCCTGTCACGGTGCTGCTGATGGCGTACTTTGTTTATCCAATAGTTTTTGTTACCATACTCAGCTTTACAGAATGGAATGGTATTGAGCCGATGACCTTCATTGGGGGAGGTAATTACACGCGTCTGTTTCAGGATTCAGTTTTTATCACCTCAATAAAGAACAATGTTATCTGGGCTCTCTCCGCAGCGCTGCTGCAGACTCCGCTTGCATTGGTTATTGCTCTGATTTTAGCCCGGGAAGTGAAGGGGTGGAAATTTTTCAGAACCGTATATTTTCTTCCCAATGTTATTTCCCTTGTTGCACTGGCAATGCTTTGGAAAGCTATGTACAATCCTGAATTCGGGGTAGTTAATAGTTTTCTTGAGATCATTGGTCTTGGAGGGCTTGCACGGAATTGGTTGGGAGAATTGGGATCTGCTCTCCCGGCAACCATTTTTTCGTATCAAATTTATGTCGGGTATTTCATGGTCATCATTCTTGCCGGGGCGATGTCAATTCCCAAGTCACTGTATGAAGCTGCTGAGATTGACGGAGCAAACATTTGGCAGCAGGAAATACATATTACATTGCCCGCCCTGCGCGGTGTTCTCATAACCGCAGGGACCCTTGCTGTGGCCTTCGCCCTCCGTCAGTTTGAAACAACCTTCCTGATGACGGCAGGAGGTCCTGCCAACCGGACTCCTGTTATGGGGCTGTATATGTACCGGCAGATGGCCGGATTTCACTACGGACGCGCAGCGGCAACTGGAGTTATGCTCATTATTCTAGGTGTCATTGTCATTACCGGTCTGCAGCGAATCTTCGGTAAAACCGATGTAGCCGCCGAATCGATGCAGTAGAAAAGGAAATACAGGAGATAAACATGGCAAAAACACAGCACATAAAAAACAGTGAATCGCCGCTGCAGATAACAGCAAAAACTTCAAAATGGATAGTTTTGATCCTCTATTTCCTCATAACTATCTTTCCTATATTGTGGCTCTCCATATCAGCATTCAAGACGAATTTTGAAATTGAAACATCACCCTTCACCCTTCCAGCGGTGTGGCAGTTTAAGAATTTTGCAAACGCACTGCAGGTTTCAGGGCTCTCAAGATATTTTCTGAATTCTGCCTTGGTTGCAGTATTTTCCACAATCATCAATTTACTGGTAACTTCTCTTGCTTCCTTTGTGATAGCCAGGGAAGATTTTCCCTTCAGAAAAGTCTTTTTTACCTTCTCCACCGCCGGGGTCCTCGTACCGATAATTGCATTTATGGTTCCCTATTATACCTTGGCAACCAGCTTCGGTATTTATGATACACTCCTAGTCCTGATATTTACCTATGCAGCAATTAATACGCCGATTTCTATGTTCGTGGTGAGCAGTTTTATGACTTCCATTCCCTTTGAGTTGGAAGATTCGGCGGAAATTGACGGATGCTCCTTCTGGCAGCGATACTCTCGGATTATTCTGCCCTTAGCAAAACCGGGATTAGTCACCGCAGGAACTTTCAGCTTCATCTACTGCTGGAATGAATTTATTTATGCTCTGCTGCTGACATCTTCAGAGAGTGCAAGAACTGTTCAGCTTGCCATTCGATTTTTTACTAGTCAGTTCAGAACGGATTATGCCGGCCTCTATGCAGCGATTGTGCTGACCATGATACCTACAATTGTTGTCTATATATTCCTGCATGATAAAATCATTTCAGGCATGACCGCTGGGGCTATCAAGGGATAGATAGAAAAGGTACAGATTTGCGAAGGCTGAAAATTTCTTACTGCAGGGAAGGACACAACTAAAGGATACAGCTATGGATGATGCATGGGATCGGTATAAAAACTTTCAAAGCACCATACAGCGCGGGCATCACTATCACACCATCAAGGACCCCTATACTGCCAAAGAGAGAAGCCATGATGATGGAAAAGAAACAGGGCTTTTCCTCGGCGGTATCGGTGCCCCAGTGTGCAGCCGGTCCTTGGACGGGCGTTTTTCTCGATGGCATATGCAAACGGGCGTTCATGTTCAACAGCCTTTAGATGAAGCCTTTATACGCATACGTTGGCGTGCAGGGGATTCCAGGGACTCTATGCGATTGGATCAGGCTGAAGCTGACTCCAGAAATCTTGAAAGAAGTGTGTATTCGCTGTTTCCTGTGATGCATGAAAGCTACTCTGGCGGGGATATGCCATTTGATGCGGTACTTGAATCCTTTTCACCCCTTCTTCCCCAGGATAATCATACGGATCCGGGAGCGGCAATCCTTCCGGTATGGTATGTAACCGTGACAGTCAAGAATACAGGAGATCTTCCTGCTGATATCGATACGGCATTCTTCTTTCCCAACATGCTTGGATGGAAAACTCAGCGGATGACCTCGACGGAGCGACCTGTGAAGAGCTGGCCGGGGCAGACCCATGCCGGGAATACGGCTGTTCTCTTTTCTCCCGCCGGAAGCGAGCTGCTGGATGCAGAAGAGCTGTCTGAACGGGTTTCCTTCGGGCGCGGGGTTCTTCAGCAAAGAAACAGTGACCGACCAGTCATGGACGATATGGAAGGGCAGGCTGCAATTATTTCTTTCACCAATGAAACTGGTTTAGATCATTCGTCGTGTTTTTCGCATTCCTATCATTCCTATCATCCCTATCATCCCTATCATCCCTCTGCAGTTAGGACGCATCGGCGCTGCAGTGCAGAAGCCTGCTTTAAGGCTGGACAGAATCTCGTAGAGAAACCACTGAAAGACCAAAAGCACACCATTGCCTGGCTTGAGCAGTATTTTGCTGAACAGGGAACTCTTCCGGAAAGCGGACTGAGCTGGGAAGCCCATTGGGATGAGGCTCTCGGATCCGCGGTTTCCCAGGGGAAGCTTCTTGAAGCGGGGGAATCAGCCTCCTTTGATTTCTGCATAGTTTTTGATCTGCCGATAATTACATTTGGAAGCGGAAGAAAGTGGTACCGAAAGTATACGGAAACCTTCGGATCCTCAGGAAAAAATGCACAAGCGATAGCTGTACATGCAGCTTCCATAAAGGACGCTTGTAGAAACGAAATTGATCGCTGGCAGAATCAGGTGCTGGAAAGTAATACCCATCTACCTCCCTCTGTAAAAGCTGCTATGCTTAACGAGCTCTATTTTATTAACGGTGGAGGAAGCGCATGGGTTTCCCGGTGTATGGACCAGAGTCGGGAAGGCATACGAGTCCCTCTTTTGGGTGATGGAGAACATGCAGGGCTCCTTGAGGGCTACGACATCGGCTACTACTATTACA
>JAIPFQ010000072.1:0-10213 GCA_021736605.1 Spirochaetales bacterium | reverse complement strand
TATGCTGGTTCTGGTGATTCTTGATGACGGTGTCGGCATCAAACCCAGTCAGTTGAAATCTAATCGTTCATTCGGACTGCTGGGAATGAAAGAGCGCAGCAGTTTCATTCAGGCTGATCTTAAAATCACCGTTTCAGAGGGCGGCGGAACGCGCCTTGAGCTGACAGTTCCTTTGGAAGGAGGAGAAGATGTGGAAAATACTGATAGCTGATGACCACCCGCTGATTCGCAAGGGCTTGAAACAGATTATGAACGACTCTGAATTTATTGGAACGGTCTATGAATGCAGTTCAGGGCAGGATGTTCTGCCCATGCTGCGGGAGAAATGGATAGATCTGGTTATTCTGGATATCTCCCTCCCGGGAAAGGACGGTCTCAGTGTCTTGAAGGAGATCAAGGATGAATTCCCGCTGAAGCCGATACTGATGCTGAGCATACAGCCGGAAGAGCAGTATGCCACCCGGGCGTTTCGGCTGGGAGCCTCAGGCTGTCTTAACAAAGCCACTGCTCCGGAAGAGCTGCTGAATGCCCTGCAGATGGTTATGCAGGGGAAACGCTACATCAATGAGGAAGTCAGCTATATTATTCTTGATGACCTCTCCAGCGGGAAAGAGGAGCTCCCGCATCTGAGGCTCTCTGAGCGGGAGTATCAGGTTATGCTGCTTATTGCGAAGGGGGAGACGGTAGGGGAGATATCCCGAAGCCTCAATCTGAGTGTAAAAACCATCAGCACCTATAGAAGCAGGCTGCTGGAGAAGATGCATTTGGAAAATAATGCTCAGATTACCCACTACGCATTCAAGAACAATCTGCTGCTGAAGGAATAAGAGGCAGGAGCAGGTCGGGCGATCTAGACAGAAAGCTTGTCTTGCACCCAGGCCTGGTCTTGCCGCTCTTCTGGCTTTCAAAATTCTGTCTCTGCTGAAATTCTGTAGGACAAATACTGACAGCAAAATCATAAAATCTCTTACAGCCGATTCTCCATTATGGGCATAGAATCCTGATTATGAATTTCAACGAATATATGCTTTCACACATTTCGGTTCTAGATACCCATAAAACGGAAGAGATGAAGGAGCTTCTGCATGAGCAGGGGCTTCAATGGGAAGAAGATATTGATACCAGTATTGGTATTACTGAACGGAAGACACTGGCAGCCGTCGGTTCTCTTGCCGGGCGGGTGATAAAATGTGTAGCTGTTCGAGATGCCTACCAGGGCGAAGGGCTTATGAACAAACTTGTAAGCCATTTAGTCATGGAGGCGTATTACCGGGGAATGGATCATCTTTTCGTCTTTACTAAACCAATCTATGCCCGGCAGTTTAGGGATCAGGGCTTTTATCCCATTGAGCAGGTTGATGATACGGTTGTTCTCTTGGAGAATAAGAAGCATGGTCTGAGTTCCTATCTGGAAAAACTGGCTGAAAAACGCATTGTTCCTGGTAAAATTGCTTCTGGGGAAAAGGCCGAAAACTCCGCCGCTTCAGCATCAGCAGTACCCGGTAAACAGGCAAGAATTGCTTCTCTGGTTATGAACTGCAATCCTTTTACAAATGGCCATCTATACCTTGTCGAAAAAACCGCTGCGGAAAATGAACACGTCCATCTCTTTGTGGTGGAGGAGGATCGCTCCTACTTTCCCTTTCCTGTTCGTCTCCGTTTAGTGCGGGAAGGAACTGCGCATCTTGATAATGTAACAGTTCATCCGGGGGGAGACTATATCATCTCACTGGCTACCTTTCCCTCCTATTTCCTCAAGGATTCTAAAAAGATTATTGCTGCCCATAGTCGGCTTGACCTGGCTTTGTTCGGGGACAAAATAGCCCCTGTGCTGGGTCTTACGCATAGATATATTGGTGAAGAACCCTATTGCCCGGTAACTCGTCGCTACAACGAGGATATGAAGCGTATTCTTCCAGAGTACGGGATTGAGGTGATTGAGGTGCCGAGAAAAACAGGGGCTGCCTTTACGGCTTCGGAAGGGACTTCGGACGAAGTATCGGTTGGAGCATCAGCAGAAGCATCGGACACAGCATCAGCAGATGCATCAAAAGAGAAAGAGGCGGCAATCAGTGCCTCAACGGTACGCAGTGCCTTGGCTGCAGAGGAGCATGAGATTTTGAAATCACTGGTTCCGGAAACAACAATGGCGTTTCTGTTATCTGATGAGGCTGAACCGATTATAGGTGCTATACGAGGTGAAAGGAATGACGATTAACAGTGTTGGAATGGCGGGGACCCTGGAATCCAGCGATGTGCTGATTCAGGTTAAAGCGAACAGCGGGAAGGGAATAGAGATAGATCTGGAAAGTATTGTGGAAAAACAGTACGGAAAACAGATTCGAAAGGTTGTGCAGGAAGAATTGGAAAAACTCGGGGTGAATAATGCAGTTATCACCATACAGGATAAAGGAGCTCTTGACTGCACTATTCGGGCTAGACTTGAAGCGGCATTATTCCGGGCTGCAGGAATTGAGACATATGCATGGGAGGAGCTGTAGATGGGTAATTTACGGAGAACGATGCTCTATGTACCGGGCAGCAATGCCGGAATGGTGAAGGATGCGAATATCTATCGATCAGATTCCATCATGTTTGATTTGGAAGACTCTGTTTCCATGAAGGAGAAAGATACTGCACGGTTCCTGATTTTCAATGCCCTGCGAACCCTGGATTATGAAGGGACAGAAACAGTTGTGCGGATTAATGGTCTTGATACCCCCTTTGGGAAGGATGATATTAGAGCTATGGTTCGTGCAAGACCGGATATCATCCGGCTTCCTAAAACAGAGAGCCCGAAAGATGTGGAAGATGTAGAGGCGCTGGTTCTGGCTGAAGAGAGAAAGAATGGGTATGAAGAGGGTACAATCAAATTGATGGCTGCGATTGAGAGTCCTCTGGGAGTTATCAACGCCTACCCCATTGCCTGTGCCAGCAGACGCTTGATCGGTATTGCCATCGGTGCCGAAGATTTTGTTACCGCCATGAAGACGAAACGGTCTCCCGAGGGAACGGAGCTGCTGTTTGCCCGGAGCAGGATACTTATAGCAGCCAGAGCTGCGGGGATCAATGCCTTGGATACAGTTTTTTCCGATGTGAACGATGAGGAAGGGCTTATTCGGGAGACGGAACACATCAAACAGCTGGGTTTTGATGGAAAATCTATCATTTCTCCCCGTCAGATTGCTCCGATACACCGGATTTTCAGTCCCAAAGAGGAAGAAGTTGTCTTTGCAAAGCGGGTTGCGGAAGCCATAAAGAGAGCCGAGGCTGAGGGGTCCGGAGTTATCTCCCTGGATGGAAAGATGGTTGATAAGCCGATTGTCGAGCGAGCATACCGTGTCCTGGATTTGGCTTCAGCCTCAGGGGCGTACAAGTAGCTTTGTAAAGCAAATTAGCAAATTATCAATAGATTTTTTGGTTTGTGAAGAAGTTATGAAGAAGTTGTGAAGAAGTATCGCTAAGGGAGCTTAATAAATCATGAGTAAGGAAAAAGGAAAAGATCAGGTATCCGGGATGCATACAAATTCTCTCGGCCGAACAATCCCGAAATCGCTGGGCAGTTTTACGGAGCTGAAGCCCTTTGATGGAGCGGTAAAGAATACGCCGAGGATTAGAAAAGATAAAGGGAACCGCTCTCTGCCGCGTTTGAATAAACTAGTTGATACTATCGAACAGGCAGTTTTGAAAAGCGGCCTGAAAGACGGCATGACCATATCATTTCATCATCATTTCCGTTCAGGTGATTTGATTGTGAATATGGTGATGGATGTCATTGCAAGGCTAGGGATCAAGGATCTCACTCTGGCATCAAGTTCTTTGCAGGCAGTGCATACTCCCCTGATTAAGCATATCAAGAATGGAGTAATCACAAAAATTTATACCAGCGGGCTTCGGGGTGAACTTGCAGAGGCAATTTCCCGGGGTTTGATGGATAATCCGGTGCTCATCCACTCCCATGGAGGAAGAGCCCGGGCAATAGAGATGGGGCAGATTGAAATTGATGTGGCTTTTCTTGGTGTACCGTCCAGCGATGTATACGGCAATGCCAACGGCTATACGGGAAAATCTGCCTGCGGGTCCCTGGGCTATGCGCAAGTTGATGCGCAGTATGCGGAAAAAGTTATCCTGATAACCGATAATCTGGTTGAATACCCTAATACTCCTTTCAGTATTCACCAGGATCAGGTCGACCATATCATTCTTGTTGATTCAGTCGGTGATCCTAAAAAAATCAGTACCGGTGCTACCCGCATCACAAAGAATCCCAGGGACCTCCTTATTGCGCAGAATGCCTTTGATGTAATTCGCTGTTCCGGTTTTCTGGAAGAGGGTTTTTCATTTCAAACAGGTTCGGGGGGAGCCTCTCTGGCGGTAAGCAGGTACATGCGGGAATACATGATTGAGAAAAAGCTTACGGCAAGTTTCGCCCTGGGTGGAATCACCAGTCAGATGGTCCAGCTGCACGAGGAGGGCCTGATAAAACGACTGCTTGATGTTCAGAGTTTTGATGAGGATGCAATCCGCTCCATCGGACAGAATCGCTATCATTCTGAAATTGATGCCTCCTACTACGCAAATCCCCTGAACAAGGGATGTGCTGTGAATAAGATAAACATTGTAATCCTCAGTGCTCTTGAAGTGGATGTGAATTTCAATGTGAATGTCATCACCGGCTCAGACGGCGTTATACGCGGAGCCAGCGGAGGTCACTCCGATACTTCCATCGGCTCAGGATTGTCACTGATTATTGCCCCCCTCATCCGGGGAAGAACAGCCACGGTGGTGGATGCAGTTCAGACTGTGGTAACTCCCGGTGAAAGCGTGGATGTTGTGGTTACTGACAGGGGGATAGCGGTGAATCCCCGGAGAAAAGATGTCTATGAGAATCTGAAAAAGTGCGGGCTTCCTCTCTACACGATTGAAGAGCTGCGGGATAAAGCCCAGAGGATTGCCGGCGCTCCGGAACCCGTACAGTTTGAGGAAAAAATTGTCGGTTTAGTTGAATATCGTGACGGAACCATCATCGATGTGATTCGTCAGGTAAAATAAATACTCACAATAAAGGAGATAGTATGAAAAAGTTTACTGCGTTAGTACTGATTTCAGTACTGCTGCTCGCTGCGGGCGGCGCTGTTTTTGCCCAGGGACAGGGTGAAGGCGGAGAAGGGTATCCAAGAAGAGCCTTGGATTTTGTTGCACCTGGTGGAGCCGGCGGAGGCTGGGACCTGACTATCAGAACAACAGCAAAGGTTTTGAAAGATACCGGTTTAGTAAGTGTACCGATGCCTGTAAGAAATAATCCGGGTGCCGGCGGTTCCAAGCACCTAGCTGAACTTCAGGAAAAACCTGAATCAGATAACATTATAACTGTATATTCACCGCCCCTCATCCTGACTAAATTGAACGGTACCACGGATCTCGGTTACCAGGATGTGACTCCCCTGGCACGGCTGATTGCAGATTATGCTGCATTTGTTGTTGCTGGAGATTCTGAGTACAAAACCATGGCTGATATTATGGATAAACTTAAAGCAGATCCTAAGAGCGTGAAGATCGGAGGGATCTCTTCCGTCGGTTCTATGGACCATATTCAGTTCCTGATTATGGCTAAAGCTGCAGGAGTAAAGAACCTGAACAAGATTGACTATGTCAGTTTTGATGATGCTGCCACTGCGCAGGTTCTCGGCGGACATATTGATGTATACTCAACAGGCCTTTCTGAAGTTCAGACCCTTATTGAGAGCGGTGACCTCCATGCTCTGGCACAGTCTGCTGATCACAGAGTAGGTGAAGGTATAATTGCTGAGATCCCCACCTGTCAGGAACAGGGTATTGATGCAACATTCGTTAACTGGAGAGGTATCTTCGGTCCTCCTGAGATGCCGGATTATGCAGTTGAATACTGGAGAGAGACCTTGGCTGATATGGTTAAGACTCCGGAGTGGGAACAGGCTAAGAAGACGAACGGCTGGGACGATGCTTACCTCGACGGTCCTGAATTCGGCGAATTCCTCGTGGAAGTCAATGAGGACTATTCTGGGATTCTTTCCGATATTGGTATGCTGAAATAGGTATTTGAATACTGAAATACGTTTTTGATGCTGAAATACGTTTCCAGAATTCGTATAAGCAATAGCATCAAAGTCAGATAATGAAAAAAGCTGCTTTGGCTGAACCTGCAATTAATTCCAATTGCTGGAAGGCCATGGCAGCTTTAATCTGATACCTGTGAACAATTCAGGAAGAAGACATAATACATGAGAAGAAGAAGTCAGAAAAAGATGTCTGAAGAAGGAGCATTACCTTGAATTTATCGTTTATTTCGGGGATTTTTTCCCTGGTTTTGGGAATAGGGTATACCATCGTTGCCTTTGGGCTTGAAAAGGCTGCTATTGGAAGGCCATTGGAGCCGAGAATCTTTCCAGTAATGCTGGGGGGGGCGCTCATTATACTTTCTATTGTGATGATAGCAAAAGAGATTGCAAAAGGGGAAGTAAAACAGAAAACAGAAAAGGATACAGAGAAAAAGAGATCAAACTTGGTAAGAATTCTGCTGACTGCCCTTTTATCTGTTATCTATGCATTCCTTTTTGATCGCGTCGGTTATGTGATTTCAACTGTGTTGTTTCTTGAAGGAGTTCTCTGGGTCTTCAACGGAATAGAAAAATGGAAAACGAATACCATAGTAGCTTTGGTATTCAGTCTGTTTATCTATATTTTATTTGCTAAACTGCTGGGTGTCTATTTGCCTATGACTCCCGGTATTTGGATATAGGAAGGTAATCATTATGGGTTCAATAGAATTTTTATTACAGGGATTCACGGTTGCCTTGGAGCCGATACATATTATATTTGTTACCATGGGAGGTGTCCTGGGTACCCTCATAGGGATGCTCCCCGGGCTGGGGCCAGCCACGGGTGTGGCCGTCCTGCTGCCTCTGACCTTTACTATGGGACCTACAGCTTCCCTGATTACCATGGGAGGTATCTATTACGGTGCTATGTACGGCGGTTCAAGGGCATCCATTCTCATAAACACGCCGGGTGACGGAGCGGCGGTGGCTGCCACCTTTGACGGTTACCCCATGACTCTCAATGGTGAAGCGGAAGCGGCCTTGGCTATTTCTGCAATTGCTTCATTCATCGGCGGTATCATTGCCACCATCTTTATGGTACTGGTTGCTGCCCCAGTCTCCCGCTTCGCACTGAAATTCGGTCCATCCGAATATTTCATGCTCTTCCTCTTCGCCTTGTCAGCGACCTCTTCCATGTCAAAAGGTCGGCGACTACAGGGCTTTGTGTCCATGATTATTGGTTTGATGATCGCAACCGTCGGTATTGACGGGCAGTCCGGCATAAAGCGCTTTACATTTGGTATCCTGGAACTGCAGAATGGAATCGATTTTCTTGTGGTCATCATTGCGGTCTATGCCCTGGGAGAAGTCTTCAAAAGTTTCAAGAACATTGATGAGGGGACAAAGAAAGCCCAGACAAAATTTGGAAGGATCTGGATCTCAAAGAGCCAGTGGAAAAGGTGCTGGGCACCCATTCTGAGAAGCTCCCCCATAGGATTTCTAATTGGTGCTCTCCCCGGGGCAGGCGGGACAATGGCTTCACTCATGTGCTACAACAACGAAAAACAGATGTCAAATGATCCCGATAAGTTCGGAAAGGGGGCTATTGAGGGAGTTGCCGCCCCGGAAGCTGCCAATAATGCCGCTTCGGTCGGAGCCATGATTCCTATGCTTACTCTGGGAATACCCGGATCAGGTACTACTGCCGTTATGATGGGTGCTCTGCTCATGCTTGGTCTCAAGCCAGGTCCTATGCTTTTTCAGCAGCAGGCTACGGTAGTCTGGGGACTCATTGCCAGTATGTTTATCGGGAATGTGATCCTGGCGGTTCTCAATATTCCGCTGGCTGGTCTATTCGTTCGGGTGCTTTCAGTTCCCCCGAAGGTTCTGTACCCCATAGTTCTCGGGCTAGCTTTTGTAGGAACCTTTGCCATCGGCTACAGTGTCATGGACTTTTATATACTGATCATTTTCGGTCTCCTCGGACTCTTTCTCTCCAATGCAAAAATTCCGCTGACACCGATGATCCTGGCTGTTATAGTCGGGAATGACATGGAGCAGTCCTTCAGGAGGGCTCTGCGAATATCAGATGGGGATTTCAGCGTACTGCTTCGCTCTCCATTGTCAATAAGCCTCTTTTGTCTGACCATCGCGTTTATTGCCTACCCCATGATTCGTGCTTGGATAGCAAAAATGCGATCGTCCAAGCAAAGTTCCTGAAGGAGGATGCAGGATGGGAGATCCTAAGGTGAATCGGGTAAAGACCGTTCCTCCAGCGGTACCGTTTCCTGAAACCCTTTCCTGCGGAACCGGAAGGGGAAATGCGGCTGCAGCCGTATCTTCTGCAGCTGTGAGATCAATGTTGTTTGAGGTATCCGCCAGTCCGAAACCCGGGCTGGTGGATCGTTTTTCCTCCGGCGCCCATGGGGACATGGATTATTTCACGTTCTTAGCTTCCATAACAGCGATTTCTCCCTATCTGCAGCGGATGGCGGACTACCCCCGGCGTTTCTTAGAAGAGCTGGAAGACCAGAAATTTCCATCTGATCCATCATCCCTGCAGCTTTGTCATGAGAAACTGCCTGCAGTCGATCCAGTCTGCACTGAATGTATCCCTGCAAAATATATTCCTAAAGAATACATTTCTGTTAAGAGTAGTCAGGATAAGAGTAGTCAGCATAAGGAAGTCTTCAATTATGCAGCTCTTTTCCCGGGACTCAGGAGTATAGGCCGTGAAGCTGAGGATGCTATGTTTCGAGCAACGGGGGGTGTGAATACACACAAAGGGCTGATTTTTTCTTTAGGTGTACTGTGTGCGGCGGCTTCAGCGATTTTTCATCAGGGCGGCAGTCTGCTGGATTCCGGCCTTGCTGAGGCTGCGGCTGCGGCGGCAGGCAGGATCTCCGAGGGTATTGTACAAAGGGATCTTGGGGGCCTGGGGCTGGATTCATTCAGGAAGAAGGCTGTCCCGAATAATTTTCATCGTGATACTAGGGTGGAGGCCGCCGTCGGATTGCGTGTGAAATCCGGGAAAAGTGCTGAGCTTAGGAAATTGACCGCTGGAGAAAAACTGTATCTGCAGTACGGAGTCCGGGGAATTCGCGGAGAGGCGGAGGATGGCTTCCCTACGGTGCTCAGATATGGACTTCCTCGCCTGCGGAAATATCTGGGAAAATACTCTCTGAACGCTCATAAACCGCTTTCAAAAGATGGTAGAAAGAGTGCAATGGCAGAATCGGGAGTAGAAATGGGAAATATTGGCCTTCAAAGCCTTAATATGGTCTATCTTGATGTCTTTATGGAGCTTTTGTGTCATACAGAAGATAGCAATGTCCTATCTCGGGGGGGCTGGGATGCCCTCCAGTGGATACAGGGTGAAGCCCGCAGCATTATGACTCTCGGAGGTGCTGAAACACCGGAAGGCATGGCGGGTATCCGTAAGCTTGATGCTGCCTGCATGAGACGAAATATCAGCCCCGGGGGCACTGCGGATTTACTGGCGGTGACCATATTTCTCTCCCAGCTGGATACCCTTGATGCTCTTGATTCTTCGGATAGTGATTGGAATACTCGAGATAGTGACCTGATTAGTGCAAATACCCGCGGAGGCCCATTTTGATGCGCAGCTCAATAAGAAAAGATCATGGAGTTTTGTATCAGCAGCCGGAAAATATGGCCCGTGCCCGGGATCTGCGAAAAGAGCTCCAGCAGCTCCTCATTCACACCTACCCCAAGACTCTTATATCATTCTGTCTCAATATTCCAGGTCCCATTAAAAGTTCAGCAGTCTACCAGCAGCTACATGACAGGGGAGCAGTTCTCCTTAAGGAGCATCTTCAGAAGGAGGGGATCCAAATCCTGCACGAATTGTACAGATACGCTGCGAGCGGACCGGAAGCCTTCCTCTCCGTTGAAGCTGAACCGAAACGATTGAAAAAACTTACCGTAGATATTGAAGAAACGGCTCCTTTGGGACGTCTTTGGGATATTGATGTCCTCGATCCGGAATCCGGCAGAGGTATCTCGCGGGAAGAGATCGGTTTTCCTGCGAGAAGCTGCTTTCTCTGCGATGCCCCTGCAGCAGTATGTGCCAGAAGCAGGGCGCACCGCCTCGAAGATCTACAGAGTTTTATTAA
>JAIPFQ010000071.1:0-10262 GCA_021736605.1 Spirochaetales bacterium | reverse complement strand
ATCCTTCTGTAGGACAGCCAAGCCCGCAGTTCCATTGCAATAAAATGCTCAAATATTTTTCCGAATTCGGCAGTGTTTTTCTGCAGCTGCCTGGTTCCGGCGAGGAAATTTGCTACTCCAAGATCAAAAAAATAAAACTTTGGGGAAGCGGCAGCCTTGCGTTTCTTTGATCCCTTCCAGCTCTCCACCAAGAAACCGAGAAATGTATCAGAAAGAATTGAGAAATAGTTCTTTACAGTACTTGCCGGCACTCCCGCATCACTGGCGATGGCGGCATAATTCAACTGTTCAGTATTTGATAAACTGGCAACTTTCAGAAACCTGGAAAACTGAAGCTGATTCTGGACGAGGGCTTCAGCAGTTATCTCTTCCTGCAGATATGTATGTACATAAGCATCCAGCTCTTCTTCGGGATACTCACTTGTATATACTTGCGGAAGCCCCCCATACAGCAGATATTTTTCCAAACTGAAATCATCAATTTCACGAGAGACAAGAGGAAATAAGAGCGCCTGCCAAGCCCTGCCCCCGAGTAAATTCACTCCAGCTCTTCGCAGTTTTCGGGCACTGGATCCCGTCATGATGAAATGAATACCGAGAGATTCAATCAGATGATGAATTTCATCCAGCAGGATAGGAAGTTTCTGTATTTCATCAATGATGACAACATTCTGCGTTTTCAACTGTTCTTTGACTATATCAGCTATTATCGAGGGATTCTCAGCAAGGGATAGATATGTTGAGCTCGAGAGCAGATTGATTACTGAATGTCCAGGGAGTTGATTGTGTACGAGCGTTGTTTTCCCTGTACTGCGCGGTCCAAACAGAAAAAATGATTTTTGCGCGGATAATTCTTTCATATTGAGAATTCTTTTGTACATAGAGTAATTCTACTCCCGGAATCTGTGAAAATCAACAGCAGCTTGGTTGATTTTCATGTAAAATCAGCAGAGTGGGTGCTGTTTTTCAGAATATCTTCCCATTTTGGGCATTTACATTTAGCATCTTTCGTGCTCAGCAGCATTTTTTTAACGCCATTCTTGCTGAAACCAATTACATGTTCAGCATCATTTTTGTTCAGCATTATTCTTGTTCAGGATTATTCTTGCTGGACAGGGTTTATTCCTATTCTTTATGAAAGAAATTATCTTCTCCATCGTATTGATCCAGATCTAGATTGCTCAAAACATCCTGGAAATAGGCCTCATCCGGATGGAAGGGTTCAATTTTTTCATCAAGCTGGCGGGTGAACTGCTCTTCACCCTCAAAAACCATCCCCAATAGCCCTCTGGGTTCCTTAAAGTAAAATACACAGATTTTACCAAAAAATGAAATAGGCTGCACTTTTAAGCAGTGAAATCTCTGTATCATGAGTAAACTAACGAGTATTTACCGACTGTAAATTGACGCTAACCTGTCTTTTCTTTATAATTGTCGAATGGAAAAGCAGATACCGATTGAACAGCAAAGTCTCAGCGAACAAGTCTATCACAATCTTAAGCTCATGATTCTTTCTGGAGTTCTTAATCCAGGCGAACGCATTCCTGAGGGGAAAATTGCGGAAATGTTTCAGGTAAGCCGAACTCCTATCCGGGAGGCTTTGAAAAAGCTTTCCGACTATGGACTGGTTGATCTGAAGCCGCGCAGCCGTTCCACGGTGACAGAGATCACCATGGAGCAGGCCCAACATATTGCTGAGCTGCGCAGCGCTTTGGAAAATTTCGGAATACAGCTGCTCCTTGAGCGCGTCGCGTCCGGAGAAATTAATTCAGATATTTTCACCGAACTTCAGGAAATTGCCGATGAGTGCCGTCGATTGGTGGTAGAAGAGGATGATCGAGCCAAAGCGTTTGAAAAGGATACTGAGTTTCATCTTAAACTGATTGAAGCTTCACACAACGAGTATCTGTACGAGGCCTACGAGCGTTTAGATGCCCGTATCCAGTTAGTCCGTCTGAATATGCATATGACCAACGAAGAATTTCTGTGTTACATCAGTCAGCATAGGGATCTGCTCAATGTGATGCAGAAGGGCGATATTAAAGCCGCTCAAGAGCTGATGCATAAGCATGTCTTTTACTCATTCAACTACACATCCAACCTTTCAATGAGCTCTACATAACGCCTTTTGGTATACTATGAAAATATGAAGCATAAACTATTCCCAAGGTATTTCTTTACGTTCTACAAGATGAAGCCAGTTACCTTCTTCATCTCGAAAAAACACTGCCCGTGAGCCTCCAAACATTTTCTTAATTTCACCAGAAATCTCTACTTCATTTTTTTTCAGGTATTCTAGGTCACGATCTAAATCTGTAGAGTAAAGACATAGATGAGCAACTTTTTTATCATCACTTTTGGGACCAGAAAAATCTTTTTCCCAAGGAAACAATTCCACTATCATTCCATCCCCTTTTTTAATAAATACAATTGGAGGTTCACTGGAACTGGAATAAATTTTCTCAAATCCAAGATTTTTTACATACCAATCAGATAAACTCACTGTATCTTTTGCCATAAATCCAACGTGTTCAATTTTTGTTATCATAATATTCTACCTGTTTTAAATACTTGTTGAATAAATTTTCACATTTGTTCAAATAATAAAAAAATTTACTCTTATAAAAATTTTCGCAAAAACTTCACTGCCTGTTCAGCAGCTTCGTCAGGAGTAGGTTTTGGAAGAATCTCTACTCCTATATACCCATTGTACGATACTGCTTTCAAGGCATTTATTATTTCAGGAAAATTCAAATGCCCTTTCCCTGGTGCAAATCGGGTATTATCTGCAAAATGGACATACCCGATATAATCCTTATACCGTTTCAATGTATCTGCAATATTCACATCTTCTATATTCATGTGAAAGACATCCGGCATTAACTTTACTTCCGGAAGCTCCAATTTATCTAATAAAGAAACACCATCCGTACATGAATTTATGTAATTTATTTCATAACGATTAACTGGTTCAATAAGAATTTTTATCCCTAATTCTTTTGCTCTATCTGCAAGAGGCAATAAGCATTCAATGAAATTTTTTTCAGCCTGCTTAAAAGTTTGTTCTTCACTTATATAACCACGAAGTCTCCCAATATTAATATCAGCTCCAAATTCAGCAGCTACCTCCATTAATCCAGAAAATTGCTTTTTTGCTTTTTCACGTATTGCTGAGTCATCTGAGGTAAACCACATACCACCTTCTGCAAATACTTGACCAGTTGATACTACAGGAATTTCCAGATTATACATCGAAATTAATCTTTTTATATCTTTGATATCTACCTGATCCTTACTCAGCAGAGCCAGTTCTACACCATCATACCCTAAATAGGCTGCTTTCTTGATACTTGTCTCAAGTTTATCCCGAAACACCACAAAAGCAGAGGGTAAAGCACCTTCAGGAGCTATAGCCAAGGATAATTTGATTTCTGATTCCATGTTTGGTTTTACAGAATTAATATTCATTTTTCATCATTCCCTTTTTCCATATTCGTATTAGCAATTCTGCACACAACATCAAATGCAGCTCTTAGAGCTGTAGGTTGTGCTATACCTTTCCCAGCAATATCAAAAGCAGTTCCATGGGCACAAGTTGCGACAGGAACCGGCATACCGCCATGAAGTGTTACACCACGCTCAAACCCAAGCAATTTTGTCGCAACTTGCCCCTGATCATGGTACATCGAGACAACAGCATGATATCCTTCTTTTTCAACCCTGAGAAAAACTGTATCACAGGGGAAAGGGCCATAAGCTTCAATATTCTCATCTCTTGCCATTTTAACAGCAGGCTCAATGTCATCTAATTCTTCACGTCCAAAAAGTCCATTCTCTCCGCCATGAGGGTTTAGTGCTGAAACAGCAATTTTCGGATTGGATATTCCGTATTTTTTCATCTCTCTGTTAATAAATGCTACTGTTTCATAAATGCGCTGTTTCTTGATAAATTGAGGAATATCCTTAACAGCTATATGTGACGTAACCCGTGTAGTCCAAAGCTCATCAAGTATATTTATTTCTCCATGCACTTTCTTGATGTTGAAGTAATCCATAAACATTAGAAATTCACTGTGGTATGGACATCCTCCTAACTGAAGAGACTCCTTATTGAACGGGGCAAACAAAAAACCCTCAATTTTATGCTCTTTAATTAATTTAAGAATAAAATCTATTGTATTATATACTCCCGAACCTGCTTCCTTTGAAACTTTTCCAACAGGAATATTTTCAGGATCTTCTCCTGGAAGATTTAACAGACAGGGGAAATGAAGAACTTCATTTTGATGTTTCTTTTCTGTTTCATGTCCTTCACAAGAGTTATCAAAACTCAATTTTGGCAGCTCATTTATTATTGGCAACTGTATATTTGTTCCTACAATATTTTGAGCCTGTTGAAATACTCTATTGTCTCCAATAACAACAATTTCTGCCTGCTCATAAATCTCTTCCTGCAGCAGGAGTTTTGTTGTTATTTCAGGCCCTATGCCTGCTGCATCCCCTAACATTATTCCAATTCGTGGTTTCCTTAATTTTTGAGAGCTGGTTTTCATAATAAGTTCCTATTGTTTTTTGTATATGGTATTAACTCATTTAAAAGCTTAGAAATGAATAATCAGAAAACATCATCTTTCTAAAACTTCGTTTATTTCCTGCATGCATAGCTTTATACTTGATAAAACATGACTGCTGCTATTTGTCTGAATTTTTTCTTCTAAATGCGCCATCGATGCTTGAGCTAAAATAATGACATCAGTTTCAGATATCTTTTTTGCGCGTTCAATAACGATTTGATCATGCTTTTCCAGATTGCCTTCTTTCATTGCAGAATAAGCTTCTTTCAGTTCAGCAGATTCAATTTCAACTTTCTTATTAGCCTGTTTTGCTTCATCCAACACTTTATCAATAGTTGGTTTAAGCGTACTAGCAGCTGTAGCTAATACAAAAATTCTTTCTCCTAATCTTACAGCTTTCTTTGTCATAGCATCATCAATTGCAATTACAGGACATTTAATAAATGGTCGTATTTGATTGACTGTAGGAGATAATGTTGAGCAAGTAACAACAATAACATCAGCTCCAGTCAATTCTGCAGATCGTATATCGTTATATAGACGCTGTTTATTTTGTACAGAAAAGAAACCAGTTTCTGCAGGGTCTGAAGCTAGGAAATCATCTAGAATGTTGTGCGTTTGAATTGGAAAACTTAAAAAATCCTTAAGATTCAATTCAAATGAATTTAATACAGGCTTTACAGTATGAATTATGGCAACTTGCTTCATATTATCTCCTCATAAATGTTCTTATGTATTTAACATTCTTTTTTAAAGATTTCCTAATGAGGATATATCTTTAAAGATACTCCCATTAGAACTGTTGACAACTAACAGCTTTACCAGGCTTCTCACATTATTCACTTTCATTTCTCTTTCTATGTACTAGGCGTTATAACCAGCACTCGATCCTTTTGTCGGTTAGAGGATGCTCTTACTGAGCTCACTACTAAAGGGAGGCCTGAAGGCCTCCCCATTAATGAAAAGTTTGAGTCAGCATTTACCCTACTTATTTGAGGTATACTTATCCTCGAACTCCTGCATGTACTCAGCAGATTCATCAGCTGGGAGATATGCATCGGACAAGAGGAATTTACCGAGATAGTCTTCCTGCCAGGCATCAGTCTCAACAACTTTACCGAAAACATCCGACCAGTAGTCTACCGCAGCCTGAGGCATATTCTTCGGACCAGCAATACCACGGAACACAGTTAACTCTATATCATAACCGAGTTCATTGAAGGTAGGTGCATCAAAGGGCTCATCGAAACGATCCTTTGTTGCTGCAATGACGGGAATCAGCTCACCACTGGAGACGAGTTCATAGGAAGCAGCAGGCTTTGCAATTACCAGATCGATATCACCACCGAGTATCTGAGTAAGAGCATTGCCGGTGGAATCATTCACAAGATACTCAGTATCTCCGCCGACTTCTGCTTTAATTTTTTCGTACAGGTTGATGTCATCTCCCTTGGAACCGCCGATAATGATTCGCTCACCGTTCTCGAGAGCTTCAATTACATCCTCTCCGCTCTGAAACTTTGAATCGCTTCGGGCGAGAAGAATCTGCCCGTCATTCGCCATTACTGCGAGCGGGGTAAGATCGTCAAGATCTCCACCCTCAATTTGTACCAGCGGCTGCAGATCGCCATTGTTGAAAGTCAGCAGGGTGTGACCATTACTCTTAGTCCTGCTCACCTGTCTCCGTCCAACAGCGCCTCCGCCGTCTGTCTTGTAGTTGATAATAATATCCTGATCTACAAGACCTTCTTCTTTGATGATCTCAATGATAGTCTGAGTGAAGATTGAAGATCCACCACCTGGACTCGAGGTGCAGAACCAAGTTACCGTTTTCTCTGGTTTCCAATCTTCAGCCGGTCCTTCCTGCTGTCCCTCAGCAGAAACAAAAGCTGTAACTGCCATTGTCAGTATCATGACCAACATCAGTTTCTTCATAAACATCTCCTCCTATTTACTATGATTTTTTATTCTTCCGATTATCCTTTGGATAAGCGGGGAACTTACTGTAGCAAGTAGAAATATTACAAGCACTGCCGATATTGGTTTTTGTAGAAATATCAGCATGCTTCCATCTGAAATCTGCAAGGCCTGACGAAAATTTTTCTCCATAGTCGGCGCCAGCACATACGCTAAAAGAAGTGGTGCAATGGGATATCCGAACTTTTTCATAAAAAACCCAAATACTCCTGCTGCAAGCATGATAACTATACCGTAAAGAGAGTTATTCGCGCTATAACTGCCCAAAATACAGATCGTCGAAATGATGGGAATCATTATCTCGGCAGGCACTTTGAGAATTTTGATGATAAATGGGATAATCATCAAAGCCACAATTAACGTTATAATGTTTGCCACATAGAGTGATGCAATAAGCCCCCAGGTGAACTCAGGCTGAGTTTGAAAAAGGCGGGGCCCCGGGTTGAGACCATACATCAGAAGTCCACCAAGAAGGACAGCGCCTGTACCCGAACCAGGAATACCGAGAGCCAATAGCGGTGCAAATGCTCCTGCCGCTGCACCGTTGTTACCAGATTCTGCTGCCGCAACTCCCTCAACCCTTCCGGTACCAAGCTTGTGTCCATCTTTGCCTATGCGTTTTTCCATTAGATAGCTGAGAAAAGAACCTGTTGTTGCTCCCGCACCAGGAATAACACCGATAAATGTGCCCAAGACTCCAGAACGCAGTGCCGGTGGCAGAATCCTCTTCACCTCACCTCTTGATAGAAGACTGTCACGCAGCGTAAGCTTTTTGGTATCGAAAGTTTTCGTTTTTTTTCTCTGTTCCATCATCTCAATGACTTGCGAAAATCCGAATATACCCACTACAAGAGGTATAAAAGGAATACCGCTAAGAAGATAAATTGAACCGAAATCGTAACGCGGCAAACCAGTGACCGCATCAAATCCCATGGTCGCCAAGAGTATTCCAAGCAGAGTGGCGACAAGACCTCGTACAGGGTTGTCACCAAGAAGCCAACCTAGGGAAGTCATAGCTACCGCCATGAGGGCCGCCATTTCCACTGGTCCGAAATTGAGTCCGAATCTAGCGAGTCCAGGCCCTATGATGGTGAGAATAACGATCCCGATCGTGCCGCCAATGAACGAAGCTATGTTGGAGGTAAATAAGGCTGTTCCCGGCCGGCCCTGCTTTGCCAGGGGGTGGCCGTCGAGACCAGTCATAACGGCCGGTGTATCTCCCGGTATGTTAATGAGGACCGAGCTGTAGGCACCACCGTACATGTTAGAGTAATATAGCGCCGCCAGCATGATCATTCCCGTGGTGGGGTCGAATTTAAAAGTCAGCGGAAGTAATAGCGCCACACCTGCAAGAGAGCCGATCCCGGGCATAGCTCCGACCATGATACCCAAAAAGGCACCTAATGCAGCAGCGAAAAAGTTTTTTATCGAAAAAGCAATTGCAAATCCATTTAAAAGCAGATCTATTATCTCCATATGTACATTCCTATATCAGTTTTAAAATCAGCCCTTCGGGGAAGGGAACACGAAGCCACATATAAAATATTCCATACATCGCTGCGCCGGTTATTAACGCAGTAAGAGTAGAGAAGACAAGCCGGTATTTCTCAAACCACTTGAGCCATCCGAACACGTAAAGGATAAGTGCCGGGAAGAATCCGACAAGCTGAGCCAAGACTACCATTCCGACTGCAGCCAGCACCGGATATATGTGGCTTAAGAGAAAAACAGTTTTCTCTTCCTTAAGCTCATTGATAACGGCCAGAAAACTTATAAATAGCAGCAGTCCTCCTACTATAGAAGGGAAAAAACCACTTTGAGGTCTCCCTTCAACCCACCAGTCATGATTGGTTAGACCGATAATGATCCACAGCACACCGACAATCCCCGTTATAATCGGAAAAATAACTCTGGAATTTAGACGTTTCATTTACCCTCCTTCGTCGTCATCATGGTTAGAATTGTATACTATATACATTTTTTGTCAAGGATAATCACAGAAAAAATTAATAACTAAGTTTAATCTCAATTCGGCTTGCAATATTATAGATATTTTTATCTAAATACACACAATAAGAGGCTAATAAAAATGGTATTGGAGAGTTTTTTACCGTTGGAGCAATATTTCTTCTTGGGTATGTAATTGTCTGCCATATACCCCCATTCTATCTTTTTTACTATTTTAGTATACAATATACTACAATAAGAGAAATAAATAATTATGCACATTATTTATGAGGACGAAGTTAATGGAGATCACATCTATGCTCCATAGGATAAAGCTGTCAAACACATCTCAGTTCCATAGATCTTGGACAGCCAGAATCTCTCTGCAGACACATCAACGGCTGAACCAGGAAACTAGACAAATGCTAATTCCCATGCTGGTAATGAAGAGGTATTCTGCTGTGCAAGCGAAAAAGGAAGCATGATCGCTGATGAGGACAAACAGGAATATATTGAAGAAAATCTCATCTATGTCCCCGGCTACCTACATAGCCTCTTCAAAAACTTTTCCATCTCCGGCAAGGATAATTTTCACTCTTCCGACCTCCTCTGGAAGATCGGTAACAAAATCATGCAAATCTATGGGCTAATACCTGCAGTATCTCCAATAAGCAGCGGTACTCGTGTTCTTAAAAACCTCTCCTGACGAAAACCTTTGTTTTGTGTTATTCACGATATAGCATAGTTCATGGATAAATCATGAACTATATGGATCCTCAGAAGTTCTTCAATGGAATCCTTTCTACCGTTCTCAATCATATCTATGATATCGAAATGCTGCCGCATATATACTTCTAGACGTCCCAGCGGTACGTCCTGTGCGATGCGCAAAAGCTGGACTTTGCTTTCAAACTGTTTATACACCGCCGAAAGCTGGCTGTTGCCGCAGTATGCAGCGGCTGTCTGATGGAAAATTGAGTCTGCCTCGAAATATCCTGCCTTATCTTTTTTCATAATAGAATCTTTTGCCTGTTCGGCCGCCTCTTTTAGACGTTCTATGCCTTGCGGATCTTTTACTGTACTCAACAATCTGAACGCCATCTGTTCGAGATGAAGACGAAGCTGCGCAATGTCACTGGCTTCACGAGCATTAATGCGGACAACCTCTGCGTAGCTTCTGGGTTGAAGATGCACCAGACCAGAAACCTGCAGACGTGTGAGAGCTTCCCTGATTGGTGTCCTGCTAACACCAAAAAGCTTTGCTATCTTGTCCTCTACAATTTTGTCTCCCTGCTTCAATTCTCCGGACAGTATGAGTTCCTTTATGTAGTGATATACCTGTTCGGAATAACTCTGTCTCACTACACGAGCTTTCATCTGACCCTCCTTCCGGGAACTTCTGCTTACACCATTTACATCCATCGACGTAGCCATTATTCTTAACATCCTCCACAGGTATTACAGAAAATTGTGTACAATTTTCGAAAACTGCATTAAAATATTGCTCAACACCGAATACTAGGCATATACTAGTATAATAGTATTCGATATACTATTTAAGGTCAAGCAATGAGTGTGTTAAAATACCAACTTCCCAGCTTCTTGTCTACTCAGATAGAACCTAAATAAATCTCATAGAAACAAAGTAAAAAATTTCACCAAATTATTTCATATTCCGCGGCATCCTCATCAGGTATGTGCTAATAGTGATTCAATTATCCCAAGTTTGCTGAATTCATTGACAAAGGATTGAAGCGGAGGGGT
>JAIPFQ010000070.1:0-10415 GCA_021736605.1 Spirochaetales bacterium | reverse complement strand
CCAATCAATTCCCTTCTCCTCAAAATAGGCGTAGCGCTTATCCAGATCCTCCCAGAGATAATGCAAATTGGTATATGGGTCATTAGAGAAGCTGTCTTCCATGAGCGGATTGCTGCAGGAGATAAGCAGGAGAGAAAAGAGTGCTGAAAAGAGCAGCAAGGGGAGGATCAGTTTGTAAGGAAGCAGGGAAGGTTTACTTGATTTCGGGATTGTATTTCGCAATGGAGTCATCGTGCATACCTCCATGTTTCAGGTTTTGAGAAAGGAATGGTATAACCCAGGGAGAAGAGGCTGCTTCCCCCCTGGATATCGATATCAATTTTCTTGAAATTATACAAATTATGCAGATAGCCGAAGCTGACGCTGTGCCCGTTATCGAGATGAATGGACAGGTTAACTTCTGTTCGTGTCTTCCAGGCATTGGGAATTCCTGCTACGGCGTAGTGATCAAAAATTACCTTCCAATCCGTGTTATCCTGCGGCGGAATGCTCGGAGCATAGGGATAGGTGTTGTAAATGCTTACCAGGGAACTGGTGATTACTGCCTGCAGGCTGCAGTAGAGGGGTTTCCAGGAAAAGAAGGAAGTGCTGAAATTCAGTGCAGCCTGGACAGATGCCGTGAGAGAAGCATCAGCATGTCTGAAAGCTGGAGCATTGTTGACATAATGAAGCATGGAGAGTGCCCCGACATCAAAACCCCCGCCGGCTGAGATCTGCCAGAAATCGGGCTGAAATGAGAGTACTGGAGAGGAGAAGGGTTCCCAGGTGAAACCGGCAGGATCCCGGAAGTCTTCCCGGGCAAGCCGGAAGCGGAGATTGTTCTGCAGATACATATAGGGGGTCATGAAAAAAGGCATGAGATCAGCTGAAGCATCCTGCTGAACCAGAGAGAAGCCTGAAACTACGCCGAAATCCGTATCGTTTATCAGCCCGCCGAAATCAATCAGATTTTCATGGTTGAAGAAACTGTGAAATCCAGACTTGACCAGGGGTGATACGGATGAGTCCTTTGCTGAACCTCCTCCAAGACCGCTGCTGATTGTCTGGCTCCAGTATATACTGCTTCCAGAGTCAGTACTCATCTCTTCAGCCGAGACGAGGGAAAGAGCTCCGCAAAGGAGGCTGAAAGAAAGTAAGATAAAGAATATCCGTCTACTCATGGTTAATAACTCCTGGGAACAGAATGAGTGTTTTCTCCTGTCTATGTTCTTTTGATATACGATTTTTATAAAATCATACGGGCAAAGATCTCTGCGGTCAAGTCACAATTTTTCTGGACAAACTGCTGTTCTGCACATACTGCTGCCGTACCTTGACGAAAAGTAGTGTATTCCCTGAACAACAGCAGAAAATCAAGCAGGGGATATACAAAGAAGAGAGCTCATTATAAAATGCATAGGAAAGGCTGCAGCTATCAGCATGAGGAATATACAGGCTATGAAAACTTTTCCAGAGTCATCGGAAAACCGCGGCAATCGTATAGATGCGGTGCTTTTCGACATGGACGGCTTGATGATCGATACAGAAAGGCTTGATATGGAGCTATGGCGCTCTATTGGGGCCGCCCAGGGATACGATATTCCTGAATCACTGATTCTCAATTCCGTTGGCCGCACCCGGGAGGATACTGAAGTAATTTTCCGTGAAGCCTTAGGTGCCGGTTTTGATTATCATACAGTTCGAAAATTGCGGATTCAGGAGAAATTTGAACGCTTCAAGAAGCAGGGAGTTCCCTTAAAAACCGGGTTGCTGAGTATGCTCGAACTGCTTGAGCGCCACGGAATCCGTAAAGCCGTGGCAACATCTACGGAACGCAGCCAAGCGGAAAAGGTACTTCGAATAGCCGGATTATATGAACGATTTGACGCTGTCGTCTGCGGAGATGAAATAAGCAGGGGAAAACCCGAGCCTGATATTTTTCTCGCCGCAGCAGAAAAACTAGCTGCAGAGCCGGTTTGTTGTCTTGTTCTTGAGGACTCCCATGCGGGGATCGCCGCCGCAGCTGCAGCAGGCATCAGATCTATTATGATTCCGGATATAAAAGCTCCGGATGCTGCATGCGAAAAGCTGGCTGAACGTATTTTCCCTGACCTCTCTACCGCCGCGGAATATGTGCATACACTTATCCGGAAGCAGTAAAGTATTTTCAAGCCTGGAACAGGCAATCGCAGTCATACCTGAAGCGCCGTAATTAGGAACACTTGTGCCCTGCCGAAAATTTTGGGGTGAATAAAAAATTAGAGAATTTAAAAAAAATTTCTTGATTTCAGAAAACAGTTATGGTAATCTGATTATATCAAGTGCACTCGCGTGCATAAAAATATATCATGCTGCGTACTATATACTGAAATAATGCTTGATATCCTGCAGTAAATTCAATATTTCCGGGAAGTTGCTTGAATGAGCAGGAGTAATTTTACACTGTACGCACGTGCGTGCATAATGAGTAAAAGTACTGATACTTTATATGTGCTTATTTGTGAGGAATTTACATGAGGAGGAGAACAATATGATTGAAGCAAGCAGAAGCCGGGAAGCAAACTGCAGGTTACGATACGGAATGGTCGGCGGCGGAGAAGGCTCATTTATCGGGGATGTCCATAGACGGGCTATTCGTTTTGATGATCAGGCTGAACTGACCGCAGGATGCTTTTCAAGAAGCTTAGCTAAGACGCTCTCCACAGGTGCCGCTCTCCATATTGATAAATCAAGGCTCTATGAATCCTATACTGAGATGGCATATGAGGAAGCAAAACATGACTCTGGTATTGATTTTGTAGTCATTGTAACACCCAACAGCTCACACTACTCAATTGCCAGGACATTTCTGGAGCAGGGAATTCATGTTGTTTGTGATAAACCGCTGACTACAGGAAGTGAGGAAGCTCGAGAACTGATGGAGCTGGCAAAGGAAAAGGACCTGCTCTTCGGTATTACCTATACCTATACTGGTTATCCAGCGGTCAAGGAGATTAGAAATCTGATACAGCAGGGGACCATTGGGAAAATTACGTTCGTAAACGCCGAGTATCCCCAGGATTGGCTTGCAGAACCCTTAGAAAAATCCGGAGAAAACAAGCAGGCTGCCTGGCGAACGGATCCAGCGCAAAGCGGAATATCCAACTGTGTCGGAGATATCGGCAGCCACATGGAAAATATGGTCTCATATATGACTGATCTGAAGATTAGACGGCTGAGCGCTCGCCTGGATATTATGGTAGATGGCCGACAGCTTGATGATAACGCGACAATTATGGTGGATTATGACAATCGTGCAAAAGGGATTTACTGGTGCTCGCAAATTGCCTGGGGGAGTGATAATGCCCTGCAGGTAAGAATTTTTGGTGAAAAAGGGTCTGTCACATGGAATCAGGAAGATCCGAATCATTTTCAGTTAGCCGTCGCTGGTGAACCTGTAAAAACCCTATCCCGGGGAAGAGATGCCTTTTCAGAGCATCCGAACTCTCTGGTCAGAGTTCCGGCAGGACATCCCGAAGGGTATTTTGAAGCCTTTGCGAATATTTATAAAACCTATACAGGCGCTTTACGGAAGAAGAAAAATGGAGAAACGCTGACCAGTAATGATATGGATTTTCCGCAGCTGGAAAAGGGCTATGAAGGAGTCCTCTTTATCGAAAAATGTGTGGAAAGCTCAAAAAAGGAAGCTGCCTGGGTGAATATGCTCTAAGCAGATCATTTCAGGGGCAGATGCATGTACTGTCATATGGAACATGCGCAGAAACATGAGATTTTTATATGAAAAGGAGAATGATTATGGCACGGCCGGTAACAATTTTCAGCGGACAATGGGCGGATATGAAATTTGAAGACCTGTGTGAAACAATGGGTGAATTCGGATATGACGGAATAGAAATAGCCTGCTGGGGTGATCATATGGATGTTTCAAAAGCAGCCTCAGACCCAGCATATGTGCAGGAGAAAAAACGTATACTGGAGAAGAACGGGTTACGATGCTGGGCGCTGGGAGCACATTTAGCCGGTCAGTGCGTAGGAGATCTTTGGGATAAACGGTTAGACGGTTTTGCTCCGGATGCATATAAGGGAAATCCGGAAAAAATCCGAGAATGGGCTGTTTCAGAAATGAAGCTCACAGCAAAGGCAGCCGCAGCCATGGGCTGTAAAGTGGTCACCGGCTTCATGGGATCCCCGATTTGGAAATTTTTCTACTCCTTTCCGCAGAATTCAGCAAACATGGTAGAAGATGGCTACAAGGAAGTTGTTGAACTCTGGTCTCCTGTTTTTGATGCTTTCGATGATGCCGGTGTTAAATTTGCTCTTGAAGTGCATCCGTCAGAAATAGCCTATGACTATTGGACTACCAAAAAGCTTTTTGAAGTCTTTGATTACCGGGAAACTCTGGGCTTGAACTTTGATCCCAGCCATCTGATTTGGCAGGGGATGACGCCTGAAGTATTTATCAAAGATTTTCCTGAAAGGATTTATCACGTACACATGAAAGATGCTTCAGTCACACTGGACGGGCGATCAGGAATCCTCGGATCGCATCTACCCTTCGGTGATCATCGTAGGGGATGGAATTTCAGATCTCTTGGGCACGGGGATGTCAATTTTGAAGAGATAATTCGTGCACTGAACGATATAAGCTATTCCGGTCCGCTTTCTGTGGAATGGGAAGACAATGGTATGGAACGGATGTACGGCGCGGAGGAGTCCTGCAGGTTTGTAAAGGAAAAAGACTTTCAGTCCTCCAATGTACAGTTTGACGGAGCTATGGAGCAGTAAGGAGTATTGCATGAATACAGCACTTCTTGAAGCCGAATCCGTCTCAAAGGAGTTTTCCGGTGTCCGGGTGCTCAACAAAGTTACCTTGTCCCTGCACCCGGGAGAAATTCTCGGTGTTATTGGAGAAAATGGAGCTGGAAAATCGACTTTTATGAAGATACTCAGCGGGATTTATACGGCTACGGAAGGAATAATTCGAATGGGAGGGGAACAGGTCGAAATACGTGATCCCATTAATGCTAAAAAGCTTGGAATTACCATGATCCCTCAGGAATTTAATCTTGTTAACACCCTGGCTGTGTTTGAAAATGTTTTTCTCGGTAATGAACTTGTGAAAAAAGGACTCTTAGATAAAGCAAGCATGCGGCGCAGAACCCAGGAGGTTCTTTCAGAACTGCAGACTGAAATCAGTCCGGACGCCAGAATGATGGATTTGAGTGTAGCTCAGAAGCAGATGGTAGAGCTTGGGAAGGCTTTGGTGCATGAATCGAAGATTCTTATCATGGATGAACCTACAACAGTGCTTAATTCTGAAGAAGTGAAGATCCTCTTCCAGATCATGGGGAAGTTGAGAGAGCGAGGTGTCTCAATCGTCTTTATTTCCCATAAACTCAAGGAGGTGAAAACTATCTGCGGAAGAGTGCTGATTCTCAGGGATGGCGAACAGATCAGTTTGTCTCCCACTGCTGAGCTCAATATAAATCAGATGGCCAGAGGCATGGTTGGAAGAGAGTTGAATCAGGTTTTTCCACGGAAGCAGTTTACACAAGGAGAGAACATCCTCAAAGTGGAGGATCTTACAGTACCTGGCCTGCTGGATAAGATCAGTTTTACCCTGAAGAGAGGAGAGATCCTCGGTTTTGCAGGATTGATGGGTGCCGGCAGGACTGAATTAGCGGAAACTATTATGGGGATCAGGCAGAAAAGCGGCGGTAGAATTTTGGTTTGCGGAGAAGAAGTGCAGATTGATCACCCTAGAGAGGCAGTTAAGCACGGAATAGCGTATCTGTCTGAAGATAGACAGGGAAAAGGTCTTCTCATGGATTTTACAGTTCCCCAAAATATAACCCTTGTTTCACTGCGCCGATATGTTAAGGCTTTCATCGACAGAAAAAAGGAGCAGGCCGCTACGGATGAGTATGTGAGAAGTTTCAATATAAAAGCTGCTTCTCTTTTATCTAAGCTGCGCTTTCTCAGCGGAGGCAATCAGCAGAAAGTCTATCTTGCAAAATGGATGGACACAAAACCGGATATACTTATCCTTGATGAACCGACCAGGGGAATAGATGTTAATGCGAAAATGGAGATTTATCAGTTTGTCCGTGAACTGGCGAAAGAGAATATTGCCTGTATGTTTATATCCTCGGAACTGGAAGAGATTATGGGCATGTGCCATAGGGTTCTTGTTATGCGGGAAGGTCGACTTACTGGGGAAATACAGGATAAGGACATGAGTGAAGAAGAAATTATGTTTTATGCAACTGGTATTAAGGAAGGAATTAGCGTATGAAGCTGAAAACAATTAGAGATGTAGATTTCTCAAAGTATGCTGCCCTGATCGCTCTGATCATAATATTTATTATTGCATCACTTTCCAGTCCCTATTTCCTGAAAGGGAGAAATCTGCTCAATATTTTACGGCAGGTATCATACACGGGTATTATCGGCTTGGGAATGACCTTCGTCATTATCTCCGGCGGAATTGATCTATCTGTTGGATCAATGACCGCATTTGTGGGCGGTTTGGCAATTCTTGTTCTGAATGCCGCAGGGGCAACGGGTTTCAGCATTTTCTTGGCAATACTGGCGGCGCTTGTGATAGGGGCGGCGAGCGGGGCATTTAACGGGTTCATTGTTACACGCTTTAAAATAGCCTCCTTTATTGTAACCCTTGGATCCATGTCGATATTTCGCTCCCTAACCCTCTATTTTGTCAATGCTGGTGAATATCGGTCTGAAAGCCCTGCATATCAGAATGTCGGTTCAGGCCTCTTTTTAGGGGTGCCTATTCCCGTGTGGGTTTTTATTGGGCTCACCATCCTGCTGCACCTGCTCTTAAATCATACACGCTACGGCCGCTATATTTGCGCTGTTGGAGCGAATGAACAGGTTGCCAGATATTCTGCGATCAAAACTCGATTAGTAAGATTTATGGCGTATGTTATCACTGGATTAACCGTGGGAGTAACCGCTGTCATGCTTTCATCAAGGCTGAATTCTATCAGTTCATCAAATGCCGGGAATGCATATGAATTGGATGCAATTGCTGCGGTGGTGATTGGCGGAACTTCGATGTCCGGCGGAAGCGGGACAGTTATCGGAACTGTTTTAGGAGCTGTAATCCTGGGCATAATAAACAATATGCTGAATATGATGGGGGTTTCTCCCTATCTGCAGGGAACAGTAAAGGGTTTAGTAATTATTTTCGCTGTACTGCTGCAGTACAAAAAGAATAAAAGTTCCTGAACAGGCTAGGCTGCAGGGAACTGAGAATACAAATTTGCTTAGAGTCTAATTAAGGAGGAATTCATGAAAAAAGCGTTAATCGTTTTATTGGTTCTCATGTGTGCAAGTACATTGGTGTTTGCACAGGGTGATGGTGAAGCAGCTGCTGAGGCTGAAACAGTCAGCGGTGAAGCTGTGAAGATTGGAGTTACGGTACCTACAGCAGACCATGGCTGGACAGGCGGAGTAGTTTGGTGGGCAGAGAAAGCAATTAAGGAGTGGGAAGCCCGGGATCCGAGTATTGAATTCATCATGAAAACCGCCGCTGATCCTGCATCCCAGGTAGCTGTTGTTGAAGACCTTATGGTACAGGAAATTGATGCACTCGTTATACTGCCTCATGATTCGGCTCCCTTGACGCCTGTTGTAGAAGAGGCTCATAAAGCTGGTATTTATACCGTTGTTATTGACCGCGGGCTGACTAAGAGCGGTATTTCGGATGCCTATATAGCAGGTGATAATCCCGGCCTTGGTCGTGTGAGTGCGCAGTGGATGGCTGAAGAGCTGAACGGCAGAGGGAAAATTGTAGCTTTGGAAGGAATACCCTGTGTGATTAACACTGAGCGGGTTGAAGCATTTGAAGCTGTTATGGATGAGTATCCAGGTATAGAGATTCTTGATTCCCAGCCAGCCTACTGGTCAACACAAAAAGGTTTGGAGATTATGGAAAACTATCTCCAGAAATATGATGATATTGATGCTGTCTTCGCCCAGGATGATGATGTTCTCAAAGGAGTTCTCCAGGCATACAAAGAATCCGGCCGCAATGATATTGATATTTTTCTCGGCGGTGCCGGTTCAAAAGATATTATCAAGATGATAATTGATGGGGACGAACTTGTGAAAGCAGATGTTACCTATCATCCGTCAATGGCCGCGACTGGAGTATCTCTGGCAGTTTATGGAACAAAAGGTATTTCCCTGCCTGGATACTATCAGCAGGCTGTTCCGTCTAAGATCATCCTGGCTGCCGAGCTTATTACCGAAGAGAATGCTGAAGATTATTATACACCGGCTTCGGTATTCTAAAGATTATGAATCAATTGAAGGTGAATGTAATTTTCTGTATCTGAGCTTTTCTGCTTATTGTGTGTATACAGGCAGATTTAAAACAGAAATTACTTTCTTTGAACAAGCCCCGGGGGGAGAAGGATTCTTTCCGGGGCTGTTTTTGATGTGTAAATAGGCTTTGTTTAATTCTGTAAAAACGGAATACCCTAATTAGCCGAGTACAAAGGTTCAGAAGCGTCAGCTGTTAAAGTTATTTAGCTTGCTTTACGGGTGAAATCTATTCGTTTCCCACTCGACGAACATAAAAGTTATATTATACAATACCCGAAATTAAAGGACGTTGTTGATTGTGAGAAAAAAAGTTACCAGAACAGAAGTCGCAAAAGCCGCGGGAGTTGCTGAATCCACTGTCTCCAGGGCTTTGAATAATTCTAAGATGATTTCTCTTGAGGTCAGGGAACGGGTTAAGCAGACTGCCCGGGAGCTCGGCTATATTCCCAACAGACAGGCGGTGCTGCTAGCCTCAAACAGGACATACCGATTAGGTCTTGTTGTTCGAACGTATAAATCATTTTCTCCTTTCTCCAGGGCTTATTTCCCTCGTCTTCTTGATGGAGTGCTTTTAAAAGCGGAACAGCATAAATATACCATCAACATAATTCTTGATAAGGTTGAAGAGGAATATAAAGATCTCAGCACTTATGTGTATGGGAAAGAAGTTGATGGACTGGTTTTCTCTGTATCACCCCTGGGTGATCCTCGTTTTGAAGAATTGAAACAGAAAAGAATACCTTTTGTACTGCTTAACAATAAAGTTCCCGGTATGAACTGTGTAAATAGTGACCCCTGTAAGGGGACCCGTGAAGCTGTGCGTCATGCAGTCTCTCTGGGACATAGACGGCTGGGATATATCACTGGTGATCTTTCATACTGGGACGGCAGAGAACGTCTCAAGGCTTTTACGAATGTGTGCAGGGAGATGGAGCTTCAGACTGAAATCGTTGAGGGGAATTTTTCCAAGACCAGCGGGTACCGGGCTTCGGATTCTCTGCTGAATAGAGACGAACCTGTTTCGGTTATTTTCTGCGCTTCCGACAGGGAGGCTATGGGGGTTTTTCTCTACTGTAAGGAACGGGGGCTTGAAGTACCGCGGGATGTCAGCATCATCGGCTTTGATAATCTAGGGCCTGCCAAAGATACAAATCCCCCCCTTACCACAATTCATCAGCCCATAACAAAAATGGGCAGTGAAGCCGTACGTATTCTCATCAGTATAATTGAAGGAGAATCAGCTGCAAATGTAAACGGGGAATTGCGTTCTCTTGATACAGGGTTTATCATTAGACATTCAACGGGAGTGTGCAGGCAGTAATACTTGGATCATGTAAAACGGAAGTGCAGTTCTGCAGAGAAAAAGGTACGCATGAGGTGAATCTGGAGTGTCTATTGAGGAAACTGGATTACAGAAATACGGGGAAAGAAGAGACGGGATTGGGAAAATCCGTTTGGGGCTTGTGGGATGCGGTTTTATGGGAAACCATTATGCAAAAGTTTTTCCGCGTAACGGAGCTGCAGTTATCCAAAGCTGCTGTGACCCTTCCCTGAAAAAAGGGACTTCATTTTCCCGGCAGTGGGGTATCTCTCGGGTATATACGGATTATAACCAGATGATGGGCCAGGAGAAACTTGATGCAGTTTTGGCAGCGGTACCTGATTTCCTTCACCACCCCGTCGCGATGGCAGGCTTGAACGCCGGCTATAGTGTTTTCTGTGATAAGCCTATGGCCCGAACACTCAGCCAGGCTGAAGAGATGAGAACTGCATTTCTGCATACATCCCTGCATACCATGGTAAATTTTTCAAAACGAAATTCTGCGGCTTCGCGCCTGCTTAAAGAGGCCGTAGAATCCGGGGAGCTGGGAGAGATTGTTCACATAGATGGGAAATATCTGCAGGGCTGGCTCTACAGCAGGAATTTCGGGGATTGGGAAACGGAAAGAAAGTGGGCATGGAGACTTTCTAAAGAACACTCGACTCAAGGAGTTCTGGGAGACCTCGGAGCTCATCTTATTGATTTGCTTCTGTATGTTTTACCGGAAAGGACTGGTAGTAAACGGGATATCAGCTGCCGCATG